>CAYTXA010000048.1:0-301 GCA_964440865.1 uncultured Muribaculaceae bacterium | reverse complement strand
AAGAACGCTCTGGACAAGATTGTACCTGCGTCCGTCGAAGTTCCATCCGGCTCAAGGATAAGGCTTGAATACCGCTCCGGCAGCGATGTCCCGGTGCTTCACGTCAGGCTGCAGGAATGTTTCGGGCTGACCGATACGCCAAGAGTTGACAACGGGCGGAGACCTGTCCTGATGGAGCTGCTCTCTCCAGGCTTCAAGCCGGTACAGCTCACCCAGGATCTCAGGAGTTTCTGGTCAGGCACATATTTCGAGGTGCGGAAGGAGCTCAGGAGAAGATACCCCAAGCATTTCTGGCCGGACG
>CAYTXA010000047.1:0-12568 GCA_964440865.1 uncultured Muribaculaceae bacterium | reverse complement strand
GGTCGATGATGTGGATACCGTTCTTCTGGTCGAAGATATACGGAGCCATCTTAGGATTCCATTTGCGGGCAAGATGTCCGAAATGCGCACCTGCTTCGAGTAATTCCTGGAAATTTGTTCTTGGCATTTTTTTCTTTGTTTTTGTGTTTTTCCTCCGGAACGTTTGCCTCCGTCCCAAAGGCTCTTTTTGTCAACCCCGAAGTAACTCATATCAGAGGTCTCCGGAATTTTCCGCGGTCTCGGCAATCTTCAGGCAGCCTCCCGGGGCTCTCGCCTGGGGAAAGATCCGAAGATTTCAGCAACCGGACCGTGCAGATGTAAACCAGCAGGTCTCTAACGTTTGCTGAACTGGAAGTGTGCGCGTGCGCTGGGCTGGCCAGGTTTCTGTCTCGCGACCTCGCGGGCGTCACGGGTAAGGAATCCCGCAGATTTGAGAGCAGAACGATAAGCCTCGGAATCAACCTCGCACAGGGCGCGGGCGATGCCAAGCCTTACGGCCTCAGCCTGACCATGGGTGCCACCGCCATCGACGGTGATCTTCACGTCAAACTGACCAACGGTGCCAGTGGTCTCAAAAGGCTGGCATACAACATACTGCTCGGCCTGCTTGGGGAAATAATCCTTCAGCTCACGGCCGTTGATGGTGATGTTGCCTTTTCCTGCTGACACATAAACACGAGCGACAGCTGATTTACGTCTTCCAATGGCGTGTACTGTTTGTTCCATGTGCTCTGTTTAAATTTCGTTGAACTTGATGACTCTTGGCTTCTGTGCCTGGTGCGGATGCTCCGGACCAGCATAGAGAAACAGGTTGTCGAGCAACTTGCTGCCAAGACGATTCTTCGGGAGCATGCCTTTTACGGCCCTCCTTACGAGGTCTGTGGGGTGATTGCTGCGAAGGATATCCCTGGGAGTCGTGTAGCGCTGTCCGCCGGGGTATCCGGTGTAACGCGTGTAGACCCTTCCTGTCATCTTGTTTCCCTTGAGGGCTACCTTCTCGGCGTTGACGATGATGACGTTGTCACCACAGTCCACGTTCGGAGTGTAGCTGGGCTTGTTCTTTCCGCGGAGGACAAGAGCAACCCTGGAAGCAAGACGGCCAAGCGGAATGTCCGTGGCATCAATGACGACCCACTCTTTCTCAACCTCAGCCGCATGAAGCGACCTGGTCTTGTAACTTTGTGTGTCCACTGTCTTGATCTTTAATGGTTTATAACTAAAAATTTGCGATCCCTGCACTTTACAGGGACCGCAAATTTACGAATATTCCGGAACTTTCCAAAATTCCGGGGCTTCCTCTATATCGAAAGTACAGCGAGCACGTCTATCAATTCCTTGTCTATCGGCTTGATATCCTTCACGGCACGGATCAGGGGCACATAGGCGATCCTGTCGTGCTGGATGCCGATCATGACGTTCCTCTGGCCCTCTTTCAGAGCCTCGATGCTGGCATATCCGAGTCTGCTGGCGAGAATCCTGTCGTATGCGCTCGGGGTACCTCCCCTCTGTAGATGGCCGAGGATGGTCACGCGCACCTTGTATTCGGGATGCTCTTTGCGGAGCCTGTCGGCATAGTACAGCGCTCCTCCCTGGCCGTCCTTTTTCGCTTCGGACACCAGCACGATGCTGCTGTTCTTGCTCTTGCGCACTCCCCTGTCGATGAACTGGGCAAGCTGGTCGACGTCCGTCTGGTCCTCGGGGATGATCGCCGCCTCGGCTCCTGAAGCAATGGCGCTGTTCTGCGTCAGGAATCCGGCATCACGGCCCATGACCTCGACAAAGAAGATGCGGTCGTGGGAAGAAGCCGTGTCGCGGATCTTGTCCACGCACTCGACAATCGTGTTGAGCGCTGTGTCGTAACCTATTGTATAGTCTGTCCCGTAGAGGTCGTTGTCGATCGTGCCGGGAAGTCCGATCACCGGGAAATCGTACTCGGCGGCAAGGATTTTCGCGCCCGTCAGGGAGCCGTTTCCGCCGATCACGATCAGAGCGTCGACTCCGTACTTTACGAGATTGTCATAGGCCATCTTCCTGCCTTCGGGAGTCGTGAACATCTCGCTGCGGGCAGTTTTCAGGATGGTGCCTCCACGCTGGATGATGTTGCTGACGCTTTCCGAGGAGAATTCCTTGAACTCGCCGTTCATCAGGCCCTCGAATCCGCGGCAGATACCGTAGACTTTCATCTCGTTGTAGATTGCCGAGCGGGTCACGGCCCTGATGCAGGCGTTCATTCCGGGAGCATCGCCTCCGGAAGTCAGTATTCCTATAGTCTTGATTTCCTTTGCCATGGTAATTGTCCGTTAATATGTCACACAAAAATAATAATTTTGCTGTCGAAAACAAGAGTGCCAGGAACATGAAAATTGGAAATATCGATTTGGGAGAGAGGCCTGTGATCCTCGCGCCGATGGACGACGTCACGGACGCATCGTTCCGTCTGGTCTGCAAGGAGTGCGGGGCGGATGCAGTCGTCACGGAATTCATTCCTGCTGAAGGACTTATACGGGACGCGAAAAAAGCCCTCGCGAAGATGAAGACTCTCCCGGAGGAGACTCCCGTCGGCATCCAGATCTACGGTGCCGACCCCGATGCCATGGTCCATGCCGCCCAGATGGCGGACCACGCGGACGAGATCGCGGGCGGGCACGGAGCAGACTGGATCGACATCAATTTCGGGTGTCCGGTCACGAAGATAGCCCTGCGGGGGGCCGGGAGCGGCATGATGCGGGAGCCGGACAAGATGGTGATGATAACGGAGCGGATAGTCAAGGCGGTGCGGAAACCGGTCACGGTCAAGACCCGGCTCGGATGGGACGACAAGTCCAAGATCATAGTTCCTCTTGCGGAGAGACTGCAGGACGCTGGGATCCAGGCTCTTACGATCCATGGCAGAACTCGCTGCCAGATGTACCGGGGAAGCGCCGACTGGAGCCTGATTGCAGCGGTCAAGGCGAACCCCGCCATGCATATCCCCATCGTCGGGAACGGAGACATCACCTCGGCAGCAGTGGCAAAGGCGGACTTCGAGATGTCGGGAGTGGACGGGATCATGGTCGGGAGAGCATCGTTCGGACATCCATGGATCTTCCGCGAAATCAAGCACTTGCTGACTACGGGAGAAGAGCTTCCGCCGCTCGGGGTCAAGGAGCGGGTTGCCCTGGCAAAGAGGCATTTCGCCCTTTCGCTCGAATTCAAGGGCGAGCCGCGGGGAATCTACGAGATGAGGCGCCACCTGAGCTGCTACTTCAAGGGACTTCCCAACTTCAAGGACACGAGGATGAGGCTCGTAACGTCCATGGATCCCGGAGAAATCGTGTCCATTCTGGAAGAAATTGCCGACAAATGGAACGAATGTGAACTTCCTGAGGCTGCAAATGTCTACGGAGTATAATAATATATTGCTATCTTTGCAGGCAATGTTCAGGAAGGTGCTTCTGTTCCCATACTGGCTCGTCCTCAAGACGAGACAAAGACTCTACGACAGCGGACGCTGGAAAGTCTGGACCGGTGAGGTTCCGACGATCTGCGTCGGCAATCTTGCCGCAGGAGGTACGGGGAAGACGCCCCACACCCAGATGATCCTCCAGACCCTTCTGGGAAGCGAGGACTGGAAAGACAAGAAAATCGCGGTCCTTTCGCGCGGACACAAGCGCAACAGTGTAGGTTTCCAGCAGGTTACGGTCGACGGCAGCGCAAAGTTCTACGGCGACGAGCCTCTGCAGATGAAGAAGAGATTCCCTTCCGTGACCGTGGCTGTGGACAGGCCAAGGGTCGAGGGATGCGATTTCCACGGCCACGCCCAAAACCTCCTGACCTCGAAGAAGGGGCGCAAGTGAAAGGAAAAGGATTTTCCGTCTTCCGACATCATAGTCCTCGACGACGCATTCCAGTACCGCTCGCTCAAGGCTCATGTCAACATCGTGCTGGTAGAGTGGAAAAGGCCGCTGGACAAGGACATGCTGCTTCCGTTCGGAAGACTCCGCGACCTTCCCGAGCGCATCAGCGAAGCGGATATCGTGATCGCTACGAAATGTCCCTCGTCTCTCGAGGAATGGGAAAAGAGCGAATGGGTCAAGTCGCTGGGTGTCAAGGATTTCGACCATGCAACGAGCTGCGGGGAGTTCAGCTCCGGAAAGAAAGTCAGCATATTCTTCACCAGCATCAACTATGAAACTCCGGAGCCGATCTACAAGGAAGGAGACACGCGCTACATCTACTCCAAGAAACTTATCCTCTTCTCCGGCATTGCCAAGGACACGCCGCTGAGGATGTACCTCAGCGACAAGTACAAGATCGTATCGAGGTTCAAGTTCTCCGACCACCACAAGTACAACCGCTTCGACCTGGCGCACATCATGGCAGCCGTAAAGCTCCAGCCCACGGCTCTCGTGGCGACCACCGAGAAGGACAGCCAGAGGATCCTGGACTACAAGAAAGTGCCTCTCGACCTGAGGCAGAGGCTGTTCCAGATTCCGATATCGGTAGCATTCCTCTCCCCCGAAGAGAAGGAGAGGTTCAGGAGTGTCCTTACATCAAGCCTCAGGACATTCCGTCCGGACCCGTCAAGAGTCTGGCACGTAACGGACTAGCGGCGGCGCAGCAGCCGGTTTCTCAGAAGGCGCACCCCTGCAAGCAGGATGGCATCGAACGGAACGAAGCGGGAAATGCTCCGGACTCCGCTGGCAAGGAGGCTTGCTCCGCTGAAAGACGTCCTGAAATCATCCCTGACCTTCACGGCGCCGTCTCCGATTTCCTGTTCCTTTGCCTTGAGCCTCAGGGCATTGTCGGCAATCGCCTGGTCCAGTTCCTTCAGCGAGGAGATGTTCTTGTAGTCGTCGGTCATTTTTCGTCGTCAAAGAAAATTCCCATGAACATCCGCACCATGCTCCCCGCGAAGAGCTTGTCCTTCAGGAGGAACAGCACGACGGCAACCACGGCGAAGATTCCGGCCACGATGAAAGCGCCCCCGGCCATGCTTCCTATTGCGTCTCCAATAAGGAAGATGAGCCCTATTGAAAACGCAAGGAGCACGATCGAGACGGCGAACAGCACCAGAATCAGCGAAAGCAGGCGGTTCAGCGTGATGGAAAGACCCTTGGCCGACCTGAGTTTCAGGTCATTGCGCTTCAGGTCGAGGTAGTCCTTCGTGCTTCCCGCCAGACCTCCGACGTTCTCGTAAAACTCAGCCATGGACACTAAAGCTGCGGTCCGTTGACCTCAGAAGAATCGGCATCCTTCGACAGGGCCTTCTCAATCTTCTCGAGCTGGTCCAGGATCTTCACGCGGGCATCTTCCTTCAGTCCGGAGCTCTGCTCCAGAACGGTATCCTTCAGGTCCTTGACCTGACGGCGGGCATAGCGGGCACGGACCTTCACTTCCTGAGCAAGGTCTGCGCTCTGGTCTTTCAGGTCGTCATATCCTTCGGAAGCGGCCTCATAGATCTTCTTGCGGGTCACACTTCCCTTCTCGGGTGCGAAAAGGAGTCCTGCGATGGCACCGGCAGCGGCGCCAAGGAGCAGCGAAAGGGCAGATTTACTATCCATATCAGAAAAATTTAGAATTTGATGTTCTTGTTGAGCTCGTCCGTGCTCCTACGGAACTTCTTCAGGTCCTCCTCGGAGAGGCTGTAGTTCTGCAGGTCGCCGGAGAAGTAGCGGTCGTAGGCACTCATGTCGACGAAGCCGTGGCCGGAAAGGTTGAAGAGGATGGTCTTCGCCTCGCCCGTTTCCTTGCACCTTAGGGCCTCGCGTACTGTTGCGGCGATGGCATGGCAGGATTCCGGAGCGGGGATGATGCCCTCCGAGCGGGCAAAGGCAACGCCGGCGGTGAAGCTTTCGATCTGGTCTATGTCGACTCCCTCGAGATAGCCGTCCCTCAGGAGCTGGGACATTACGACGCCGGCACCGTGGTAGCGGAGTCCGCCGGCATGGATGTTCGAAGGCTTGAATTCATGTCCGAGGGTGTACATCGGGAGGAGCGGGGTGATGCAGGACTCGTCCGCAAAGTCATACTCGAACTTTCCGCGCGTCAGCTTCGGGCAGGAAGCAGGCTCTGCGGCAATGAAGCGGGTCTTCTTTCCGCTTCCGTCGAAGTTGTGGCGCATGAAAGGAAGGGCGATTCCGCTGAAGTTTGATCCGCCGCCGAAGCAAGCGATTACGATGTCGGGGTATCCGTCCTCGGTCATTGCCATCTGCTTCTCCGCCTCAAGGCCTATGATAGACTGGTGCAGGCATACATGGTTCAGGACTGAGCCGAGCACGTACTTGCAGTTCTTTGTTTCCATGGCGAGCTCGATGGCCTCGGCGATTGCCGTACCGAGCGAGCCGCTGTAGTTCGGGTCCCTGGTGATTATGTCCTTTCCGGCCCTGGTGGACATTGAGGGAGAAGGAGTTATGCTGGCTCCGAACGTCTGCATGATACTCTTGCGGTAGGGCTTCTGCTCGTAGCTGATCTTGACCATGTAGACTCCGAGCTCGAGGCCGAACTTGCGGGCCGCATAGCTCATCGCGCCGCCCCACTGGCCGGCGCCGGTCTCTGTCGTGACGTTGGTCAGACCTTCCTGCTTTGCGTAGTACGCCTGGGCAAGGGCCGAGTTCAGCTTGTGGGAGCCTGCGGGGGATACGCTCTCGTTCTTGAAGTAGATGTGGGCCGGGGTGTCGAGCGCCTTCTCGAAGTCATAGGCACGTACGAGCGGGGTGCACCTGTAGGAGGCATACTGCTCGCGGACCGGTTCGGGGATGTCAATCCACTCGTCCTTCTGGTTGAGCTCCTGGTTTGCGCATTCCTTGCAGAAAATCGGGTACATCTCCTCTGCCGTCATGGGCTTGAGAGTTCCGGGGTTGAGGAAAGGCTTCGGTTTGTTGGGCATCACAGCCTGCATGTTGAACCACTGCGTGGGGATTTCGCTCTCGGGGAGCATGAATTTCTTCTGTTTCATATGAAGTTCGTTTAGTTTGTTTGCTGCCACTAAGTTAATAAAAAACCGACTTCATTTCTGAGGCCGGTCTGAATTTTCGGTTGTTGTCTCTGGTCTACAGCAGGCTTGCCTGATAGAAAGCGTTTATGGCAACTGTGCAGAATCCAAGGCAGATGATCGTCGCTACGACGATTCCGATGACCTTGAGCCTCCTCATCCAGATCTGGTTGCTCCACCCTACTGTCTGGAACATGCTCCAGAAGCCATGGCAAAGGTGGAACCATACAGCCACGAACCAGATGATGTATACGAGGAGCACCCACCATCGGCCAAACGTCGTCGTGAGGAGCATGTACGGATTCTCAGCCTCGCTTCCGGTGAACTCGAGGAGCTGCATCTTTGCCCAGAAGTGGGTAAGGTGGAAGAAGAGGATGCCGAGGATCACGATACCGAGGACGAACATGTTCTTTGCAGACCATGAATCAGCCTTGGCGCGGCTGGCAACCTCGTAACGGCTGTATCCGCCACGCGCCTTGACGTTGTAGCATGTGAGGTAGATGCCGTAGCCGATATGGACAAGGAATCCGAGCGCGAGCACCGGAACCATTATGCTGACTATAGGAAGCGCCATGAAGTCGCAGCCAAGCTGGAACAGCCCGTCTGCAGCGCCGAATTTGCCGGTAAACGTGTCGATTACAGAGAAGAAATTGATCGTCATGTGCAGGCAGAGGAACACGATCAGAAATGCTCCGCTGACAGCCTGGATGAACTTTCTTCCGATTGAATAGTGGAAAGCGTTGGCCATATCAGTTATTTTCCCGTTGTTGTTTGTTCGGGTGCAAATATAAAACTTTCCATGAAGATAAACACCAACTCAGCGAGATTTTTTCTATTTTTGTTCCGTTTGTAAATTAGGGTAGATATGTACAAGAGAGTACTACTGAAACTTAGCGGCGAAAGCCTCGGAGGCAAAGTCGGGAAAGGCCTGGACACGGAGTGCCTGAAGCGGTTTGCGAAGGGAATTGCCGATGCTTCGAAGGCGGGTCTGCAGATCGGAATAGTCAATGGCGGGGGGAACATCTTCCGCGGGCTGCAGGGAACCGGCAAGGGGTTCGACAGGGTCGACGGCGACAAGATGGGCATGCTTGCGACCGTCATAAATTCCCTGGCTCTTTCGATGTTCATAAAGGACGAAGGCGTCAGTGCGACTGTCTTCACGGCCACCCCGATGGAGCCGATTGCAAGATATTATATGAGGGATGAGGCCGTCAAGGTCCTCGAGGAAGGAGGCGTAGCCCTGATTTCCGGAGGAACCGGCAACCCGTTCTTCACTACGGACTCCGGAGCAGCTCTGCGTGCTCTCGAGATCCATGCCGACGCCGTGCTCAAGGCAACGCGCGTGGACGGGGTCTACACTGCCGATCCCGAAAAAGACCCCACGGCGACAAGATACGATGACCTTTCCTTCGACGAGGCCATCTCGAAGAATCTCCGGGTCATGGACCAGACAGCATTCTCCCTCTGCAGGGAGGGGAACATGCCCGTCGTCGTATTCAGTGTCGACGAAAAGGACGGTCTGGTGCGCCTT
This sequence comes from uncultured Muribaculaceae bacterium, assembly GCA_964440865.1. GTDB lineage: Bacteria > Bacteroidota > Bacteroidia > Bacteroidales > UBA932 > Cryptobacteroides. The sequence continues at coordinate 4,064 of CAYTXA010000047.1, read as the reverse complement.
GCCAAGGGCGAGAAGATCGGAACACTCGTACATGTCTAATCATTCGTAGAACCATACATCTTTTTACCATGTTACCAGAAAAAGCCAAGACAATTCTCAGCGGTGCTGAGGCCAAGATGAAAGACGCAGTCTCGTTCCTTGAGGAAGACCTGAAGACCTATCGCGTCGGGAAGGCAAGCCCTTCCATTCTCAATGACGTAATGGTCGACTACTACGGAGTTCCCACTCCGCTTCCCCAGGCGGCGTCCGTATCCACGACCGATGCAAGGACCATTCTTGTCCAGCCGTGGGACAAGTCCATGCTTTCCAAGATAGCCAAGGCTATCCAGGATGCCAACCTCGGATTCACTCCTTCGAACAACGGCGAGGTTATCCGCTGCACAGTGCCCGCTCTGACCGAGGACACCCGCAAGGAGCTGAGCAAGAAGGCGAAGGCCGCAGGCGAGAACGCAAAGGTTGTCGTAAGGAATGCCCGCAGGGAGGCTGTGGATGCCCTCAAGAAGGCCCAGAAGAGCGGCACGGAAATCACCGAGGACGCCGAGGCAGAGGGAGAGGAGGAAGCACAGAAGCTGACCGACAAGTTCGTCAAGGAGATTGACAACCTCGTCGCTGCCAAGGAAAAGGACATGATGACCGTATAGGGTCGGCTGCTGAGGGATGAACGAACTTGACACACACAAGCGTCGCGTGGCCATCCAGGGCTACGCGGGCTGTTTCCATGAGCAGGCCGGGCTGGAGTTCTACCGCAACATCGGCATTGAGCCGGAGTTCGTGGAATGCCCGACTTTCGATGACCTCTACAAGGCCATCGACCAGGGCCGTGCCGATGCCGCCGTCATGGCGATCGAGAACACGACCTCAGGCGGACTGATCCCGAATTTCGAGCTTCTGCGGAAACATCCACAGAAGATCAAAGGCGAGATCTATATCCGGGTAAAGCAGAATCTCATGGCCATCCCCGGCCAGAGGATCGAGGACATCAAGGAGGTCAGGACGCACTACATGGCGATCAACCAGACCCGTGAATTCTTCGAGAACGAATGTCCATGGATCAGGATGGTGGAGAGCGAGGACACGGCCAAGAGCGCCGCGGACATAGCCAAGGGCCATCTGATGGGCGTCGGAGCGGTGGCTTCCGACCTTGCCGCCAGGATGTTCGGTCTCGAGATGCTCCGCGAGGACATCGAGACGTTCAAGGAGAATTTCACGCGCTTCCTGATAATCGACGACTCGCTCCCGGTCGACAAGGCGGCAGTCAACAAGGCATCTCTCTGCTTCACCCTCCAGCACAAGCCGGGTTCGCTGGCGCAGATACTGACTATCCTGTCATTCTACGACATGAACCTGACCCGTATCCAGTCTCTGCCGATTCCCGGAAAGAAATGGCAGTACTTCTTCTATGTCGACATAAAGTTCGACAGCTATGAGCGTTATAACCAGGCACTTTCGGCGGTCCGTCCCCTTATAGACGACTTCCGGGTGCTCGGAGAATACAAGACAAGCATATAGTAAAACGAACTATAATAGTAAACTATGATCATCAAACCTGCACAACGGACAGAATCCGTCAAAGAGTATTTCTTCTCCATCAAGAACAGGGAGAGGGCTGCTCTCAACAAGAAGAGAGCGGCAGTTGGCAAAGACCCGGTTATCAATCTCGGAATCGGTGCTCCCGACGGCATGCCGCCCGCATCGACCATCGAGAAGCTCTGCGAGAGCGCACACCAGCCCGACAGCCACAAGTACCAGCCCTACAATGGGACCGCTGAGCTGAGGAACGCTTTCTCGGCATGGTACAAGCGCTGGTATGGTGTCGATCTCGATCCCGAAAGCGAGATCCAGCCTCTCATGGGTTCCAAGGAAGGAATTCTCATAATCTTCCTTTCTTTCATAAATCCCGGGGACAAGGTTCTCGTGCCCGATCCCGGATATCCCACCTACACCGCCGCTGCCCAGATTGTAGGCGCAGACCTCGTCAAGTACGACCTCAAGCATGAAAATGGCTGGCTGCCCAAGATCGAGGATCTCGAGAAGATGGACCTGGACGGGGTCAAGATGATGTGGATCAATTACCCGAACATGCCTACCGGCGCGATGGCTTCCCACGAGTGCTATCAGCAGATCGTGGACTTCTGCAACCGTCACGGCATCCTTCTCGTAAGCGACAACCCCTACAGCTTCGTCCTCACGGATGACCACCAGTCTGTCCTCTCCTGCGAGGGCGCGAAGAAGTGCTGCATCGAGATGAACTCCCTCTCCAAGGCTTCGAACATGTCCGGATGGAGGGTCGGTATGGTAGCCGGCGATGCCGAGTACATCAAGCTTCTCCTGAAGATCAAGAGCCAGATGGACTCCGGCACATTCAAGCCTATCCAGATGGCGGCAGTGGATGCTCTCAGCCAGGGACAGGACTGGTATGACAAGATCAATGTAGAGTATGCCCGCCGCAAGAAAGTGGTATTCGAGATGTTCGACCTTCTGGGCGTCACGTACGACACAAACACTGCAGGCCTCTTCGTCTGGGGTCATGTCAACCCGGACAACAAGTACCTCAGTGACGACACCTCCAAGACTCTCGGCGAGAGGATGTCCGACCGCCTGATGTACGGTGCCGGCGTATTCATCACTCCGGGCATGGCTTTCGGGAAGAACGGAAATGACTACGTCCGCGCATCTCTCTGCGCCCCTGTCCCCGTTCTCGAAGACGCCATCAGGAAGATCAAGACAGAACTGTAGTCCCGGTCACTTAGCACAAACGGCGGTCTGAACATTCAGGCCGCCGTTTTGCATTTCAGCCAATGCGCGCGAACAAGCAAAACCAGAGGAAATCTCCATACCTAAGTAAATTATTGTCGCACAAACATTTATGTTTCTCCTATTAATTTTTTTACAGAAATTTGTTTTATCCGTTTAAATAGCTACCTTTGCACTACAACGTTATAAAAGCAATAATACAGTACTTTTCTTTCTTATGAAAAAAATTAGTTCAAATTTCGGGGCGCTCTCGATCGCAGTTCTGCTTCTGGCTGCATGCAACTCGGAAGATGAAGACAACAGGAACGTGAAGCGGCAGGACATCGTCCTGACAAAAGCACAGACTGAATACGTGGAGTCCGGGAACGAGCTTGGATTGGAACTCCTCGCAAACCAATTCAAGGAAAACAACGGCGCTTGCCTCATCTCTCCGCTGAGCTCCCAGATAGCTCTCGGGATGCTCGCCCCGGGAGCCGCCGGAGAGACCCAGGACCAGATCGTCTCGACCCTTGGGTTCGGCGATGATGCCACAGCTACGATCCAATACCTCTCAACTCTCACGAAGCAGCTGAAAGAGGCCGACAGGAAGACTGACCTGGAGGTGTCGAATATGCTGCTGACAAATACTGCAGGAAGTACAAGCATCAAGCAGGACTATATTGACCTTGTCTCGGAATATTCCGATGCTGAGCTCTATTCTGCCAATTTTTTTGAGGACAGGGACCAGATCATCGACAAAGTCAACTCCTGGTCGTCCAAGCATACCGGCGGACGTATTCCCGCACTGATGAGCGAAAACGACCTCAACGAGTTAGCTAAAGGCTATATTATCAACGCCTTGTACTTCAAGAGCAAATGGAGCTCCCCGTTCAGCAAGGAGGAGACAAAGAACGACAAGTTCACATATCTGGACGGCAAGGAGGACCGCATCCCGATGATGCACAAGACGAGCGATTTCAGCTACTACGAGGACGACGACCTGCAGGCTCTCCAGATGGACTATGGCAATGGTGCATTCGCCTATACGGCTATCCTGCCGAAGGACGCCGAGGACCTGGAAGACATCCTTGACCAGCTCAGCGAGGATCTCTACGAGGAAATACTGTCCTCCAGTTCGACATGCAAAGTTTCGGTATCGCTTCCGAAATACAAAAGAGAAGTTACCGTCAACATGATCCCCCTGTACATCTCTGCCGGACTAACGCTTCCTTTCACGAAAGAAGCGGATCAGAGCAACATGCTTGAGAAGAATGATAAGTGTTACTATGTGACCGACTTCACACAGACAGTCTACATTGACGTGGACGAGA
>CAYTXA010000046.1:8389-12706 GCA_964440865.1 uncultured Muribaculaceae bacterium | reverse complement strand
AGCGGCTATGACTGCGAGTTCCGCAGCATAGGCGCTTTGCCGCCGGACAGGCCGGCCATCCGAGCCAGGAACACCCGCCACCTCCTGCCGCAGCAAGAAAGCCCCGTCGCCGCAAAGCTGTCCGACCGAGGCCGGAGCGGAGCCTGGACGCAGACCTGAGCGCGTGGCTGTGCATTGGGTAGAGCGGAGTTCGGGCATGGCCAGCAAGGCAAAGCGCCGGTCCGGCGAAGCAGACGGAAGCGGCAGCGGACGGAAGGAGGAGCGGACGGAAGGAGGAGCGGACGGCGACGGCAGGGGCGGCTAGAGGGTCTGGCCGCCGATGAACTCGCGCATGATCGAGGTCGGAGGGATGGCGGCGATCTCGGCGGGAGTCAGCGGAGTGATGTAGCCCAGGAACTTGAGCAGACGGACAGCCTCGGTATAGGCCGGAGACTTCCTCGGAATCCTCCTCAGAAGCGGCTCAGCGTAATACCTCAACATCGGGAGCTCGAAGATCAGAGCCGAATTGAAGATTGCATCGGCATTCTCCTGGAACGGGAAAATATTGTGGGACTCACCTTTGCGCACACTGTCCCACCTTCCGATAGTCTCCTCCGGAGTGATACCCCTCACCCTGTTGTCCCTGACCATCCTGCGTAGGAGACGATTGTCCGAAGTGGAGATATTGTTGTTCTCGTCGAGATTGAGTGACGTCAGCGCAGAAGCATATACCCTGAAAATCCTTGAATCGTCCACAGCAGAAGACATCTCCGGATTCAGGGCATGGATTCCTTCCATGATCAGGATGTCCTTCTCCCCAAGCTTCATGGGCGTGCCCTTCCCCTCGGCACGGTTCCCGCTCACGAAATCGAACTTCGGGATCACGACCTCCTTGCCATCGAGCAAGTCATTGATCTGCTGGTTGAGATATGGGAGATCCATGGCTCCGAGCGCCTCGAAATCATAGTTCCCGTCCTTGTCCTTCGGCGTATCTTCCCTGTTCTTGAAGTAGTTGTCCAGCTCGATCACCTTAGGATTGAGGCCCAGCACATTGAGCTCAAGCGCCAGGCGAAGGGAAGACGATGTCTTGCCGCTGGAAGACGGGCCGGCTATGAAGACGACCTTCACCTGCGACCTGCGGGCATAGATCTGGTCCGCGATCCTCGCATACTCCCTCTCCTGCATCGCCTCGGATATGTTGATGATATTCACGGCATTGCCGTCCTGGATAGCTTTGTTGAGACTGCCTACGCCGTAGATCCCGAGTATCTCGCACCAGTCCGAATACGCCTTGAGCGTTCCGGCAATCTTCGACTGCCTCTTCATCGGCAGGAGACGGTTGAAGTCTATGTTCATGGGCGGCTGGAGGATGAACCCGTTGCCGAATGCAGAAAGCGCGAATTTCTTCAGCAGGCCGGTCGAGGGAACGAGCGGGCCGTAGAACGTGTCCTGACGGCCGTCCATCGAGTAGACCGACGTGACGAAAGCATCGGTCGTGTGCAGGAGAGCGGCTTTTTCCGGCTGATGCTGGGACAGGAAGATCTTCTCGGCGTTCTCTTCGAAAATCTTCTTCTTGACGAAAGGAAGGTCCGCAAGGACCACCTTGCGCATGTTCTTCTCTATCTGCGTAATCTCCTCGTCCGTCGCGAAATAGACAGGATGCTGGCGGTCATCTCCGACCCGGCTTTCCTTGATCTCGCAGTAGAGACCGGACGGAAGGGAATGGTCGACAACGAGCACCTTGTCCGGATACATGTCCGCGACGACTTTCTGGAGTACGAAGCAGAGCGAGCGGAGGTAGCAGCGGCGACCGTCCGGGTGATAGTAGCCGATGAATTCTATTTCCATGGGCTGGTCCACCTTGTAGGACAGCTCCTTGAGCTTCTTGTCCGCCAGCGCTGCAAGCACCGGCATATCTTTTTCTGTCTTCGGATTCAGCTGCCCTGCAATTTCTCCCAGAGTAGTTCCTGCGCTGATTGAATGGCACTTTCCGTCATTCACGCAGTATATTGTGATGTTTTCGGCCATCTTGATGTTGTTGGTTTTAGTTTGAGGCGATGTGGTTTCCCTTCAATTTCCGTACCTCGGGAAACGCTCTGGACGTTTTTCGTGGCGACACAGGTTCCGGAGGGCTGCTGCCGTCGGACAAAAAAAAGAGGACAGCCAAAAAGGTTGTCCTCTTATGTCGGGATGACTAGACTCGAACTAGCGACCTCACGCCCCCCAGACGCGTGCGCTAACCAACTGCGCTACATCCCGATTGGTTATTTTCCGTCCCGATTTCCCGGAACCGGACTGCAAATATAGTTATAATTTCGACATTTCATCCCCGAATGTGAACTTTTTTTCATTTGTCATGAATTTTCCCGCAAAATTCATTAGCTTAGTACAACTGAAACTTAATTCACCAATCTCATGGGCAAAATCATCTACATCGCCGGCATAGTACTTTCCGTACTCGCCGTGCTCGACATCATCAAGAAACCTATTTCTCTGGTCGGCAAGATCATTTCCATCGTAGTTGTCCTCCTGACAAGCTGGGTCGGACTTCTCGTCTACTTCCTCTGGGCAAAGGATCACCTAACCGAGTGGTTCAAATAAGCTAGTTCCGCTTCAGGCGAGGGTATTGGCCCCCAAACCCATGGCCGCCCTCGGCCTTGCCAGAGGGAGGGGCCCATCGGCTGCAAGCCAGACGCAAAGCAACGGTAGTTGCTGTGCGGATGGCGGTGCTGACGATGGGAAGGGCGAGCGAAGCGAGGGTTTGGCGGCCAATAGCCCTCGCCAGCGCACGCAAAAGTTTGGAAATTACCGTTTTGTGGAGAAGACAGAATCGCCGAGAGGTTTGTCCTTGACAATGTCCGACATCTCATAGGTGTTGGTCACGCCCGTGAACTCCTCCATCACCATCTTGACAAGCACACAGTCCACCTTGCGGTAGGTCAGCACAATCTTCGAATAGCCACGGACCGACTTCTCCTTCGCAGTCAGCGTCACAACATAGTTTCCGCCGGACTCCGAAGTGGAAACCGAGGCATTGTTTGCCTTCGCGACATCCCCTACCTTGCCCCTCACGCACCCAAGCAGGCAGTCGCTTAGCGAACCCATGATCTTGTTCTTCGACGTGTCGAATGTGCTGCGGTTCCCGCCGCGGTACATGAAAAACGTGTTCTTGTCGATCACCAGGAGCTCATTCGCCGGCTTAGAGTAGGACATCGACATGCGGTCCGGGCTGGCGTAGTAGAAAATGCCCTCCATCGGGATCGTCTTCCCCGTAGCCTTCAGGAAACGGCTCTGGTCGAAATGCGCCTGGAGCGTCGAAATCCTGGTATTGGAAGAGGCGATCTTGTCCAGCACCCCGTCGGCCCTCAGAGGCATTGCCATGACAATCAAGGCAATAGCCATGAAAATATATTTTCTCATCATATCATTCCTCCGTTGATTCCAATAGTCTGGCCAGTGATGTAGGCCGCATCATCAGATGCAAGAAAAGCCACGAGCGCTGCAACTTCCTCCGGACGTCCGAACCGCTTTGCCGGAATCGTCTTCGAGAGTTCCTTCTCGTCGAGACTCTCCGTCATGTCCGTGGAGATGAATCCGGGAGCTACAGCATTGACAGTCACCTTCCTCGCGGCGACCTCCTGGGCAAGAGCCTTCGTCGCGGCGATGATTCCGCCCTTGGCCGCAGAATAGTTGGTCTGGCCGGGAAGTCCGCGGACTCCCGAGACGCTGGCCATGTTTATGATCCTTCCCCATTTGTGCACCGTCATGGGCTGGAGAAGCGCCTTCGTGACATTGAAGAAGCTTCCAAGGTTTGTGTCTATGACCTTCTGCCAGTCACCCTGTTCCATCCAGAGCAGCAAATTGTCTGCCCTGATCCCGGTGTTGTTCACCAGCACGCTGACATACTCCTCCGGATGGGCAGCCTGCCATCCGGCGATCGCGCTGGAAACAGCCCCGAAATCAGAGACATCGAATTTCAGAAGCTCGCCTGCATCGTCCTGGCTGCCTGCAGCCTCGCGTACAGCGGAAAGTGCCTCGGCCGCAGCCTCGTCATTTCCTCTGTAATTGATTATCACATAGAACCCTGCAGCGGCAAGCCTGACGGCGACTGCCCTGCCGATTCCCCGGCTTCCGCCGGTCACAAGTGCTATTTTCTTATCCATAGGGGTCAAATTTACAAATAAAACCTCAACGGACAATCTCCTCCGGGAGCGACTCGAGACCCGGGACCGAGAGGCAAGTCAGGATTGCGGTCATGGACGTGCCCAGAATTCCGTGCAGGTTGAGACTCTGGCCTGTCAGAAGCAGGTTCCGGAGCGGAGTGCGCGGCGAAATCAC
>CAYTXA010000046.1:0-8379 GCA_964440865.1 uncultured Muribaculaceae bacterium | reverse complement strand
CGTACCCATCGGGTTTTCCCAGTCCTTGCGGACTCCATACGCCGACCCGAAGGGTGTGCCAGTGTAGTAGTTCCATGTCAGGGGACTGCTGGTCCATGAATCCGAAACAGCGTCTTCCAGTTCCGGCAATCTCCTTGATACAAGGGCAATTGCCTCCCGAGTTTTCGCCCTTTTCAGGGATTCATATTCCTCCCCTCTCCTGCCCGGCTTGCCGTTTTTCCATGAAGAAACAGGCTCCCATGCCATGGGCGTCATGATATCAAGGTGGGTCGCGAATTCGCCTCCGTCCTCGGGAGGATAGCAGTGCACGAGCACGCTTTCCGTACGGGACGGGTCCGGGTTCCAGAGGTCTGCGCCGGAATCATGGACATACAGGTTGCGGTTGAAATATCTCACGGCGCCGGGCCTCAGGGCGATATTCGCGGTCAGCATGCCATAGGTGTCGGCAAGCGAGGACATCCTGCGGCGGTAGATTTTCCGGACGTCCCTGCACTCCCCTATCATTCCCAAGGTCACGGAAGGATGGGCATCGGAGATCACCCAGTCAGCAGGGAATACAATCTCGTCTCCTCCTGACACCCTGACAGTTACGGACGCAGCCCTGTCCCCGTCGGGATTGATCGAGAGCACCTCATGTCCGGTCAGCACCCTTCCGCCGAAGGATCGAATTCCTTCCGCGAGCTTGTCCGCGATCTGGGATCCGCCGCCCACGAGACGCCATGCACTGAGAATGTAGGAATTGTTGATCTGGGCATAGACATAGAGCGGAAGAGAAGGGCCCAGTTCCATCTTCAGGTTCGTCCCGGACAGGACACGCCTAAGCAAAGGATCGGAGAGGGTTTCGTCGATGAACTGCTTCGCCGGCCGGGAGAAAAGGTCATTCATCCCGGAAGAGTTTCCTAGAAATGGGGAAAAGATATTGTCCCCCACGCCTTTGAGGAATGAGGCAAAATTCTGCAGTCCGGCACGCTGCGAGGGGAAAAGCTCCGAAAGCCTTTCCACGAACCTCTCGTGTCCGCACGCGAATGGATACGTCCTGACAGCGTCTCCGTCAGCGAATGAGACTTCGTCGAAGCATTCCGGATCCATCCTCTGCCACGGCAGGCCGAGCAGCCCGAAGAGCCGGAACAAACGCCATAGCGCCTCTCCCTCACCCAGAGCCCCGACATAGTGGAATCCGGTATCGAAGCGAAGACCCCCACGCCGGAATGTCTGCAGGCAGCCTCCCAGGGCGGCGTCCTTCTCCAGGACGGTTACCCCATACCCCTTCTTTGCGAGCAGATAGCCGCATTCCAGCCCGCCGAGGCCGCTTCCGATTATGACTGCTTTATCCTTCATTTCCTGCGAGTTACGGAACGCCGGAACGCAGGCCGGCGGAGAAGCCACCGGAAAAGGAACGGCTGGAGGGTGTATGTTATCAGGATCGTGGAGGCCATTCCGATGAAGGTGCTGACTCCGATCGACCTGATGGCAGGATGGGATGCGAACATCAGCGACAGCACCACGATCAGCAGCACGAAGGCGGAGAAGAAAATCGCGGTCTTGTGGTATGCGAGGAGGTCATCTCCCTCGCCCTTTGCCTGGGAGAGAAGGCCTTCCATCACGAATATGCTGTAGTCCACGCCAATACCGAAGATGAACGTAGAAATCACAATGTTGATCAGGTTGAATTCGAGTCCCGAAAGGGCCATGACTCCTTCGACGACGTACCAGCTCAGGAACATGGGGAGGAATGCGACGAGGGCGACAAGGATGTTGCGGAAAGAAATCAGCAGGATCAGGAAAACGAAAAGCGACGAGATGGCGAGCACGACGCTGAAGTCGGAGTGGATCACCTCGACCATGTCGGACATGTAGTAGAACGGGTCGACGACGGTGGCATGCGGAATTGCGGCAACTGCGTCCTCGACCGTCTTGGCTGACTTGTCGGAAGGGATCTGTACCGGGGTGAATACCAGAAACTTGCCGTCAGGCGACTGCTCAATGAAATTGCTGATGAGGCCATCCGGGAGAATGCCTTCGTCATAGAGGGATCCGGGTTCATAGTCCGAGGTGACCATGGAGCGGAACGGGTCAAATGTCGAGACGTCCAGGCCCACTACGGCAACTGCCTGAGAGAGGGTCTCCATCGCCTCGCCCACCTTTTCCGGCGTCCAGTAGGCATTCCATGCCGCTATCCTCTCTTCCTGGACCTCCGAGGACGGGAACAGGATCCTGACGGCAGGAGAGAATGTGGCGACAAGACCGGCTTCCTTCAGGGAATCGAGACGGGAGAGGATTTTCTCGTTCACGGACAGAGCTCCGTCGAGGGTGGAATCCACGGCGGCGAAATAGACCTGTGTGTTTCCTCCGAAATTTTTCTCAGAATAGAGTTCCTGGCTCCTGACGACATTGGGATCATTGTAGCCTATGTTCCTGAGGTCGCTGTCGAAGCCTACTTTCCCGGCAAAGAAAAGGCATACAACTATGGCAACCGCTACAGGAATCAGCACGCCCGCCTTCCTGTCTATGGGATATTCATCCATGCGGCTTATGAGGAAGAACACTTTTTCGTTGCGGCGCACCTGTCTTGTCCGGTCCATCACATGGGGAAGGACTATGAGCGCAAAAAGTGTGTTGCCGACCAGGGCGAGGGTCGCGAAAAGGCCGAAATCCCGGAGCAGGGAGCTGCTGGTAAGGAGGAGCCCCATGAAAGCGCCGATAGTCGTCAGGCAGCCAAGGCAGACAGGAGTGGACTCGTCCCGGAGCATCTTCTCGGAATCTCCGACGTAGACATGGTGCGTGATGACGTGGAGGCAGTAACTGACTGCCACTCCGAGAACTATGGCACCGATGCCGAGGGCCATGAGCGACATTCCCCCCTGGAGCAGGTACATGCATGCGAGGGCGAAGAATGCTCCGTATGCGACAGGCATGGCGAGCAGCGGGATGACTGCAAGCGACCGGAAGGCGACGCAGAGCAGCATGAGGATCAGGGCGAACGACAGTCCGATGGTGAGGACAAGGTCAGCCTTGATGCGGCGGGAGTTGAAGACGCTCCGGACGGGAGCTCCATGGAAAAGGACTTCGACCCCGGAATGGGATGCGGAGAATTCCCCCGCCTCCAATTCTATCATGTCGACGAGCCTTGTCCCGGACTTCGAATCGAACGAAGTGAAGTTAGGGGACAGGAAAGCCAGAGCTATGGTGGAGTCCTTGGAAAACAAGTGGTTGTCAACCAGGGAGAAGCCGCTGAGCGATCCTGCAGAGATGCCGTCAGTTCCCTGCGGGAGGAGGGAAGCGGCGAGGAAATTGCGGAGAGCGAATGGGTCCGTGGAGACCATGGTGGTGGCGGAACCTGTCATGTCCTCCATCATGATATTGTAGTTCTCGGCCATCTGCTCCTGGGCAGCGGGCAGCGAGAGAGCCTTGTCGAAGCCGCTGTAGCAGGAAGTGTCCACGAACGACGGGACGTGGCGCATTGCATAGTCGATTCCCATCACTGCCAGATCGGCGTCGATGCGGTATAGGGCATTCCGGACATAGTGGCTGGAGGAGTCCGCGACAAGAAGGCTGTCCATGAATTCGTCCACGAGAATTCCCTTCTCGTATGTGTCCAGCGAATCAGGCGCCACGAACTGCAGGAATATCTTGTCCTTGATCTGCAAGTTGCCGAATATCAGAGAGTTGTCTGCAGAAGATTCGGTCTGCGGGAGGAGCTTTGTGATGTCCTCCTCGAAATGCGTACGGAGACCGAGGACTACGAAAATCGCGAAAGTTACGGCAATGAGGGTCCACAGAAGTCCCTGCCTGTGCCTGAAAAACCTGTAAATAGGGATGAAAATCCTGTCCATAGAATTACAGCTTCGCAGAGAGGTCTGCAGTCATCGAAGCATATGTTTCTCCGTCCCTGAGGAGCGAAGCGGAGACGGCGAAGCTTTCGCTTCCGCTGTCCGAAACCGTGAGCCTGACTTCGGCGTGGCCGAATTCCTTCGGGTCCACGATATGCATGAACTTTGCCTTGCGCACCTTCGCAATACGGAGCCTCTCGCCCACGGCCCTCTCTGCGCAGCCGCGGAACATGTCGAGGATCAGTACTCCCGGAGCGACTCTCTTCCCGGGGAAATGCCCTTTGTAGACCGGGCATTCATGGTCGAGCGAAACGGCAAATGTCCATTCGTCCCCCGTGCGGGTCTTGCCGGAGACGGTGTAGAAAGGATGGATCACACGCTCTTTCATCTTGCGGAAGAACTCCGGCTCTGACGGCTCGAACTTCCCGTCCAGAGTCGTGAAAAGTTGTATGGAGCTGGCAGTCAGAATTTTGGCTCCATCGGAAGGGCGCGTGATTTCGTAGTCGAAAAGGATCTTCGCGCCTCTGGCTGGGACGTAGCGGATGCGGACCCTGAGGAGATCTCCGTCATGGGCCTCCTGCATGTAGCGGATGTGCAGGTCATAGACCGGGACGGCATAGCCCTGGCGGAATATCTCGCGGACGCTGACCCCGAACTTGCGGGCTATGGCTTCGCGGGCATCCTCGAGGTAGGCAATGTAGCGGCCATGCCAGACAACGCCCATGGAATCCACTTCGGAAAACCTGACACGCTCCGTAATGGTTTCTTCCAGTTCCATCATTTCTCGATGAAAATTTTCAGCCGGCCCCTGGCGACGACATCCTCGCCGCAGACAGTCTCGGATTCCATAAGCGTCACGCCGGCAGCAGTGCCGAGGCTATGAATCCGTGTGCGGATTTCCTTTCCCGCGCCCGGCATAGACAGGATCTCGAACTTCGAGAACTCCGCGACATATCCCAGCTTCGGCTCCTCGCCTCGCAGATATCCGGCGTAACCGCCCCATGCCGCGGCGCTCTGCGCCACGTGCTCCATGATCCCCTGCTCGTCGATGTGCCCGTTGACGCAGTACCATGAATCGTCATCGACAACGTAGCTCGTCTCGGCGCCCTCGTCCGAATACGAAAGGAGTGCGCCGACCATCATGACCGGCGCCCTCTGCGGGATCAGCTTCTCGATTCCTTCTCCTGAAACGAGCGGAATCATTATTTCACTCTGGGCTCGAGGTAGTCGTAGAGAGCTCCGAATGTCTTGATGTTCTTGAGTTCTTCTCCCTTGACCTTCACGCCGAATGTAGACTCGATTAGTGCTACCAAGTCGACGAGCGAGAGGCTGTCAAGTTCGAGAGTCTCGCGAATGTCAGCCTCGGGAGTGATGACAGATTCCTCAACTTCGAATTCTTCTGCCACTTTCTCGATCACAGTGTTGATCAATTCTTCTCTGTCCATTTGATAGTTGTATTTAGTTATTTTAATGTTCTTACCACAAGGCTGGAGTTGGTTCCGCCGAAGCCGAAAGAGTTCGAGAGGAACACGTCGAAATGTTTGTCCATCCTCTTGCCGGGGATCAGCAAGTGCGCCGAGTCCTCATCCGGGTTCTCGAAATTGAGGTTGGCCGCGATGAAATCCCCCTGGCTCATGAGAATAGAGTAGATAACCTCGCTCGCCCCTGCCATCCACATCTCGTGTCCGGTCTGGGACTTCGTGCTTGTCACCGGCACGGTCTTCTCGCCGAAGACCCGGTAGATGGCCTTCGCCTCGTTGGCATCGCCGACATGGGTGGATGTCGCGTGGGCATTGATGTATCCGATTTCCGACTTGTCCACACCGGCACGGCGGATGGAGTCTTCCAGGGCGCGTGCGGGGCCGTCTACGTTCGGGGACGCGATGTTCTCTCCGTTTCCGGAGAATCCGTATCCGAGCACTTCCCCGTAGATCTTCGCACCACGTTTCCTGGCTGATTCATAGCTTTCCACGATCAGAGTCGCAGCTCCGCCGCTGGGCACGAGACCATCACGGTCCCTGTCGAACGGACGGCTTGCCTTCTCCGGATCGCTTTCCCTCGTGGAGAAAGCCGAGATGCCGTCGAAAGAGCCCACGGCCATGGGGTTGACTTCCTGCGCACCGCCGCAGACTACCATTTCCTGGAGTCCGTGCTGGATCAGGAGCGAAGCAAGCCCGATCGCGTGGGAACCGCTGGCGCAAGCTCCGGAAACCGTAAGGTTTATGCCCTTGAGGCCGAAGATGCAGCCGAGGTTCATGGTAACCGTCGAGTTCATGGACTGGAAGATTGCACCGGAGCCGCAGAGGCTGGTGTCTTTCTTCTCCACGATCGTGCGGACGGCATTGTAGACCGGGACTGTGCTGCTGTCGTTTCCGTACAGCAGGCCGACTTCGTGCGATGCAAGATAATCGGGATCGACTCCGGCATCTGCGAGCGCATCCCTGGTGGCGACATATGCATATTTCGCCTCCTCAGGCATGTACACCCTCTGGGAGCGCTTGAGCTCCTTCTTGAGGTCCGGCTCCTCCAGTTTCGCAGTCAGGCTGCTGCGCAAGCCCATTTCCTTGCGGACCGGGTCGCATATGATGCCTGATTTCCCGTTGTAGAGGGAATCCCTGACCTCGTCCAGGGTCTTTCCAAGGCATGAATAGATTCCCATGCCCGTTATTACTACTCGATTATCTGCCATTGAAATTTCCTATAAGTCTGCAAATTTAATTATCTTTCTCGATATCCGACACTTTTAAGGCTTTTCCAAGCCGGGATTCGAGATTGTGGCGGAGGGACGCTACCCTTTCCAGGTCCTCGGCCGAAGTCTTCGTGTAGGCGTAGCTCTGCCTGAGTTCCCTGACCCACTGGACATATTGCCAGCAGAACCAGCACAGGAACGGGAAAAGCAGGACCCAGACAAGAGCCCGGACAAAACCAAGTCCAGCGCAGAGGGCCACGACAAACGTGAGAAGCCCCAGGATCGGAAGGATGAAAAGTATGTTCACTGCAAAGTAGAACGAGCCGGAAAGCATTTTGTCCCCTACCTTGTCTATGAAATGCTTTGGCAGCAGGTACGAAACAACGGTCGGCCAGAGACTGAACATGAAGGCCGGGAAAAGCAGGACGTAGAGCAGAGTATCGAAGATAACGGAACTCTTCTCCGGTTCCTTGTCGTAGATTTTCTCGCTGAAGCTCAGCTTTTTGAGCGCATCGTAGTATTTGTCCGCGGCCTCGTAGAGGTCTGGATCGGCTGCTGCCTCGATCCTGGCTGCGAGTTCCTTGTCCGTGCGCAGCTACGACCCGAGGTCTTCGGGGTCGGAGTCCTGCTCCCTGCAATAGGCCTCGCCCTGGTCGCCGCTGAGGATGGACCATATCGAGCTGTAGTGCTCCTCGTCACGGATATCGAGCATCATGCCCTCTATCTGCGCCCTGACAAGGGCGTTCACCTGGCGCTGCGCCGTACGGGGCTTCGTCTTGTAGAGTTCGTAGAAGGGCTTGAGGGAGATGGGCTTGCCGAACAAGACTACCTGGCGGCGGCGCATTCCGAAGTAGTTGTCGTAGTGGTTGGCGGAGGGAAGGATGAATATTTCCTTCTCGAATCCGCTTTTCTCTGCCGCCCCGAACGCCATGCGCGTATACCCGTAGGAGAATGTCCCGAGGAAATGGTGGTCCTGATGGCCGGCCTCCGGGAAAATCACGACGGTGTTTCCTTCGAGAAGAGATTCCTCAGCATCGCGGAATGTGTCCTCATTGTTGCTCAGGGCATCTTCTCCCTCGAAATTCAGCCTGTAGGCAGGGAGTAGTCCGATGCTGCGGAGGAACTTGTCCGCGAGAGGACTCAGGGCGAAGACGTCGGCGCGGACGATGAAGCGCACGACCCTGTCCCGGAAAGAGAGCAGGATGCCCAGGGAGTCATTCAGGGAATTCTGGTGGTCGGACACGACCATCAGTGGGGTCCCGTCCGCGGGAATGTTTCCCGTGCCTATATACTTGACATCCCTATAGAATATTGTTTCGTACAGGAAACGTATATAGCCTTTCAATGCCTTATACCACCCCGGAATGACATGCGAGCGTTCCATATTGTGCCTTTCATAAAATATTGCCCTGCAAAAATATAATATTTGCCCCAAATGGCAAAGCGTCTGATTCCAGGGGAGACTTTTGCATTAAATGGATATTACAAATATGGCATCACCATGTAACATTCGCAATGTTGTAACATTCCGAAAGATATCGGCGACTACGGATATTTGGACAATCGGACATCATTAAATACTTTTACAAACGATAAAAATCACATTGACCCAGATAACCTATTCCAAATCATGAAGAAAGCATTGTTTCTTTCTCTGGTTCTGTCACTTGCATGCGTAGGCGCAAGCGCACAGCACAGAGGCCCGATCGTGTCCGACGAGAGCACGCAGGTCAAGACCGCCTACGGGACCGTCCAGGGATATCTCGACGGAGATATCTATACCTTTAAAGGTATCCAGTATGCCAAGGCCGACAGGTTCATGCCGCCGACAGCTCCGGACTCTTTCACGTGCGTCCGCAT
>CAYTXA010000045.1:0-12732 GCA_964440865.1 uncultured Muribaculaceae bacterium | reverse complement strand
CAGGTTGGCCAGGTCGAAATGGATGTATGCCACGTCTGGAGCCGCCTCGAGCGCGGCCTGAAGGTCGGCAACTGCCTCAGAATAGTCGTAAGTCCTTGTCACCTCGTCCTTTACCCTAGCCCTTGCAGTCTTGGTGTCGTCCATGCTGAGCGTCTGGACATTGGACTCGATGTTCGAGATGAACTCGATCATGTCCGCCCTGAGCACTGCCCTGTTCATCAGGTAGAAGCCCTGGTACATCTGCTCGTAGACATTGTCCTGCAGGGCGGAAGTCGCTTCGTCGTAATAGTTCAGGGCCGAGTTGAACTGCTTCTGGCCAACCTCGTCAAGTCCCCGCAGGAAGTCCATAGTCGCGGCGGAGACGCCTTTCGGAGGAGCCTCGTCGTAGAGAACGGACAGGGTCTTGCTGTCGATGGAAGAGTAGAGCGTGTCGGAGTTCGTGACCGCAATCGGGACAGGAGAATCTGCTATGAACTTGTCCACCAGACGGTCCTCGTAGCGGTTGCGCAGGGCATAGGCTATGGCACGTTCCTTCGTCAGCACAAAGCGGTAGAGCGGACGGAGACGTATGTCCACGTCGCGGTGCTGGAGAAGCTCATCGTCGAAATCCTTTTTCGCAAAATCGGCATCGAGGGCCAGCAGGGAGCTGTATTTCCTTGTAGTGTCGGCGAATGAGCCGGCAGCCTTGTCGTTCGCGGCGCGGTATTCCGCGACCTTCTTGCGGGCAGTCTCATAGTCCTGCTTCGATGCCTTGTTATGCCCGAGCATGTTCTCCACGTAGGAGCGGTTCATGTAGGCCTTCGCGAAGTCCGGATAGAGCTCGATTGCCTTGTCGTAATCCTCGAGTGCATCCTGCCAGCGTTCCATCTGGACGAAGAATGACGCCCTGTTGTAGTAGGCAAGCACGTTGCGGGGATTGATGTTTATCACCCTGTCCATGTCGGAAAGCGCATCCTCGTAGTTTCCGACCTGCGCGCTTATGAGACTGCGGTTGTAGAGAGTCAGAGCATTGCCGGGATCGTCCCGGAGCACCCTGTTGAGATCTGCCATTGCGGAGTTGTAATCCTTTGTCTCATAGTACATCAGCGCCCTGTTGAAGTATGCGAGGGTGCTGGTGGTGTCGAGGCTGATTGCCTTGTCCATGTCCGCGAGTCCCTTGCCGTACTCCCCTCTCGCCGCCTCGAGCCTTCCCCTTCTCATGTATCCGTCCGGCTCGAACGGATCGAGGCTGATAGCCTTGTCGTAGTCCGCAAATGCCGCAGTCGTGTCCTTGAGGAACAGATTGGTCGCGCCCCTGTTCAGGTAGGCGGAAGGATCGTCGGGAACCCTGCGGATATACCAGTCGAAGTCCTTCAGGGCCTTGTCGAACTGCTGGGAGAGGAAGTAGATGACTCCCCTCGTGAAATACAGTCCCTCATAACCCGGGCGGAGCGAGATTGCATGTTCGATGTCCTCGATCGACTTGTCGTAATTCCCTGATCTGCTTTCTGTTATAGCCCTGTAGTGGTAGCCGGAGGTGAACACTGGGTTTATCATTACAGAATGGTCGAAATCCTCCTGCGCCCCACGGATATCGCCAAGGTTGTACTTCGCAATACCGCGGAAGAAATAGGTCAGATGGTTTGCAGTGTCCAGACGGGCAAGGATATTGAAATTGCTGATCGCGTCCGCATACCTGCCTTCGGAAATCGCCTGGCGCCCGCGATAGTAGAACGTGTCCTGGTCATATTGCGCGGAAAGACGCGCCGCCGTCAGGGACAGCAGCACAAGAGCCAGCAATATGCGAAGATACATTCTCACGATATTTTCCTAAATTTGGGACTTCATTCCGGACAATTCGACAAATATAACCATAATTATGCCGTCAGTGCCTAGCGTGACAAAAAATATTCTCCTTTCCCTAATCCTGCTTTTCGCGGCAGCCATGACCCTTCCTGCCCAGCAGAGGAAGGTCGCCGGGATGGAGGTTTTCCACAGCCAGGTCAGCGAAGAGGCGCTCCAGAGCGATGTGGTCTTCCTGTCCGGGAAGGAATGCGGCGGACGGTCGGCCGGGACGGAAGGGAGCCTGAAAGCGGCAGAATGGGTTGCGGAAAGATTCCGGAGCATCGGCCTCGACGAGCCGGAGGGAGGCTACTTCAGAGAGTTCGCCACGCCTTCGGGAGTACATGGTCGCAACATCGTGGGCTTCCTGCACTGCGCCGGAGCAGTGCGCAGGGGCTACATCCTCGTCTTCACGCATTACGACGGGCTCGGAACCCTGGACGGGAAATTCTACCCCGGCGCAGACAGCGACTGCTCGGGGACAGCCGCGCTCCTTGGAGCGGCGAAGATGATCTCCGCAGCGGCAAAGATCGGCAAGCGCTACGGACGGGACGTGATATTCGCATGCACTGACGGGAAATACAAGGGAATGGCAGGGACCGAGACTCTCGTGGACGACATAAAAGGCGGAAGGATCATGGATCCGAGGCGAGGAGCCGCAGTCGCCCCCGGCAGCATCAGCGTTGCCGCAGACATCGACCAGATAGGATGCACCCTCAGCCCGATTTCGGAAAACAACCCAGACTACATGATCGCGCTGACCTCCTCAGCCTACCACAGGACGCTGCTGTCCTCTTCCAACGAGAAATACGGCCTGGCTCTGGAGCTCGGCTTCGACTACTACGGAAGCGATTCATTCACGGACATGTTCTACCGCCATGCGAGCGAAACTGCGGTCTTCCTCGGCGCAGGCATCCCTTCGGTACTTTTCACGTCAGGCATCACCATGAACAACAACAAGGAACGGGACACTGCGGATACCATCGCCCCTGCAGTCCTCAGGAAGAGAGTCTGCCTGATTTTCCACTGGATCGACAGGGTTTTGTAGTCTATTTTCAGTAAATTTGCCCTAATATGAAAGAATTCCTGCAGGTTCTCCGGCGATACGTCACGCCATACAACAAATACCTCGGCGGGTCGGTTGTGCTCAACGTCCTGTCCGCAGTCTTCAACGTGTTCTCCTTCACGCTGATCATCCCGATGCTGAACATCCTCTTCAACCTCAGCGATACAGTCTACAATTTCATACCATGGGCAACGGAAGGGATGAGTTTCAAGGACATAGCCATCAACAACGCCTACTGGTACGTCGGCGTGCTGATCGGGAAAATAGGTCCGTCGAAGACGCTCCTGCTGCTTTGCGCCTTTCTCGGTGTCATGACCGCCATAAAGACGGCCTGCTACTTCGGGTCTTCCGCGGTGATGATTCCGATCAGGGTCGGAGTCGTGCGCGACATAAGGCGCCAGCTCTATGACAAGATCCTCTCCCTCCCCATGGGCTTCTTTTCGCAGGAAAGGAAAGGCGACATCATTGCGCGCATGAGCGGAGACGTCAACGAGGTGGACAACTCGATCATGAGTACCCTCGACATGCTGATAAAGAACCCCATCCTGATAATCATCTATTTCGCAACCCTGGTCTATTTCAGCTGGCAGCTCACCCTCTTCACGATCCTCGTCGTGCCGGCGCTCGGATGGGTCATGGGCGCAGTCGGCAAGCAGCTGAAAAAGAAGTCGTTGCTGGCTCAGGAACTCTGGAGCGACACCATGTCCCAGGTCGAAGAGACTCTCGGCGGGCTCCGCGTCATCAAGGCGTTCAGGGCTGAACACAAGATGGAGAAGAAGTTCTATGAAACTACCGACGCCCTCAGGCGCAGGACAGGCCGCGTCTCGACCCGCCAGGCCCTCGCACACCCGATGAGCGAATTTCTCGGCACCGTCCTGATCATGATCGTCCTCTGGTTCGGAGGAAGCCTCATCCTCAGCGACAAGTCCCCCTTCGACGCCCCGACCTTCATTTTCTACATGGTAATCCTCTACAGCGTCATCAACCCGCTCAAGGAATTCTCGAAGGCATCCTACAGCATCCCGAAGGGAATGGCCTCCATGGAAAGGATCGACAAGATCCTCAATGCCGAGGACAATATCCATGAACCGGCAGAGCCCAGGGAGCTCGGAGCCCTGAAGGACAGGATCGAGTTCGACCATGTTTCCTTCCGCTATGACGAGAACAAGGAGATTCTCCACGACATCTGCTTCTCCGTCAGCAAGGGCAAGACTGTTGCCATTGTCGGAGAATCCGGCGCCGGAAAGTCTACCCTCATCGACCTCATCCCGAGATTCTACGACGTCAGCGAGGGCGCGGTCAAGATAGACGGAACCGACATCAGAGATTTCAGGATCAGCGACCTGCGTTCCCTGATAGGCTATGTCAACCAGGAGCCTATCCTCTTCAACGACACGATTTTCAGCAACATAGCCTTCGGGGTCAAGGGCGCGACCAAAGAACAGGTCATTGCTGCCGCCAAGGTCGCCAACGCCCATGACTTCATCATGGAGAAGGAAGAAGGCTACAACACCAATATCGGAGACCGCGGAATGAAGCTTTCCGGCGGGCAGAGGCAGAGGATATCGATCGCAAGAGCCATCCTCGCAAACCCGGAAATCCTGCTCCTCGACGAGGCAACGGCTTCGCTCGACACCGAGTCCGAACGTCTCGTCCAGGAGGCGATCGACCGTCTGACGAGCACAAGGACGACATTCGTCATCGCCCACAGGCTCTCCACAATCAAGAATGCCGACGAGATCCTTGTCATGCAGGAAGGACGCATCGTCGAGAGAGGCCGCCACGAAGACCTGATTGCCCAGGGCGGCTACTACAAGAAACTCAATGACATGCAGAGCCTATGATCCGCCTCGACAAGAGAACTCATACGATTTTCACGATCATACTTCTGATCTGGGCTGTGGCTGTGGCATACCTTTGCTTCGGCCACTTTGAGCAGGAAATGGAGCATCACTGGAGCATCTTCGGGATTACTGACGACAAGATCGTGCACTTCTGCATGTTCTTCCCTTTCCCCTTCATAGCGTGGCTGGCGTTCGACAAGATGACGAAAAAGTTCTGGCACTCAGTGTTTTTCGTAATCTTGACTTTTATAGCAGGCTGCGTCCTGGCAGCCGCTACGGAAATCGGGCAAAGCTTCACGGACTACCGCACAGGAGACATTGCTGACTTCCGGACAGATGCATTTGCCATGGGCATATGCTCTCTGATAGTTTTCATTCTGGACATTTCGAAACAGGCAAAGCATGATGAAGAATAAGTTCATCGCGATATTGGTTTCCCTTGCCCTGACCGCCCTGCCCGCTTCGGCGCAGGGGCCTATGACAAAGGCATTCGGGAAGATAACCGATTCGCTTTCCGTCCTGCTGCAGGAGCACACCTCCGTCAAGGTGGACCTGAAGATAAAGAACGTCGAGAAGAGAGGCTCCGCCCTGGATTTCTACTTCACGGCAAGCCTCGGGGACGTTCCATGGCACAGCGGCGACCCTGCATGGTTCCGGAAAGTCCTGGGGGATCTTGCCCCAGACCAGTACAAGAAGTTCTCCATCGGGAAGATAACGACAAACAACATTCAGCTCGAGGACCTCATCACGCCCACTCTCGGCAATGACGGAATGCCGGAGCATACGAAGTATCTGCTGAAAAGCCACAAGGCATCCCAGCCTGTAGTCAGGAGAGCCGGTGCCCGGAATTTCGGCAAAGGTCTCAGCGGAAGGACCCTTGCGGTATGGCAGAGCCATGGACGGTACTACAATGACGTGACTGACAAATGGACATGGCAGCGTCCGAGGCTGTTCACCACATGCGAGGACATGTACACGCAGAGCTACGTCATCCCCTTCCTCATCCCTATGCTGGAGAATGCCGGAGCATATGTCATTACGCCCCGAGAGAGAGACACGCAGACCGGGGAGGCAATCTGCGACAACGACCCATCGTTCGAAGGGCCAAGGGATACGGTCCGCAGGAGCGGAACATACGAAGAATCAGGCAAATGGGATGACGGAGGCATCGGTTTCGGAGACAAGAGGAGGGCCTATGTCAGGAACGAGAACCCGTTCACCATGGGCACATACCGCATGACGGATTCGCACTCTGCCATGGCCACATGGACCCCGGACATCCCGCACAGGGGACGTTATGCCGTCTACGTTTCGTACGCATCCCTTCCGCACAGCACCACGGAAGCGCGCTACACTGTCAGCCATCTGGGCGGAGATACCGAATTCATTGTGGATCAGAAAGTTGGCGGAGGCACATGGGTCTACCTCGGGACATTCGAATTCGAGGAAGGCAGCAAGGGAAAAGTCTCGCTCGAGGGTCCGTCCGAATCCGGAAAGATCGTCACGGCAGATGCGGTACGTTTCGGAGGCGGGATGGGAAAGATTGCCCGAGGGCCGAAGGACACTCCGGTGGAGGAATGGAAGACTTCCGGGATGCCTGCCTACATGGAAGGCGCACTCTATTCCATGCAGTGGTCCGGGATCGACTCCACGGTCCTGAGGGGTTTCGACAGAGAATACACCAACGATTTCGCCCGCAGGGGGGCATGGGTCGTGGACATGAAGAAACGCGGAATTGCTTCCGACCTGTCCCTGGCGTTCCATTCAGATGCCGGCGTGACCCCCAACGATTCCACGGTCGGGACGCTCTCGATCTACACCCTCAAGGCTGACAACGGCCGCACATATCCCGACGGCGGAGGGGACCGCATGGCGGCAAGGGAACTCTGCGACCTCGTCCAGAGCCAGGTAGTGGGCGACATACGCGCCCAGTACGATACGGCATGGAGCCGCCGCCAGATCTGGGACCGCTCCTACAGCGAGTGCCGGACCACGGAAGTCCCGGGCATGATTCTGGAACTTCTGTCCCACCAGAACATGGCCGACATGAGATATGGCCTCGACCCTGCATTCCGCTTCTCCGTCTCGAGGGCGGTCTACAAGGGAATCCTCAAGTTCCTCTCCAACAGGTACGGAGTTCCCTACCAGGTCCAGCCGCTTCCTGTCAGGGAATTCTCCGTGACATTCGCCGCAGGAGACATTGCAAAACTCTCATGGACGCAGACTTACGATGACCTGGAGCCTACCGCGGCAGCTGACGGGTACATCCTCCAGACAAGGATAGACAACGGGGCGTTCGACGAGGGCAGGATTGTGGAAACCACGGAGGGGGCGGACGGAAGGGTCTCCTGCGAAGTGCCTGTCCCGCGCGGCCACATCTACAGCTTCCGCATAGTTGCCTTCAATGACGGAGGCCGCAGTTTCCCCTCCGAAATCCTCTCGGCAGGGAGTCCGAGAAAACTTTCCGACAAGTCTCCGGTGCTGATTGTCAACAACTTCACGAGGGTAAGCGGTCCGGCGTGGATCGACACTCCGACCTACGCAGGGCTTGACCCGAAAGTGGATGCCGGAGTTCCGTGGGGCGAGGACATCACCTACATGGGCGACCAGTACCAGTACAGGCGCACCCAGATGGGATGCGACACTCTGCTCCAGGAAGATTTCGGAGCATCATACGAAGATCTCGCAGGCAGGAAGCAGATCGGGAACACATTCGACTATCCCTATATCCATGGACAGGCGATCCTCTCCGCCGGCAGGTCATTCTGCTCTGCCGGAGCAGATGCCTTTGCCGCGGACTCGTCGCTCACCAAAGGAATCGGCGCTGTCGACATAATCTGCGGCAAGCAGGTCACTACCAGCATGGGAAGCGGCTCAGTACCTGACAGATACAGGGTCTATTCCTACCCTCTGAGGGTCAGGCTGAAGGAGTTCACCGAAGGCGGCGGGAACGTGCTTGTCAGCGGAGCCTACATCGGGACCGACGTATGGGACCAGATTTATCCTGTCCGGGTCAGCCCGGCAGTCAGGACCGCCGAAAAGACCTTTGCGAAGGACGTGCTTGGCTACAGCTGGAAGACCAATTTCGGCAGCAGGACAGGAGAGATCGCCGTAGTGAGAACCCGCGGCATCGGCCTGTACCGTCACTGCAAGAAGTTCTCTGTCTGCAACAGGCAATGGGGTCCTGTCTACAGGGTCGAGAACCCTGATGGCCTGATGCCCGCTACAAGGAAGGACAAGGCCTTCCTGCACTACGCCGACACGGAGATTCCCGCGGCAATCTGCCACGACGGCAAGACGTACAAGGCAGTATCGATGGGCTTCCCGTTCGAGACAATGGACAGCGCCCAGGCAAGGGAGCAGCTGATGGAGTCCGTGCTTGACTATTTCGGAAACTGAAACCACACTACACAATACCAATGAAAACTGACAAGATTTTGGCTCTGCTGGCCGCATCGGCCATGCTCGCAGGCTGCTCGGCACAGAAGTCCGACGGCCGAATCCAGACGGAAAGCCAGGAAGGGATTGTCACCCAGCTGACAGCCTACTCCCCTTCCATCATCCGCGTGGAGAAATACCCTGCCGGAAGACAGGTTCAGAAAGGCAGCTGGTCCGTCATCATGGATCCGCAGGATGTCGAAGCGAAGGAATATGAAGAAGGCACCTGCAAGGTGCTGGAGACCAGCGCAATAAAGGTAATGATCGATACTCTTTCCGGCCGTGTCGCGTTCTTCACTCCCGACGGAGTTCCACTCCTGACCGAGACCAGCGCCTCCTTCGGAAAATGCGACAGGCCCGCCGACAGCCTCAGTCTCAAGGTCACCCAGGGGTGGAAACTCGGCACGAACGAGGCCATCTACGGCCTCGGCCAGAGGCAGGTGACAAATCTCAGCCAGAGAGGGCTCAAGGCTGAACTCTGGAACAACAACGGCTACATTCCGCTGCCATACTTCACATCCCAGAAAGGGTACGGAGTCTACTGGGACCTCGACGGCAAGTCCACGTTCGACGACACCGGCGACGAGACCCTCATGACAACGGAAGCTGCTCCATGCGAGGACTACTACTTCCTCTACAAGGACGGCACCGTCGACGGGGTCGTAGCATGCCTTCGCGACCTCAGCGGAGATGCGACCATGATTCCGCTCTATGCCCATGGATACTGGCAGAGCCGCGAGTGCTATGAATCCGCGAAGCAGATTTCAGATGCATTCGACCACTACCGCGCCCTGGGAGTTCCGATCGACGTGATGGTGCAGGACTGGAAGTACTGGGGAGGGAACGAGACATGGAATGCCATGGAGTTCCTGAATCCGGAATACACCGCCGAGATGTCTCCCGAGGACATGACAAGGCATATCCACGACGGAGGCGGACACATTGCCATCTCCGTATGGCCGAGCTTCGGGCCCGAGACGAAGCAGTACCACGAGCTCGACTCGATCGGGGCAATCCTCCCCTACGACACATGGCCTCCGACCGCACGCCCCTACGATGCCTTCAACCCGGAGGCACGCGAGATCTACTGGAACCATCTCAAGCCGCTTCTCGACTACGGATTCGACATAGTCTGGGCCGATGCCACCGAGCCAGAGCTCAGCAACGAGACCGAGGAGTACGGCGACTACAGGACTGCCGCCGGAACGCTCCGCAGCGTGAGGGGTGCCTATCCTCTGCTTACGAACATGAGCATCTACGAGCACAGCCGTGAGGCCTGGCCGGACCGCAGGGCGACGGCCATGACCCGCAGCGGAAGCGTAGGCCTGCAACGCTACGGCTCGTTCTCGTGGAGCGGGGACATCGAGGCAACATGGGAAGACTTCAAGAAGCAGATTCCCTCCGGACTCAACTAAACCCTCGCCGGCATTCCCTACTGGAACACCGACATCGGCGGATTCGCCTACTGGAGGTTCAAGGACCAGTCTCCGACAAACCCATGGTTCCAGGAGATGCAGGTTCGCTGGATGCAGTGGGGCACATACTGCCCGATCATGAGGAACCACTGTTCTTCGCCCATGGTGGACGAGATCTGGACGTTCGGAAAGGAGGGCGAATGGCCCTACGACGAGCAGAAACGTGCCATCGAGAAGCGCTATGAGCTTCTCCCCTACATCTATTCCATGGCAGGAGAGGCAGCTCTTGCCGACGGAACAATCATGAGGCCGCTCGTAATGGATTTCCCGAAGGATTCCGTCGCAATCTTGCGCAACGACGAATACATGTTCGGACATTCCCTGCTTGTCCGCCCGATCACGGACCCGATGTACACGGAATACCCCGAAGGCGCCCAGACCGGACGCTACATCGACGGAATGGATGCCGACAAGGTCAAGGCCGGAGCGACCGGAAAGGTCAGCATATGGCTTCCCGCAGGGGCTTCATGGTATGACACCGTCCACGGGAACACTCTCCTCGAAGGCGGTCAGGAAGTCACTCTCGACTATGGAATAGCAGACATTCCCGTATTCGTGCGTGCCGGCTCGGTAATGCCGAAAGGCCCTGCTGTCCAGTATGCCGAAGAGAAGCCGTGGGACAACCTTTCCTTCGACATCTATCCCGGAGCCGACGGAAAGTTCGTGCTCTACGAGGACGAGGGAGACGGCTATGGGTACGAGAAGGGCGAATACACTACGATCGAGTTCTCGTGGAATGACGCCGCAAAGACCCTGACGATTTCTCCGCGCAAGGGCTCATATCCCGGAATGATCGCCTCCAGGACGTTCGTTGTCAGCCTTGACGGACAGACCACGACCGTAAGCTACAACGGAAAGAAGGCTACCGTGAAATTCCAATAGATTATTGAAAATGAAAAAGATAGCGATGATTCTCGCGGCAGCTGCCGCTTCTCTCGCCCTTGCCTCAGCCCAGGACTTCCGTTCGTGGGCGGAAACTCCTCCCATGGGCTGGAGCAGCTGGGACTGCTTCGGCCCTACGGTCACCGAGGCTGAGGTCAAGGGTACCGCAGACTACATGGCCTCCGAGCTGAAGGACTATGGATGGGAATATGTCATGGTAGACATCCGCTGGTTCGTGGCAAATACCAAGAGACACGGCTACAATGAGAAAGACCCCGTCTACGTCCTCGACGAGTATGGGCGCTACATGCCGGCGGAGAACCGTTTCCCGTCTTCCGCCCTCGGCAAGGGTTTCAAGCCGCTTGCGGACTACATCCACTCGAAGGGACTGAAGTTCGCCATCCATATCATGCGCGGAATCCCGAAAGCTGCCGTCGCCCGCCATACGCCGGTCCTCGGAGCTGACGGAATCACGGCAGACATGATCGCCTCCAACCTGAACACCTGCCAATGGCTCCACGACAATCTCACGATAGATTCCACCAAGCCAGGCGCGCAGGAGTACTACAATTCCATTTTCGACCTCTACGCCTCATGGGGAGTGGACTACGTCAAGATCGATGACCTTTCCGCCCCGATCTACCACGAAGACGAAATCGACATGATACGCAAGGCCATAGACCAGTGCGGCAGGCCCATGGTGCTCAGCACTTCTCCAGGCGAGACCCCCATCTGGCAGGCCGCCCACGTGGACAGCCATGCGAACATGTGGCGCATGGTCAACGACGTATGGGACAGGTGGGAAGATCTGGAGCACCTGATGGAGGTTGCAGGCAGCTGGTATCCCTACATAGGCGACGGGACATGGCCGGACTGCGACATGATTCCTCTCGGCCGCCTTTCAATCCGTGGCGAGAGGGGCGACGACAGGCAGTCGCTACTGACCCGTGACGAGCAGTTCAGCCTCATGACGTTCTTCACGATTTTCCGTTCGCCGCTGATCTTCGGCGGGGACATGATGAGCATGGACGATTTCACGAAGTCGCTGCTCACGAACAGGGACGTGCTTAGGATGCACAGGCTCGGGACGGATGTCCGGCAGGTATACCAGAATGCTGATGCACTGGTGGTTACGAGCGAAGACAAGGAAGACGGCTCCATCTATGTGGCTCTCTTCAACAAGAGCGACAAGCCCTCAACCGTGAGCGCGTCGTTCCGGGATCTCGGGCCAAAGGGCATCAGAGGACCGTACAAGGCAAAAGATCTTTGGTCCGGGGCAGAGCAGACATTCTCCGGCCAGGTCAGCACTGCTCTCGCTCCCCACGCATGCGTCCTGTGGCGTCTTGAGCCGTAAAGGGGAACGTGACTATCAGCAGCGGCGTGCCTGAAACCCTCAGGCCGAATATGTGAGGGCCGGGACCGGGCGTTATGCCCAAGCGTTTGCGAAGGGCATCGCTGGTCATGGGAAGGTTGCGGGATGTGATATCCCCGTGCGGCCATTTGGCCCGGACTCTGTGGAGGTCGTCTTTCCGGAAGGACAAGACGGCCTCCACTTTCATTGTCTTGCCAAGGGCGAGGATCTCAGGTGCAGGATACGTACCGGAGGGAATGAGATAGACGTGGGTGGAAGAATCGAGGGGACGGAGACCGTCTCCTGCAAGCAGCCGGAAAGGGGCGGCCTTCATCAGAGCCTTTCCAGGGACGAAAAGGACTGAACCGGGGACAATGTCCTGCGGGGATGCGCTCACGGGGGCAGGAGCCGTGGTTTCCTCAGCAGAATCGTAGGTCCAGCTAGTTCCGTCCTCCCACACGGTTATGCGGCAGGGAGCGGATGAAGAGCCAGAGGAGACAAGGACCAAGAGTTCCTTGCACTCCCCCTTCGAAGCGACCACATGGACCTCACGCACGAAGCCTCCTGCCTGTCCGATCTGGCTTTCCATGCGGGAGATATCCGCCATCGGGGAAATCTTGAGCATTACCAGAGGAGCCCTCCGGAGCAGCAGCGGAAGGAGCGGAAGGACATCAGGGCTGCAGTCTTCGAGGAGGAAGACTTTGCGCCCGTCGCCTGCCCGTCTGGCGGGATCGAGATAGATGACATCGGGAAGGAAGTCCCCGAGAAGATCGTCCAGACATTCCGGATCCGGACGGACATCCATGGACCTTACAAGTATCTCAGGGTGGCCAAGAAGCTTGAAGTTATAGGCCG
>CAYTXA010000044.1:0-12996 GCA_964440865.1 uncultured Muribaculaceae bacterium | reverse complement strand
ATCCTGACCACTATCGTGACCTTCTCGTCCGTGTTGCCGGCTACTCCGATTATTTCAACGACTGCAACAACCAGCTGCAGGAGGAAATCATCGCACGTACCGAGAACGACGAAATCCAGTAAACACTTTCCGAAGTGAATTCATATATCTTCGACATAAAGCGGTACGCTATAAATGATGGTCCGGGTATCCGGACCACCATTTTTCTAAAAGGCTGTCCGCTCCACTGCGTCTGGTGCCACAATCCGGAAAGCTGGTCTCCCATGAGAGAGAAGATCTACAAGAAGACCAAGTGCATCGGATGCCAGAGCTGCGTGAAGGCATGTCCCCAGGGCGCGATCGAACTGACTCCCGGCGGAATCATGCCGACCGCAAACAAGTGCATCGCCTGCGGACGGTGCGCCGAGGCTTGTCCGACCACTGCCATGGAAATGTGCGGGAAGCTCTATTCCATGGACGAGCTCATGGCCGAGATCGAGAAGGAGAGGGGGCTGATGGAGGACAGCGGCGGAGGCGTGACCCTCTGCGGAGGAGAGCCCCTGATGCATCCCGACTATGCTCTCGAGATACTGAAGGAGCTGGGCCGCAGGGGATTCCACCGCACGGTGGATACGACCCTGTATGTCTCGGAGGAGACGCTGAGGACAATCAAGGACAACTGCGAGCTTTTCCTCGTGGACCTCAAGTGCATGGATTCCCGAAAGCACGAGCTCTATACCGGCGTCCCGAACGAGAAGATCCTTTCCAACATCAGGCTGCTTGCCGAGCTGGGCGGGGATTTCTTCATCAGGATACCTCTTATAGACAGCGTGAATTCCGATGAGGAAAACATCGAAAAAAGCGCAGAGTTCCTTTCCAGCATTCCCTGGAAGCGCAAGGTGGTGAACCTTCTTCCTTACCACGATTCCGGAAAGGGCAAACATGAGAGGCTCTGGACCCAATACAATCCCGACCATTATCCCTTGGCGACACCTTCCGAGGCAGTCCAGCAGCGGTGTATCAAACAGTTTGCTGCACATGGGATTACTGCGACAATAGGCGGCTGATTTCTTAAAGCATCGATCCAATTTCGGGGTCGATGCTTTTTTTTAACAATATATTCACTTCTTCCCATTAGTTTTTGTTCCTAAATATTTTAACTTTGCCGCTGGAAACGTAGATTGTGAGCTGTATTATAAGTGACAACAACCAATTTTTTCAATATTAATCTATGATTCAATCACTTAAGAAAGTAGTTGCGCTTATTGCCGCGACTTTTGCTGCTGTCTCTGTGTTCGCACAGGTGACGACATCATCTCTTGGTGGAAAGGTCATCGACCAGAACGGACAGCCCGCTGTGGGAATTGCTGTCGTAGCAACCCACGAGCCCTCCGGTACGGTCTACGGCGCTGTTACCAATGCCGATGGTCGTTATGCCATCCAGGGTATGCGCGCCGGCGGTCCCTACACCGTCGAGATCTCCAGCATCGGTTACAAGACAGTGACTTATACCGATGTCACCCTGCAACTTGCCGAGGTTTACGGCCTTGACGCCGTTATCGAGGAATCTACAGAGCAGCTCAGCGAGTCCATTGTGATTGCCGCTCCTACTTCCAAGTTCGCCACTGTCGAGAAGACAGGAGCATCGACCAACATCAACAACAGGCAGATTACCGAGATGCCTACGGTAAGCCGCAGCATTTCCGATGTTGCCCGTCTCTCTCCCTACGGAGGAAACGGAATGAGCTTTGCCGGCGGTGACGGCCGTTCTTCGAACTTCACTGTCGACGGTGCCGACTTCAACAACAACTTCGGTCTCAACTCTGGCCTGCCTGGTGGCGGCAACCCTATCTCCATCGATGCTATCGAGGAAGTACAGGTTGTAGTTTCTCCCTATGATGTCCGCCAGACCAACTTCATCGGCGGTGGTGTCAACGCCATCACCAAGTCCGGTACCAACACCTTCAAGGGAACTGCCTACATATATCACCAGAACGAAAACATGCATGGCAACCGTATTGACAATGAGGAACTTTCTCCCCGCGAGAAGGATCGCAAGACCACCTATGGATTCACCCTCGGCGGCCCGATCATCAAGAACAAGCTCTTCTTCTTCGTCAACTACGAGTATGTGAAGACTCCTACCGTTGCCAACCGCTGGCGTGCTACTGCCGACGGAGTGATGGATGCAGACCAGTACAAGTCCCGCACCACCCTTGCCGACATGGAGAAGGTTTCCCAGCACCTCCAGAGCAAGTACGGCTACAACCCCGGTTCCTACACCAGCTTCCCTGCTGACGAGAGCAACCAGAAGATCCTTGCCCGCATCGACTGGAACATCAACCAGAAGAACCATCTCTCCGTACGCTACAACTATACGACCAACAAGGCATGGAATGCTCCCAACGCGACTTCCACCGATGTCGGCCAGCGTATGACCTACGCCCGTATGTCCCAGTACTCCATGGCTTTCGCCAATGCGATGTACTCCATGAACAACAATGTGAACACCGTCTCCGTCAACCTCAACAGCCGCATCAGCGACAAGCTGAACAATGAGTTCCTGTTCACATATTCCAAGCTCGACGATGTCCGCTGTTCCAACTCCAGCGAGTTCCCATTCGTCGACATCATGAACGGCTACACCATGGAAGGCAACACCCTCCATCAGGACCTTACCCCGTACATGAGCTTCGGCTACGAGCTCTTCACCTGGAACAATGCCGTCCACAACGACGTCTACAATGTCAAGGATGACCTCACATACTATCTTGGAAACCACAAGATCATGGCCGGTGTCAACTGGCAGTATCAGATGGCTGACAACCAGTACATGAGGGAGGGTACCGGCTACTACCGCTACCGCAGCATCGACGACTTCATCAACGGCGCTGCGCCCGAGTCCGTTGCCATCACATATGGTTACGGCGGCGAGGACAAGCCTGCTGCACGTATCCGCTACAACAAGATCGGCATCTATGCCCAGGACGAGTGGAACATAATCCCCACCTTCAAGCTGACCTACGGCCTGCGTGTCGACAACATCGTCTACAACAACGATGACCTGATGACCAACAACGCCATCCTCGACATCGACTACGGCGGACGCCACATTGACACTGGTACCTGGCCCAAGTCCAA
The DNA here is from genome assembly GCA_964440865.1 of uncultured Muribaculaceae bacterium. Lineage (GTDB taxonomy): Bacteria > Bacteroidota > Bacteroidia > Bacteroidales > UBA932 > Cryptobacteroides. The sequence continues at coordinate 9,876 of CAYTXA010000044.1, read as the reverse complement.
CTTCCAGTTCTCCCCGCGTGTCGGCTTCACATGGGATGTGCTCGGCGACAAGAGCCTCAAGGTTCGCGGCGGTACCGGAATCTTCGCAGGCCGTCTGCCTCTGGTATATCTGACCAACATGCCGTCCAACTCCGGTATGATCCAGAACCTCCAGAAGATTACGACCTACTATGACGGTGACAAGATCGACATGAAGAAGTCTGCTTCTGACCTTGCACTCCTCAATCAGCTCAAGGGTGGTCTCATCACCGACAAGGCTGAGCTTCTCAACAAGCTCAGAGGGCTTGCTCCCGACCGTTTCCCCGAGGATATTTCTCCGGAAAAGGGTGCTAGGCCCAGCGCAATCCAGGCAGTCGATCCCGACTTCAAGATGCCTCAGGTATGGAAGTCTTCCATCGCTGTCGACTATAAGTTCCCGACCTCCTTCCCGCTCTCTGTCACCGGTGAGTACATCTACAACAAGACCATCAACGGTGTCATGATGCAGGATTGGAGCTGGAAAGACAACGCCGGCTGGTCCACTCTCAACGGAGCCGACAACCGCCACATCTTCCCCGAAAACTACCAGTACACCTACGAGGTCAACGGCAAGACGAGGAACGTGCCCAACGCTTACGTCCTTTCCAACACCCACAAGGGCTATGGAATGACCTTCAGCTTCCAGGTAAACGCCACCCTGTTCGACAACCTCGACCTCATGGCTGGCTACACCCACACGATCTCCAAGGAGATCTCCGGTATGCCTGGCTCCAACGCAGCTTCCGTATTCACGGCTCTGCCTTCCGTAGAAGGCCCGCAGTTCGCCGGCCTCTCCACTTCCCAGTACGTAAATCCTGATCGTCTCTTCGCTTCCGTAAGCTGGAACCAGAAGGGAAATCACCTCAGCCTCTTCTACGAGGGAATGCGCTACGGCGGATACTCCTACATGTACAAGGGTGACCTCAACGGCGACAACTTCGCCTACGACCTGATGTACATCCCGACCCGCAAGGATTACGAGAGCGGTGCGTTCCGTTTCGCTTCCGCCGAGGATGCCGAGAACTACTTCGCTTTCGCAGATCAGGACAAGTACCTCAGCAAGCATGAGGGCGAGTATGCAGAGGCTTATGCCGCAGCTACTCCGTTCGTACACACTGTCGATATCCGCTACGCTCATGACTTCAACGTAAGGATCGGCAACACCAAGAACACCCTGCAGCTGAGCTTCGACCTCATGAACGCCCTCAACCTGTTCAACTCCGAGTGGGGCGTAGCAAAGGTCGGCAACCGCAGCATCACCGACAGCTACAGCAACATCTCTCCGCTTACCATGAAGGGAATCGATCCTGACGGTGTTCCTGTATTCAAGAGCAATGTCAACGGTTCCATGGATACCTGGCAGCTCGGCCACACCTATGGCAACTGCTGGTACATGCAGATCGGTGTCAAGTACATGTTCAACTAATAAGGACTTGTCGATATGAAACTCAAATATTTATTCGCTTCACTTCTTGTCGGTGCGTTCGCATTCGCATCCTGCCAGGATGAAGTCGAGATCGAAAAGCTCGGCGATTTCCAGGCAGAACCGTCCTACGTCAATATTCCCGTAGGATCCACCACTGCGACTACCGCTGTAACTTCCACCGCAAGCTGGTCCGTCACTTCCGCTCCGGAATGGTTGACCGTAAGCCCGACCAGCGGAAACGGCGATGCTACTGTAACTTTCACTGCTACCGAGGCTGAAAGCTCCCGCGAAGGCGAAGTTGTCTTCGCCATCGGAAGCGAAGAGGCCATTGTCACTGTCTATCAGACCGCAGCTACCACTGAGGTAAGCTATATGTCTGTCGCTGAGGGACTCAACGTCCCCGACGGCAAGATGGCCTATGTCGAGGGCTATGTCACCGGCATCTACAACACGATGTACGGAAACTGGTATCTCACCGACAACAACGGCAACAAGATCCAGATCTACGGTACCAGGAACCAGGAAGGCAATACATCCGACAAGACGTTCAACACCCTCGGAACCGGCGCCAACCAGTGGAACCTCGCAGAGGGCGATGCAGTCAAGGTCCATGGCCCTGTCACCACTTATGGCGGTGTCAAGGAAATGGTCGACGTGTATGTCGATGAGCTCGTCAAGTCCCTCCTCGGAACCGACGGCAACACCACATTCAACGTTGAGGCCGAGGACACCACTGTCAGCGTCCACCTCCTCGTCAAGGACGGAACGCTCAGCGTGAAGTCCAATGATGAGTGGCTCGGCGTCGGCAGCCTCGGCTCCGGCGACAAGGACTCCACCTTCGTCACCATCGACGTTGCGAAGAACACCAACCCCGGAACCCGTACCGGTTCCGTTAGCTTCATCGCTACCAAGGGCAGCGACCAGTCCACTGTCAATGTCACTGTCAACCAGAAGGGCTTCGCTGTCGAGACCACCGTTTCCGACGCTGTCAAGCTCAGCGACAAGACCGCTGTCCTGATCAGCAACGCAATCGTAGCTGCAAAGTCCACAAAGGGCTTCATCGCAACTGACGGTACTACTGCAGTGTACGTATTCGGCAACACCAAGCCTGCCGTAGGCGATAAGGTAACCTTCAGCGGTACCAAGACCACCTACAACAACATGCCTGAGATCGAGTCTGTCACCGAGCTGAGCGTTGTCTCCTCCGGAAACACTGTTTCCTATCCTATCGTGAAGAGCATCACCAACGGCTTCGACAAATACTCCAGCAAGACTGCCGAGTATGTATCCTTCAGCGGTACGCTCGCAGTAAGCGGCAAGTACTACAATGTCACCGTGGACGGCGCAACGCTGATCGGAAGCATCTCCTATCCTACCGAGGATCTCAATGTCGCTTCTCTTGACGGCAAGGTCGTAACCGTAACCGGATACTTCAACGGCATCTCCAGCGGCATGTACGTGAACATCATTGCGACCAAGGTCGAGGAAGGCGTCGTTGCTCCTCCCACCAAGGGTCTGTTCGTCGATCCCTACACTCCTTCTGAGGTGATCGCGCTCGGTGCGGACGCTCTTCCTTCCGGCGAGGTATTCGTAAAGGGTACCGTAGTGAAGGTTGACGAGATCAGCGCCAAGTACGGCAACGCTCAGTACTGGATCTCCGACGATGGTACCGACAACGGCAAGCTGGTCGAGATCTACCGTGGCAACTATTTCAACGGCGCCAAGTTCACCGAGGCTGATGCCAACGCCATCGAGGCTGGTGACGTGGTTGTCGTAAGCGGCAAGCTGACCACCTACAAGGGAACTGTCGGGCTCGCTGCCGGCAGCAAGGTCCATGACCTCGAGGCCGGAAAGGGAACCGCTGAGGATCCCTACACTGCATCCAGGGCTGTCAGCCTCTACAATGCAGGCAAGAGCCTCAAGGGTGTCTATGTGATGGGTACCATCTACAAGATCGACAATGTCAACACAAAGTATGGCAATGCCCAGTTCTGGATCTCCGACGACGGCGCTTCCGAGAACAGCACCCAGCTTGAGGCATACCGTAGCCTCTACTTCGGTTCGGCAAAGTATACCTCCGAGGGCCAGATCGCCGTTGGCGACAAGGTTGTCCTCTGCGGTGACGTCACAGACTACAAGGGAACTGTCGGGCTCGCAGCCAACAACTACCTTGTATCCAAGAACGGTGCTACCGAGTAATCTATCATTCTGATATTCCGGACCGGACGGCTCATGTCGTCCGGTCTTTATTTTCTTTATTGAATCATGAAAACCAACAAGATCATCGCTGTTGTGGCTTGTGCCGCAATGCTTATGTCGACAGCGGCATGTGGCCAGAAGACCAAGAAGGCCGCTGATTCTGTCGCCAATGGGCCGGAAAAGGCCCTTGTAGCCTATTTCTCTGCTTCCGAAACAGGGAATACCAGGGTGCTCGCAAAGAAGGTCGCAGAGGCTGCAGGAGCCGATCTCTATGAGATCACTCCTGACACTCTCTACACCGCTGCGGACCTCGACTGGACCGTCGAGGACAGCCGCTCCACCATCGAGATGAGGGATTCCACTTCCCGTCCCGCCATCAAGGGCACGGTCGAAAACCTTGCCGATTACAATGTGGTTTATGTCGGGTTCCCCGTATGGTGGAACTCTGCTCCCCATGTAGTCAACACCTTCTTCGAGACCAATGACCTCAGCGGCAAGACAATATGGCTTTTCGGCACGTCCGGAGGCACTACTCTTGCCGGGGCTCTGAAGGATCTCAAGGCTGCCTATCCTGCTCTCGACATCAAGGGAGCAGAGCTTCTTAACGGGGCAACCCAGGAGCAGGTAGCAGACTATGTTGCTAAGACCAGGGAATAATCCCGGGTTCCCATAACATAAAAAGAGAAAGGCCGGTCGATATCACATCGTCCGGCCTTTTTACACATAACCAATTATTAAATGAACACTACCAAAGATTGCTCTCTATATTATAAATTAACTAACCATTATTCTTGCCAAAGGTTCCTCAGCGCATTGTAGTAGTACTGGAAACCGAAGAAATCATTGTGTACTCCGCCGGGAAGGACTGTGTAGAAAACATTGTCCTGGCTGAATTCGGGACGGCGCAGCATTTCTTCCATCTGTGCCGTCTCGGCCTTCTGGGCTATGTCGTCGCTTCCGGTCATGCCCCAGATCAGGAAATCCTGCGGGCCATAGCCCTGCCTCTTCATTGCGTCAACGAGCAGGTCGACCGTCTCGGCCGTCTTTGTCATGCCGCCCTGGCGCTCAAGCTTCCAGCAGTCTCCGCTCATCGGGAAGAAGTAGCGGATGCTGCCGAGGTTGTAGAGGAACTGGAACCATGTGCAGGCGGAGCCCATAGAAAAGCCGGAAAAAGCGCGATGGTCACGGGACGGAATTGTGCGGTAGCGACTGTCGATTGTTGGAATTAGGTTGTTTACGAGTTCATTGTGGAACTCTTCTGTCGCTTTTGTTGCCGCATCGAGCGTTCCCGTGTAGTCGTCGCAGATCCACGAAGCATTGACGATGATGCATGGTTCTGCCTCACCGTTCTCGAATGTGTGGTCGAAAATACGCTTGAAATCGCTCTTCCCGTCGCGGTTGAAACCGAAGTAGGTGTCTATGGTCTCCGCGCCGCCATGAACTATATAGAATACATTGTAGTCTTTTTCGGAATTGTCGTAGCCGTAGGGCAGGTAGACCCATGCGATCTTGGCAATATCCTTCCCCGTCATGTAGGACTTGACGGTGTAGCTTACTGCCTCGAGACGTCCCTGACGGGTGGCGTCCGTGGTCTTGTAGTTTGCCGGAATGGGGTGGCACTCATTGTCCAGAGTCCTTGCAGATGCCGGAACTGCGGCAGCAAATGAAAGAATTGCTGCCGCAAGAAGTATTTCCTTGAATAATTTCATGGTCCTGTCGTTTCTGTTACGAAATTAGAAACTTCAATCGTAACAGGCTAATTTTCAGGTACCATGTACTTGTTGTGTCGTTACAACCGGACGATGTTACACGAAATGTAACATCGTCAGAGCTAAATGTTGAGGAACTGGCTGGCGAAATTCTGTCCTACTTCGCTTGATTTCGCGAAAATGCAGAAGAGCACGAAGACAACAAGGCTTACGATTGTCCATCTCCTTGCCCTGTGGGAACAGAGATTTGCCATCTGCTCGTCTCCCATATTCCAGTAGCTGTTGACTTTTGTGGCGTTATAGAGAGCGATGATCCCGAAAAGCTGGTTGCAGAAAATCGTCACGAGGATTGCCGGCACGAGATAAGTCTTCGGCTTCGCACCGGACGCCATGTCGAACGGATTCTGCCTACGCTGATTCGTCTGTTCGCGGAAGGGATTCCTGGATGTCTCCCTCTCGTCGCGGTTGTAGCTGTCGCTGTAGTTCCTTTCGTATTCTCCGGGCTTCTGGATGCTGTCCGGCTGGAATGGCTGCCCGTTGTTATCTCTCTCTTCCATATTGCAATAATTCTCTTGAGCCCAATGTAACAATAAAACTCTTGCCCTACAAGTATTTCGCCGTAACGGACTCCGGACACTTCGCCATTTCTGCCGGCGTTCCCCTGAACGTGACCCTACCGCCGTACTCTCCCGCACCTGGGCCCATCTCGATAGCGTAGTCAGCTGCCTTGATCACGTCGGTGTTGTGTTCTATCACCCATACAGTGTTGCCTCCATCCACGAGTCTGTCGAATACGCCGAGGATGTGTCGGACATCTTTCATGTGGAGACCGTCTGTAGGCTCGTCTATGATGAAGATTTTCGCCGACTCTCCAAGGTATGAAGCAAGCTTCAGCCTCTGTAGTTCTCCTCCGGAAAGAGTGGACAGAGCCTGGTTCAGGTGCAGATACCCGAGCCCTACGTCCATGAGCGGGCTGAGTTTCTTTTCTATGTCCGTCCCCTTGAAGAACAGGGATGAGAGCCTTACCGTGAGGTCGAACACCTGTGCGATGTTCAGCACTTCGCCGGTATTCCGGCTCTTTATGGTGTACTGGAGCGCTTCTTTCGAGAAGCGCAGGCCTCCGCAGGCTTCGCAGACAGTCTCTATGTCATCCATGAATGCCATCTCCGAGACGATTACTCCCTTGCCGTGGCAGACCGGGCAGGCTCCTTCGCCGTTGAAGGTGAAATAGGACATCTTCACGCCGTTCTCCTTTGCGAAAATCTTGCGTATGTCGTCCGCAACGCCCATGTAGGTCCCCGGGGTGGAGCGGAGGCTTACTCCGATGCTCTTCTGGCTGATGTAGACGATTTCCTCCTGCCTCGGCCAGCTTGTGCGGAACGCCTCCATCAGGGAACTCTTCCCGGACCCGGCGACGCCGGCTACGACTCCGAATATTCCCATTGGAATATCCATGGTAACGCCCTTGAGGTTGTGGAGTGTCGCGTTTTCGAGGTGGAACCAGTCCTTCGGCTTTCGGGGATTATCCTTGAATGCTCCGCTCTCCGATATCATGCGTCCCGTGTCGGTATCGCTTCCAAGCAGCTGCTGGTACGTGCCCTCGAACATGACCTCCCCTCCGAGCATTCCTGCACCCGGTCCCATGTCCACGATGTTGTCTGCAATCTTTATCATCTCCTTGTGGTGTTCCACGAGGATGACAGTGTTGCCGTGGTCGCGCAGCTTGCGGACGGAATTCTTCATCAGCTCGATGTCGTGGTTGTGCAGACCGACGCTGGGCTCGTCCAGTATGTAGAGCACGTCTGCAAGGGACGAGTTGATGTATTTCGCTATCTTGCACCTCTGGGCTTCTCCTCCGGACAGAGTTCCCACCGGACGGGACAGGCTGAGATAGCCGAGCCCGATCTCTTCAAGCGCCGTGAGCCTTTCGGAGATTGCCTGTTTCATGTCCACGGCGAGCGGATCGGAGATGCCCTTGACCCATTCGTTCATCTTCTTGATGCTCATGTCGCAGACTTCGGCGATGTTCTTCCCGTCGATCTTGCAGGATAGCACCTTGGGATTCAGCCTTGTGCCGTGGCAGTCGGGACACGTGCCCATGCGGAGCATCGGGTTGAGGACGGCGGCATGGAGCAGACCCTCCTCGGAGTTTATGATGCTGCGGTACATCCTCGGGATAAGGCCCTCATATTTAGCAGACTTGGGCCAGTTCGCGGGAGGATTCTTCAGCTTGATCTGCGGGCTGTTGAGGAAGAGGTCGAGCTCTTCGGGAGAATAGTCCTTGATTTTCTTGTCGAGGTCGAAGAGTCCGCTGTGGGCATAGCGGATCCACCTCCATCCTCCCTTGCCGAAGGCGATGTAGTGGATAGTGTCCTCGTCGTTGAGGCTCTTGTCGAAGTCCACGAGCTTATGGATGTCCAGCTCACGGATTTCTCCAAGGCCGGAACATCTGGGACAGCACCCCTGAGGGTTGTTGAAGCTGAAAGAGTCGGAGTAGCCGACGAACGGCTTGCCGACGCGGGAGAACAGCAGCCTGACAAGGGCGTAGATGTCCGTGTACGTGCCCACGGTCGACCGGGAATTGTTCGCCGGTTTCTTCTGGTCTATCACGATGGCGATCGGGAGCCCCTCTATGCTGCCGACGTGCGGCCTTCCGTACTTCGGGAGATATTGCTGCACGAAGGTGGGGAAGGTGTCGTTCAGTTCGCGGCGGGATTTCGCGGCGATCGTGTCCATCACAAGGGAGCTTTTTCCTGATCCGGAGACCCCCGTGAAGACGGTAATCTTGTATTTCGGAATTTCCAGGGACACGTGCTTGAGGTTGTTCTCAGTCGCGTCCCTGATGATGATCTTGTCTTTCGTCATGCAGAGGGATGGCTAGAAGGGGAGGTCGTCGCTGGGTGTCTTGTCGGGGAGGTCGCCTTCGGGCTGCTGGGGCTGGGGCTGATATTCAGGCTGCTGAGGCTGATAACTCGGCTGCTGTTGCTGTTGGGGCTGGTACGCCGGCTGCTGCGGCTGATAGCCGCCCTGTGCGCCCGGATTGTCCTGACGGCGTCCCAGAAGCTGGATGTTGTCGGCCACGATCTCGGTCGTGTACCTCTTCGCGCCGGTCTGGTCAGTCCACGAGCGGGTCCTGATACGGCCCTCGACGTAGATCTGGGTGCCTTTCCTGACGAACTTCTCCACGGTGTCCGCCAATCCTCTCCATGCTACGATGTTGTGCCACTCCGTGTTCTCGTGCACATTTCCGCTGCGGTCGCGGTAGCGATCGCTGGTTGCGAGGGGGAAAGATGCTACCCTCGGAGCTGTCTGGTCTCCGGAACTGGTCTGGTTGTTCGCGTAACGTACTTCAGGATCTTTGCCAACGTTACCGATAAGCATTGCTTTGTTGAGTGACATGGTGATTGTGTTTAAAGTGATATTGGTCTTCTCATTGCCTCGACGTCCGGATCCTCGCCGGTCATCAGGGCATACCCCGTCGCAGCCTGCCAGAGGAGCCATTCCCTGCCTCCGACGTAGCGTGCGCGGCCCTTCTTCATGGTCTCGAGCACCTTGCCGGAGAAGGCAGGAGTCCTGTAGTTGGCTTCGAGGATTATCTTCGGCTTTTCCACTTCGGACACGAAATCCTCCGGAACCATCGCCCCGAGATCTCCCAGGGATACCGGAAGCGTGTAGATTACCAGCTCGCAGTCGCGGATCGCACCGCGAAGGTCGCTGAGGGGGTCCACTATGAACCCGTACTCGGACACTTCGAGAGCAAAAGCCCTGGCTTTCTGCTCGTTCCTGTTCATCAGCACTACGCCGAAACCCATCTCGGCGGTAGCTACGGCGGCAGCTTTCCCTGCACCACCGCATCCTACGATCAGGGCATTCGGCCTTGTCGGGAAAATGTCGGAAAGGCTCGCCTTCATGAACTGGTGCACCCTGACCGGCCACTTCTTGCCGTATCTCTCCCTGCATGCCGCCGCGACACCGGGGAAGTACGCCTCCGCCACCGTGACGATCACGCCCGAAAAGTCGGAATTATGAGCCTCTATCCCATTGCCGGTCTTTGTCAGCAGGTTGCTGGCCCCTATCTTCCAGCACGGACCGGAAATCGTCCCGAGCCCGTCACGGGTCAGCCCGACAGCCTGCTCGAACGCAAGCTCCTTGTAGGGAGCAGTCACGTTTATGGCGCGGTACGAGGACAGGAACCTGCCCCATGATTCCTCGAACGACGGAGTGTCTATCAGATCGTAGGTATATTTCCCGCCATAGGCGGCGCCAAAGAGCGCCGGGCTTCCTGAGCCTTTGACGGGATTCCCGATCAGTCCGTATTTCTTGTCGGTTGCCATTCGTTTTCCTTTTGCTGCAAATATAGTATCAGTTTGAGCCAGACTGCGTCACATGTCCGGATTTTCTCTGCCGGACCGCTTCATAGAGCAGAATTGCGGCGGAAACGGATACGTTGAGCGAGTCGAGAGAGCCGTGCATGGGAATCATGATGTGGCGGTCGGCTGCCTTGCGCCACACCCCGGTCAGCCC
>CAYTXA010000043.1:4906-13209 GCA_964440865.1 uncultured Muribaculaceae bacterium | reverse complement strand
AGAAACGCCTCCACTAATTACAGGATATTCACCTTCTGACGAGATATCTCTTTTAGTTACCCTTTCGCCACGCCTAATTTCTACATTGTCTTCTAATCGTAAATATTCAACACCATTTGGACAATATTGGTGAATTAGCTTGTTGATTTCGCTCATACTCAGTCCTCCAAATCCTTAATGATAGCATCTATCTTAGAACGAAGTTCTGCTTCCTTAGCAACAATTCCTTCTATCTCAGTATTAAGTTGTTTAATGTCTATCTTTTCAGAAGTATCTTCTGGAGTGACGTAGGATGATACCGAAAGATTAGAACTCTTTTCTATGAGATCGTGATTATCTTTGAGACATGCGAAGTGCTCGACATCCTTGCGTTCCATGTAGACATCATAGATATTCTGAATGTTCTCATCGGAAAGTTTATTTTTGTTTCCTTCATGTATGAACTCCTTCGAGGCATCGATGAATAACACTTTGTTGTCCTGCTTGCTCTTCTTCAGGATGATGATGCAGACTGCTATCGTCACACCAAAGAAGAGGTTTTCTGGCAGTTGAATAACCGTATCAACAAAGTTGTTGCTGATAAGGTATTCACGAATTTTGCCTTCGGCGCCACCGCGATAAAGCACACCAGGGAACTCTACTATAGCAGCCGTTCCTGTGGTAGACAGGCAGGAAAGAATGTGCATGGTGAAAGCCAGGTCTGCTTTTCCCTTTGGTGCCAGAACTCCTGCAGGAGAGAATCGAGGATCATTGATAAGCGTAGCATCGCTGTCACCAGCCCATTTGATTGAGTATGGAGGATTAGAACCGATGGCATCGAAGGGCTCGAACTCCTGGTGCATAGGATGAAGAAGAGTGTCACCATGGCGAATATCGAACCGCTCGAAGTTCACGCCATGCAGAAACATGTTGATGCGGCAGAGGTTGTAAGTGGTGAGGTTAATCTCCTGGCCATAGAAGTTCTTCACATTGTCGCCCAGGATCTTCTTGAACTGAAGCAGGAGAGAGCCGGAGCCTACCGTCGGGTCATAGGCACTGTTCAGCGACTTGCGCCCAGCGATGGCCAACAGCGCAACCAAGCGGCTGACTTCCTGAGGGGTGAAGAACTCACCGCCACTCTTGCCGGCATTGCTGGCGTACATGGTCATCAGGTACTCGTAGGCGTCACCAAAGGTGTCATTGGTGGTCTGGTCTACCCTGTTCCCAAGGCTGAGACTGGCTATAGCATTGATAATCTTGCAGAGCTTGTCATTCCTCTGGGCCACGGTTGCACCGAGCTTGTTGCTGTTGACATCGAGGTCTGAGAACAACCCAGCCATGTCTTGCTCTGATGCTGTTCCCTTGGCAGATCCTTCGATAGCGGCGAATATTCCTGCCAGTGTCTCATTGAGATTGGCATCCTGCTCGCACCTCTTCTGCACATTACAGAAGAGCTGTGAGGGTAGGATGAAATAACCCTTCTCAGCTACAGTGTCCTTCCTGCCGTTCTCGGCATCATCGTCTGAGAGTTGTGTATAGTCAAATCCATCCTCTCCTGCCGCCTCTTCCTGCTCATTGAGGTATCTGGTCAGGTCTTCTGAAATGAAGCGGTAGAAAAGCATTCCAAGCACGTATGACTTGAAATCCCATCCATCTACAGCGCCTCGAAGGTCATTAGCGATCTTCCATATCACACGGTGCAGTTCCGCGCGTTCTTCTGCTTTGCCCATATCTTTTGGTGTAGTTTTCTCGTGTTTTTATACGTTCTATAAATTTACGCTTTTTTCCCCTCTCGCCCAAATTCTCTTCAATGCATGAAATCTACCTGCGGCACAGGTCCCCTTTTTCGCAGTTTTGCTATTGTCATTATAAAGGCTATCTTCGCGGCGAAATATTAACCTATCTAGTTTTATGAGGCGTTTTTTGATAGTTGCTGCCTGCGCCCTGACGATGTTCGGGACAGGCGCAAAAGCACAGGAAGGGTGGGATGAGATCTCGTTCCAGTACAAGCCAAGTCAGGTCAAAGTCGATGGTTCAACGGATGACGGGGACGACAATTCGTCGCTGGATATCCTCAGCCTGTCGTTCGGACACGCGTTCGGAGTTTCCGGCTCTGTTCCGGTATATGTCCGGCCGAGCCTCGGAGTGGACTATTTATTCAAGAAGATCAGCGACGACGAGGCCAGTATCAAGACTTATTGGTTCTCCGTCACTCCCATGCTGGATTTCGGGTATCTCTTCACGATTCCTGACTCGCGCTTTGAGATTCTTCCCTATGCGGGGTTGACTTCGAGGGAGAACCTGTACGGAAGGTCGAGGCTGGAGAGCGACTTCCTGGACGAGAACCTGGACATCCTCGACGACGACTATATGAACGGCGATCCCCTCAAACGCTTCCAGCTCGGATGGCATGCGGGCGCCGACCTGTTCTTCAACAATTTCATCTTCGGTCTTTCCTACGGGACGGATTTCATGGAGATGGGGGAGGACACCAGGATCCATAGTCTCTACCTGAAGCTCGGCTGGAGGTTCTAGCCGCCTGGCTTTTGCCACCATGACGATGAAATCCGGCACCTCACCTTCGAGATGCCGGATTTTCCGTACCAGTCCATCGCCATTCTGCTACGTTTCCGCCTCCGATCGGAGCAGCAGCTACCGGAACATCTTCGCGACCTCCGGATAGAGATCCAGGTACTCGGTCGGATGGCCGTCCTTGTCGAAGAGGTCTCCCCACATCGGAGAAGTCGCCTCCCAGATGAACGTCCCCAGCCCGAGGCCGCCCGGAATCGAAGACACAATCTCATTGACCTCCTTGCGATAGTCCTGATACTCAACGACTACCACAGGCTTCCCATAACGCGCTGCAAGGTCTGTGAGATTCGCCCGCAGGTCATCGAGCGACCCATGCCACTTCGTGTAGTAGGACTGTCCGATTACGTCGAACTTCACGTCCTGAGACAGAATCTTGTCGAAGAACTTGACAGACTCCTCGTTCTGTCCGCCGCAGGCGATATGGACCATGATCTTTATTGTCGGATCCGCGGCACGGACACCGGCACTCGCGCAGCGCAGCATCGTCGCGAAGGACGAATACGAATCCCCGATCTTGCCCTGGGGCCATACCATTCCATGGTTGATCTCGTTTCCGACCTGGACCATGTCCGGGCGCACACCCTCGGCTATGAACTTCTCTATCGTCTCCTTCGAGTAGGAATAGACACGCCCCTCAAGGCCGGAGCCATTGTCCCTTGCCCATGAAGCCGGCTTGTACTGCTTCCCGGGATCAGCCCATGTGTCTGAATAGTGGAAGTCCAGCAGGAACTTCAGCCCTGCAGCCTTGATCCTCTTTGCGAAAGCCAGAGTGGACTCCAGACCGCAGAAGCCATCCTTCGAGTATCCCTTTTCGGCAGAGGGATCCACGAACAGGCGAAGCCTTATCCAGTTGAAACCCTGGGACTTGAGAATGTCGAGAATGTCTCCCTCCCTTCCGTCGGGATAATAGTACTTCTTCCCTGCAGCCTCCTCCTGAGGAACCCAGGATATGTCTGCACCGACCATCTTGTCGCTGAGGTCGACCGTACGCTGGAAGACGGGCCCGACATCGGGCTTCACGCCATGGGCATAGTCCCGGTCCAGCTTAGCATAGATGTCGAACATCGCCTTGTTCATGCCGCCCCTGTTGCGGAACCTCTCCCTCCAGTCATCGCTCTGGGGAGCGGAAGGGTCGCGTGGCTCGCTGAAGAGCGAACCGCTCGGCGCCCATGCCATGGTCCCGAGACCGAGATTGTTCGGAACGGAGTGCACTATGTCGTTGATAATCTTTATGTTGTCGAGATTTGCCCCATATTCGCACACGTCTACAGGCACATTGTACCTCGCGGTCAGGTCATAGAGATTGGCCTTGAGGTCATCGTAGGTCTCGTGCCAGCGCTCATAGTAGGACAGCCCGATGATGTCGAACGGTGCGCCGTACTTGCGCATGTGGTCAAGATATTCACGGGCGAGAGTATTCTCCCCGCCGAGCGCCAGGTGCACCTGCAGTTTTGCCTTCGGGAGCACTTCGCGGACAGCACGCGCTCCGGCCTTGTACAGAGCCATCGCAGCTGCCCAGTTCTCCTCGGTTGCGTTGTCGTCGATCTTCCCGTCCGGCCACACGAGACCATGGTTGATCTCGTTCCCGACCTGGACGATTACGGGAGCGGCGTGCGCCTTCTTCAGCTGCAGGAGCACATCCTTCGTGTACTCATACAGCTTGTCCTCCAGCGCCTTACCGCTCAGGCCTTCCCATGCGGACGGCTTGTACTGCTTGTCCGGGTCGGCCCATGTGTCCGAGTAGTGGAAATCCAGGGCGAACTTCATCCCGGACTTCACGATGCGCTTTGCGAAGGCAACGGTGCTCTCCGTGCCGCAGAAACCGTCACGGGAATATCCATGCTCGGCCTCGGGATTGACGAAGATGCGGAGTCGGATGACATCGAAGCCTTCCTTCTTCATGATCTTGCATATGTCGCCGGGCTTTCCGTTGCGGTCGAGGTAGACCCCGCCGCGGGCTTCGTTTGCCGGGACCTCGGAGATGTCCGCCCCGATCAGGAAATCCTGTGCGCCCGTCGGAATCGCTGCCAGCATTCCGGCAACGGCGAGAGCGGCTGATAACAGTATCTTTTTCATTGTACGTCGTTGATTATTTGGTTGTTATAGTGATGGATCCGTCCTTGACACCCTCGGCGCTGACCGTGAGCGTCACGCTGCCGGCAGTTCTGGATGCCTGTACGATGGCCGTGAGCTTGCCGTTGAAGAGATGCATCTGGGGAAGGTGGAAAAGGTCGAGGCTTGTCGGGTCGCCGTTTGCGGAAGCACGGTAGAATCCGCCGTTCCCGGAAGTGGAGAACCGGACAAGCCTTCCGTCCGACGGACAGAGGTTGCCGTCCTTGTCGACAATGGATACTTCCACGTATGCAAGGTCCTCTCCGTCAGCCGCAATCCTGCTGCGGTCAGCCTTGAGGACCAGGTGGTCCGGCTCGCCGGCAGTTTTGACGGTCTCCTCGGCCATGACATTGCCCTTGGCATCGTAGGCAACTACCTTGATTTCGCCGGGCTCATACACCACGTCGTCCCAGATCAGGCGGAATCGGCGGAGCTCGTCATTCTTGTCCGGATCCTTCTTCTGCACGCCCTGGCTCACGCCGTTGACAAACAGCTCGGCCATAGGATAGTTTGTGTAGACGAATACCGGCGTGACCTCACCCTCGCGGCCAGGCCAGGTCCAGTGGGGGAGTATGTGCAAGGTCTCCACATCGGGACGCCATATGCTCCTGTAGAGGTAGTACCTGTCCTTCGGGATAGATGCGAGGTCTATGATCCCAAAATTCGAGCTGTGGTTCGGCATCAGGTCGTAGGGGGTGGGCTCGCCGAGATAGTCGAAGCCCGTCCAGACGAACTGCCCGATTTCCCAGTCATGGTCCATGTCCATGGCGAAGTCCACGTCCGGCAGATTTGACCACGGGCAGTACTCTACGTCGTAGGACGACGTCTGCAGGTTGTCGTGGTGCACCCGGGAAGTCTTCTCCACGGGGAACATGTAGACTCCGCGCGAAGAAATCGTCGAGGCGGTCTCGCTGCCCAGAACGACCTTGTGGTGCAGAGTGTCGTAGGCCTGCTGGTAGAGGTGGACCCTGTAGTTGAATCCCGGCACGTCGAGAAGCTCGGAGATGCCGTTTTTCAGCGTGCAGATCACCTGGTCAGAGCCCATGGTTACAAGGCGTGTAGGATCCTCGCGGCGGACGATGTCGGAGAGGAACTTCGCGGTGTTGTAGCCGGAAGTGTCGCACTGGCTGGGCACTTCGTTGCCTATGCTCCAGAATATGACGGAGGGGGAGTTGCGGAACTGCCGGAGCATGTTGACCATGTCCTTTTCCGCCCATTCGTCGAAGAAGAGGTGGTAGCCGTTGCGGCACTTGCGGATGTCCCACTCGTCGAAGGGCTCGACCATCATCATGAATCCCATCTCGTCGCAGAGGCGGACGAGGTCCGGCGCCGGCATGTTGTGGGAAGTCCTGATGGCGTCGCAGCCCATGTCCTTCAGCAGGGTGAGCTGGTGCCTCAGGGCTGCGATGTTGACGGCAGAACCGAGAGGCCCGAGGTCATGGTGGTTGCATACGCCCTGGATCTTGCGGGGCTTGCCGTTGAGGAAGAATCCCTTGTCGGGGACAAGCTCGAATGTCCTGACCCCGAAGCGGGCAGTGTAGTTGTCGACCTTGGTATCTCCCTTGTAGACAGACGTTTCCGCATAGTAGAGATTCGGCTCCTCGGGGCTCCAGAGCTTAGGATTCTCCACGGCTATGGTCTGCTCGAACACGCTGCCCGTGCGGACCGCCTTGTCGGAGGACGCCACCGCGTGGCCTTTCCCGTCAAGGATCCTCGTGCTGATCTTGTCCGCCTGCCCTTCGACAGTGACCTTCAGGGACACGGTAGCCTCCTTTTCGGAGACTTCCGGAGTCGTGATCTGCGTTCCCCAGACGGGGACGCTGGTCTTGTCCGTCACGATGAGGTGCACATTGCGGTAGAGTCCCGCGCCGGGGTACCAGCGGGAAGATTCCGGAAGGTTTTCCAGCCTGACTGCCAGGGTGTTGCCCTTCCCGTCGGGGGTCAGGTACGGGGTTATGTCGAAGTAGAAGGAGTTGTAGCCGTAGGGCCAGTAGCCGGCCTTCTGCCCGTTGACGTAGACTCTGGCCTGGCTCATGGCTCCTTCGAAAAGGAGTGTGACCTTCTTCGAGGCGTCGAATCCGGGCACATCGAAAGTCCTTCTGTACCAGCCTGTCCCTACGTAGGGGAGTCCTCCGGTGCGTCCCGTCTTGAGGCTCGCCCTCTGCTCAAAGTTCTGCGTGATGGCTACGACCTGGGCGTCATTGTTGGCGTCGAATGGCCCGTAGATTGCCCAGTCGTGGGGGACCGTGACGTCCTTCCATGTGCTGTCGAGGGAGACCTCGCGCGCGGCGAACTCCCCGTCCTCCCTGGTGAATTTCCACCCGTCCTTCATCAGGACATCCTGCCTCAACGCAGCTCCCGGCCCTGAGCAGGAAGCGATCAGGGTCAGGAGGATCAATGCATATCTGAATTTCATCATCTTGGTTATTTGGCGGCCGTTATGCTGAGATGCCACGACCCGTCGGCAGATTCATAGTAGAACCTGAAATGGTACTTTCCCGGAGCTGTCAGCTTGAAGTTGGCATCCCCTCCGACAAACTTCTTGGCAATGTCGTTGTGGTAGATCTTGATGTCGGCTCCGTCGCTTAGGGTCAGATCTTCCACGCGCTTCGGCCCGAACGTGAATCCCCAGTTGTCGTTGATGGACATCCTGAACGTGCCGGAAGAATAGTCCGCATCGCATTCCCACGAATCGTTGTCCGAGTTGTAGACGAGTTCTGGATTGCTTCCGAACCACCACCCCCCCGTTGAATCCGCACAGGCGGACCGGACCGTCAAGGACCTGCGTGCTGTAGGATCCGTCGTTGAGGTTCGCCGTGACCCAGAGCAAGTTGCCTGCAGGTACATTGATTGCGGAACCGCCGACGGCACGCTTTCCGCCGTTGTCGCCCAATGAATCACCCTCAAGCTTTCCTGAGTAGGTGTACTCCACGAAGTGGAAGTTCGTGCTGGAAAGGGACGTGTTCTTCATGTTCACGAGACCGCGGTAGGTCTTGCTTCCGTCCGAATCCTCCTCGACCGCATTCTGGTCGGGGTTGTTGTCGTTGAAGTCTCCGACAAGGTAGAGCATGTTGACGCCGTTGGAGATGCGGGCAATGTTGACCTTGAAGTCAACAGGCTCGCTCTTTACTACCGTGAAGTTTTCTCCGGTCGTCGCGGTGACGTAGAATGACAGGTCGTTGCTCGAGCCCTTTTTCAGGCCGAGGTAGCTCTTGCCTATGAGCTGATGTAGAAGGACTGTTAGTCAATCTGGTACAGGGAATCGTTGAGGTTTGCCGCGAGTTCGATGTCCTTCGAAGCGTTGTCCGTGAGGTAGAGCGCGTAGTCCAGGGCGGCCTTCATCCCGAAGTCTGCCGGATGCCACTCGAATGTGACCATCCCGTTATTGTCGAAGTTGGCCTGGGACATCTCTATGGTTCCCACTGGTTTTCCGACCGGAGGCTGGATTTCGGAATCCGGATAGCTCTTTGCAATTTCAAGTTTGTCCGGGTCGCATCCCGCGAGAACTCCCGCGAGCGCGACAAGACAGAATATCTTATTATATTTCATTTTCATGGCAATTAATTGGCATAACCAGGTTTATGGGAAAGATTGCTGTTCGCTGTCAGCTCTGACTGCGG
>CAYTXA010000043.1:0-4858 GCA_964440865.1 uncultured Muribaculaceae bacterium | reverse complement strand
AAGGTGCTCCGGGAATCCCTGCCCTTCATAGCTTCCGCCCTTCCAGTGCCAAAGGAATGTGCCGGAATTGAACAGGCCCCAGCGGATCAGGTCTATTCTCCTGAGCCCCTCCCACGCAAGCTCTGCAGCACGTTCGTTCTGTACGTCCTCAAGGGTATAGGATTCCAGTTCATCAAGCCCTGCTCTTTTGCGGATTGCGTTGAGGTAGGGAAGTCCCTTCGCTGCTTCTCCGGCGCCAAGACAAGCCTCCGCATAGGTCAGGTAAATCTCGGCAAGGCGGATCATCGGGAAGTCTATGCCTGCCTTTGCGGTATAGGAACCGTAGCTGGCTGCAATGTCGTGGAACTCCGCTGCTGTCTTGTCATGCGGGACGTTGTTGAACTTGTAGTAGCTCCACCCCTGGGTGAACTCTGCGAGGTCTGTCATCTTCTCGTAGTGGTTCTTGATGTCGAACATTGCGGCGCGCTTGTCGGTGTAGTTGTAGTCTCCGGTGAACTTTCCGTCCGCAGTCAGTCCGCCTTCCGGGATCGTCACTCCG
The DNA here is from genome assembly GCA_964440865.1 of uncultured Muribaculaceae bacterium. Classification (GTDB taxonomy): domain Bacteria; phylum Bacteroidota; class Bacteroidia; order Bacteroidales; family UBA932; genus Cryptobacteroides. The sequence goes on along the minus strand of CAYTXA010000043.1, from coordinate 4,320 downwards.
AAGTACTTGTAGACATATTCGGACGGCATGCGTATGCCTGCCCATCCGTCTCGCACTCCGAGCGAGTAGAGCGGATTGCCGTTCTCGTCGTTGTCGTCGTTTGCCTGGAAGCAGGACTGGACCAGGAAGATGGTTCCGCCCCAGCTGTTCATGTAGAGCTCGTCGTAGTCGATGCCGAACAGGAATTCGTGGAATGCCTCGGGATTTGTACCGTTGTCACCGCGGAACAGGTCCTTGTACTCGGGGCAGAGAGAATATGCGCCGGTCGCGAAGATCTTCTCGCACGCGCTCATGCACTCCTTCCACTTTGCCTCTCCCTTCGCTGTGACCTTACCCTGCTCGTCCACGGTGGAATTGTAGACCTGGGCGTTGAGGTACATGCGGCTGAGAAGTCCGAGAGCCGAGCCCTTGTCGACGCGGGGGTAGTTAGCCCCTGCCTCGGGAAGATCATTTCCGCCGATCAGGTCGTCGAGCTCGCTGATGATGTAGTTGTAGACATTGGACCTTGTGTCGACGGAGGGAGAAACGGCTCCGAAGGGAGAATCCTCCGTGACGAAAGGCACGTCCCCGAATGTGTCGATGGCCATCCAGTACATGTATGCGCGGATGAACCTTGCTTCAGCCCTCAGGCCATGGACCTTGTTTATCAGTTCGCTGTCGCATCCGCGGTCTTCGAGCTTGCTGTCAGTTGTCTGGCGCAGGAACTCGTTCGTGTAGGTGATGCCGTGCAGCGTGCGGCAATACATGGCGTACGTCGCAGCGTTGTCGGCCGTGGACCAGGTGTCCTTGTTGATGTCCTGGGTCCATGAATCCTTCTCCCAGTCGTTCTTGCAGGCGTCCGTGGAGCACTCCTGGATGCACCAGAAAGCCCTGACTAGTTCGGATGCTCCGCCGTCCTCCACCTGCAGCCCGCCGGTGTTGTTGAAGCTGCGGTAGATCTTAGCGAGGCCGGAAAGGTAGTTCTCGTATTTGTTGCCATAGGCGTTCTCGGATGTGAAGTCGTCCTCGTTGAAAGGATAGGCGTCCAGATCCTTGTTGCAGGAAGTGAACATGATTCCTGCTGCGAGCGCCATGCCAAGAATATATATGATCTTTTTCATGTTGGTTCGATGATTAGAAGTTGACGTTCAGGCGAAGCGAGTATGTGCGGCTGCGAGGCGTGCCGTTGCCGTCGATTCCGCTGTCTCCGATTTCGGGGTCAACGCCCGGATAATCAGTGATCAGCACTACGTTGTTGACGCTGAGGGATACCCTCATGTTTGCCTTGATGCCGAAGACATCCATGAAGTTGTAGCCGATGTTGACGTCGTCGATCTTGAAGAAGGATGCGTCATAGAGGAAGTAGTCGGAATAGCCCTGGGCTGTGTTGCTGGTCTTGGTCCATCCGGTCTTCTTCACGATGTTGCGGTAGTTGTAGATGTGGCTGTAGTTGACCCAGTCGTTTGCGGGAGTGGAGTTCGCCTGGTGGTAATCCCAGAAGACCCAGTTCTTTGCCGAGCCATGGGCATTGAAACCGAAGTCCCACCTCTTCCATGTAGCCTTCACGTTCAGTCCGTAGAAGAACTTCGGCAGCGGGTTTTTGTCGGTCAGGTAGCGGTCGTTGTCGGTGATCTTTCCGTCGCCGTCGCGGTCGATGAACGAGTTCTGGATCGGGTTACCCTTGCTGTCATAAGCCTGCTGGTAGAGGTAGAACGTGCGTGGCGCGTAGCCTACTCTCTGCTGCTGGAGATAACCTCCGGTTCCTCCCGTGATCCTTCCGACCTGGATGAAATAGTCCTCGTTTGCGCTCTGGTCTCCGACAGTCAGCTTCGTGAACTTCGTGTCCTGATAGGTTGCATTGGCCGCTACCATGAGGCTGAGGTCACGCTTGTTGAGGGCGTTCCATGTCACGCCGAGCTCGATACCCTTGTTCTCCATCGATCCGATGTTGGTCAGCAGGTTGTTGGAGAAGTTGGCACCCATCGGGATGAATACGCTGTTGAGCAGGTCCTTGGTCTCACGCTTGTAGAGGTCGATGTTTCCGTTGACTTTACCGTGCAGGAAGCCGAAGTCCAGTCCGACGTTGGTCGTCGTTGTCTCCTCCCACTTTATGTTGGGGTCGTAGGCTGCAGGTGTCAGCTCGAAGAATCGTCCGTCGGAACCGAGGCTGTACTTGCTGGTGACCGAAGTGGAGAGGGAGTAATTTGCTATGTATGAGTAGTTTGCAATACCGCTTTCCTGTCCGGTGACGCCCCATCCGAGACGAAGCTTCAGCTCATCGAGGAAGTCTGCGGATTTCATGAACGGCTCCTGCTTGATGTTCCATGCTGCCGCTACAGAGGGGAAGAGTCCCCAGCGGTTTTCCTTGGCGAAGCGGGAAGAACCATCGTCACGCAGAGTGAAGGTAGCGAGGTAGCGGCTCTTGTAGGAGTAGTTGATACGGCCGTAGTATGAAACCAGATAGTGCTCCTCGCCGTGGGGAATGTTGGTTCCGTAGATTTCGTCCTTGAGGTGCTGCACGCCCTTGGAGTCCGTGTAGTCGTCGTTGTAGCGGGTCGTGTTGTGGTTCATGTAGTAGAAGTGCTCCCATGAATATCCCGCCATGAGGTCGAGAGTGTGTCCTCCGAACGTGTGCTTGTAGTTCGCGAAGAACTCCAGCATGTCGTTCAGGTTGAAAGATGTGCTCTTGTTGTTCGTACCGATCCTGGGCGCGATTCCGTCGGAGATGAGTCCCCAGTATTTCGGCTTCGGACGGCTCTTGTAGTAGTTGTCGCGGCGGTCCGTGCTGAGGCGGAGGTTGAATACGAGATCCTCCAGCCCATGTACCTTATAGTTTATGATACTGCTGAGGTTCCATCCGAAATTCCTTGTCTTGACGATGTTGTTGTCGTACTGCATGGGGTTGTTGGCGGCTCCAGCAGCAGGAACAAGGTCGTCTCCACGGCCTGTGGATGCGATGTAGTATCCGTAGTTTGTGTCGTAGTCGATCGAGCCGTCTTCATTGTAGAAGTGTACTGGCTGTGTCGGGTCGAAGGATGCTGCGGATCCATAGCTTGCGCTGGCAGGGGAGGAGAAGGATGTGTTGGCCCTTGCGTTGAGGGTGATGCTCAGGTGGTTGTCAAGGAAGGTAGGCGAGAGGGTTACGTTGACCCTCGGGGCCTGCCACCATGAACCGATTGTCTGTCCGTTTGTCTGGAAGTATGCTACGGATGCGCGGTAGGGGAGATGCCCCTTGAGCGTGGTGCCGGTGATGCTGAGGTTGTGGGTGGATGCCTGTCCGACGCGTGTCACCATGCCGATCCAGTCGGTGTCTTCGTCTCCCATCAGTGATTCGACAACTTCGAGGGAGCCGGGACGGTCTGCATACAGTTCGCGCATGAACTGGCGGTATTCGTCAGCGTCCATCACGTCCTCCCTGCCCATATAATGGCTGAGGCTGAAGGAACCGCTGTAGGAGATATGCGGCTTGCGGCTCGCGGCGGCTTTCTTCGTCGTGATCATGATGACGCCGGAAGCGGCGCGGGATCCATAGATAGCTGCCGAGGATGCGTCCTTCAGTACGGAAAACGACTCGACGTCCTCGGGATTGATGGTGCTCAATCCATTGGAGGAAAGAGGGATACCATCTACGACGATCAGCGGGTCGTTCGATGCGTTGAGAGAGGAGATACCGCGGATGCGGAGCGTTCCGCCTGGAAGTACGAGCAGCCCGGGGACCTTTCCCTTCAGGAGCTCGTAGCTGTTGTAGACAGCTCCACGGTTGATTTCCTCGGCTTTGACGGCTGTGATCGATCCGGTCAGGTCCTCCTTCTTGACGGTTCCATATCCGATGACAACTACATCATCGAGATATTCCGTATCCTCCCGGAGGACAACCTTCGATCCCAGCTCCTTGGCTGTGGTCTCGATTGTCGAATATCCGATTGAACTGACGCTGATCGGAGTGTCCGGAGATGCGACCCTGAGAGTGAATGCTCCGTTGTCGTCGGTCGCTGTACCATTGGAGGTACCTGTCTCCATTACGGTAACGCCTGGAAGAGGGTTGCCGCTCTTGTCGGTGACGACACCCTTCAGCGTCGTGACCTGTGCCACTGCTGTTGCTGCCATGCCAAGGAGCAGGCAGAAGAGCAGTAGAGAGTGCTTGAGATAGTTTTGCATAGAAACTTGGGTTATTAATTTGCAACCCAAAGTTACTTCTGCAACGTTTTCCCGCTTTGTCTGATTAAGACATTTTAGGACACATTTTGGACAAAACGCTTCTGCTCAGGCCATTTCCAGTGCCACCTGGTCCCGATGCTCTTTTGCCACTCCCGCTCGGTCCCAAGGACAGGGCAGGGAAAC
>CAYTXA010000042.1:11202-13337 GCA_964440865.1 uncultured Muribaculaceae bacterium | reverse complement strand
AGTTCTTCGACGGCAAGCTTCAGATCGGGGAAAGCGTAGCTATCAACAGATGGACACAGCATTTAAACCAGGCAGGCATCGAGGAGCAGCTCGTGGCCATGCATCCGGCGGAACCGGTCTACAGCGACCGCGGGGGCTGGGGAGGCGGCTACATGGACGTCCTCAACGACAAGTCCAACCCAGTCAGGCTCCAGGAGAACCAGAAGAACAATCGCCACACATACTGGCGCATATTCGGAAACATATACGCTCAGCTTGAACCGGTGAAGAACCTCTTCATCAAGACAAATCTCGGAGTCAACTACTACAACGACTTCAACTCTGAATTCGTCCCGTCATGGACCGAATCCACACGTACGGTCGCGACAAACGAATTGACGGTACGCAACAACCAGAGCCTGCAGTGGGTTTGGTCCAACACCGCCAACTACCTGATGGACATCGGGAAGAGTAGCTTCAACTTCCTGCTTGGAGCCGAGATCAAGCGGAACTATGGAGAACATCTCCAGGGCTACGGTACAGGGCTGGTAATCGAAGACAAAGACTACAGGTATCTGGACCAGGTTACGGGCGGCAAGAATGTCTCCAACCTCGCAAGCTACTACAGCATGGTATCGTTCTTCGGCAGAGCCAACTACTCCTACGACGGGAAATACCTCGCATCAGTGACAGTACGCCGGGACGCCTCATCCCGATTCGGATCCAACAACAACGCCGGCGTATTCCCGTCAGTATCCGCAGGATGGAGACTCTCCAAGGAAGATTTCATGAAGGGGACACGGAGCTGGCTGTCCGACCTCAAGCTGAGGGCATCGTGGGGCATGAACGGCAACGATGAGATAGACAACGAAGCGACCTACACCAAGTACCTCGCATCGCTGGATGGGGCATCCTACAACCTCAGCGGAGACAACACTACTCTCTCCTCAGGAGCATTCAAGAGCTATCTGGGCAATCCGGACCTGAAATGGGAACAGACCCGTCAGCTGAACTTCGGAGTGGACGCCTCCCTCCTGGACGACAGGCTCACATTCGCCTTCGACTGGTATGACAAGAAGACGACCGACATGCTCTACCAGCCGCCGTATGCCGGGGTAATCGGAGAGGGTGGCTACACATTCGAGAACTGCATCTCGATGAAGAACAGGGGCGTGGAGTTCATCCTCGGCTGGAGGGACACGATGGAGAACGGCCTGGGCTATGACATAGCCTTCAACGGATCGATGTACTCCAACGAGATCACCGACCTTCCCGAATCCATCTGGTACACCTTCGGTGGAGGCACCCCTGACCATAGCATTGTTGGCCATCCCTTCGGTTCCTGGATGGGATACAAGACCGACGGCGTCTTCCGCACACAGGCCGAAGTGGACGAATACGTCAAGAGATACTCGGTGGAGCTCGGAGCACCCGGAGTCGGCCGCATCCGCTACAAGGACGTCAACGGCGACGGCAAGATCAACACGGCCGACCAGACCTGGCTCGGCAGCGACCGCCCGCGGTTCAGCGGAGGCCTCAACATATCCCTCTCCTATAAGGGCTTCGACGCATCGTTGTTCTTCAACGGGATGGTGCGCAAGGCCTGGAACAACTCCAAGTACTACACGGACCTGTTCCAGTGCTGGCAGGGCAACCATTCCACACGCCTGCTGGATGCCTTGAAGGCCTGGAAGCACTATGAAAGCACGGGCGTATACGACAGCAAGACCCCTGCCCTCACCGCCGTGGACAACAACAACGAATCCCGCAGTTCGGAGTTCTACATAGAGAATGGCAACTTCATCAAGCTGAAGACAGTCACCATCGGGTATTCGCTCCCGTCAAGCATAGTGGAGAAGATCCGCGTCTCACGAGCACGCGTCTACATCCAGGGAGAGAACCTTTTCACCATCACCCGCTACACGGGAGCGGATCCTGAAGGGCTCGGATACACATATCCGCTTCCGCGCACGTTCACTGCAGGTATAAGTATCGGATTTTAATCATCGAAGCCATATGAAGACAATACATATCGCAATCATCGCCATCTCGGTGCTCGCAGCGGGCACATCCTGTTCCAAGTTTCTCGACAACCCTCCGCAGGGTTCCCTCAACGACGAGGTCATGACCTCCACCAAGGGTGTGGACCTGCTCGT
>CAYTXA010000042.1:5933-11192 GCA_964440865.1 uncultured Muribaculaceae bacterium | reverse complement strand
CGAGGGACAGGCCTGGAGCGTATGGGCCTCTCCCGTAACCAACTGGAGCTACGGTTCCGTCCGTTCCGACGACGCATACAAAGGTGGCGGTGGAGTAGGTGACCTTAGCGACGTCCACCGCATGGAGATCAGTGCCGTGGACGCCACCAACGGGAACATCGACAGCAAATGGTATCATCTCTACACCAGCGTGCAGCGGTGCAATTCCGCTCTTCGACAGCTCTCATCGAGCTCCGAGGATGACGTGCCGGCGAAGAATATCCGCACAGCCGAGGTCAAAGTGCTGCGCGCACACTTCTACTTCGAACTCAGCAGGCTCTTCAACAGGATAGTCTGGTTCGATGAGAATGAAGAGCACGCCTCTTCTCTCTCCAACGTCCAGTTCACCCGCGACGAGATTCTCGGCAAGATACAGGACGAACTGGAAAACGCACGGGAAGTGCTGCCGGAGACACAGAGCGAAGCCGGCCGGATCGACAAGTACATGGCGACCGCCTACGAGGCCAAGGTAGTCCTCTACCGCGCCTACAGGCAGGACGACACCGACCACAAGGTGATTTCCATCGACAAGTCCCTCATGGCCAAGGTGGTGAGCCTCTGCGATGAAGTCATAGGATCAGGCAGATACTCTCTCCTTCCCGATTTCCAGGACCTGGACAAGGTCTCCACTGGCGACCACAGCAGAGAGGGCGTCTTCCAGGTGGAGTACTCCATGAACGACGGGTCCTCTTCAGCCGGACGCATCAACTGGAGCAACCTGCTGAATGCTCCCCAGGGGCCATATTCCGGAGACGGCTTCTTCCTGCCGTCCCAGGACCTCATCGATGCCTATCAGACCGATGCTGAGGGACTTCCACTCTTCGACACATACTACGCCAGGCATTTCGACGTGTGGAACGGGAATGCCTCGACCAACACGACAGCCAATGTCGACCCTCGTCTCGACTTCATAGTCGGCCGTCCCGGAGTCACGTGGAAGACATACACTGAAACGCCCTGCCTGAACACATGGGTACGCGACCAGAGCACATACGGCCAGCATTGCTGCAAGCGTTTCTTCGTCTCCCCCGAATCCTCGGAAATGTACAACGGCTGGCCCTGGGGCGCTTCTGCCCTCAACTGGAACATCATCCGCTACGCCGATGTCCTGCTCTGGAAGGCGGAAGCCCTCATAGAGATAGGCGACGACCTGGAGACCGCACGCCAGCTCATCAACGAGATCCGTTCCCGCGCAGCCGATCCCGCCTATTGGGTAAGGGACTTCAATGATCCCTCCAAGTATGCCGCCAACTATGTGATAGGCACCTATCCCGCATCCGGCTGGACACAGGACTACGCCCGCAAGGCCCTCCGCTTCGAAACGCGCCTCGAGACGGCAATGGAGGGAGAACGTTTCTTCGACCTCGTGCGTTGGGGCATAGCAGCCGAGACCATGAACGCCTACTTCTCCCGCGAGAAGGCTGCACGTCCATATTATCTGGAAGCCCATTTCACTGAAGGGAGGGACGAATATTTCCCTATCTCCAACACATAGTACAATCTTTCAGGAGGCGCTTATACTCAAAATCCTGGCTATGGTTCTTTCCAATCAGGAAAATAATTCGTAATATTGAAAATCGCATTCCACATGAATCTGACAAGAACCATCATCGCAGCAATTGCAGCGCTAATCCCCCTCACCTCAGGCGCGGAAGATCTGAAGATCCAGCATCTCTCGGACTCGCACACGCTGGTAAGGGTGGAAAGCGACGAACGCTATGTCCTGCTGCCCGTGCAGGAGTCCTCGGCGGAAGCCAGGGTCACCGTCCTGTGCGACGGCATCGCCTCCAAGCAGATTGACGTCTGTCTCGCGAGAGACCACACAGACTACATGGTGCCTCTCGACCTGGCGCCATTTGCGGGACGCACCGTCATCCTGGACGTGGTCATGCAGCAGGGCCGGGAATCCCGCCGCAATGCCGAAGACGACCTCTGCTGGAACCAGATCAGGACGGCACCCACATTCGACAGGTCCAACAGGGAGGCTTTCCGCCCCATCTACCATTTCTCCCCCGATTACGGCTGGATGAACGACCCCAACGGCATGGTGTACCTCGACGGGAAATGGCACATTTTCTTCCAGCACAACCAATACGGAAGCATCTGGGGCAACATTTCCTGGGGACACGCCGTATCCGACGACCTGGTCCGGTGGGAGCAGGTGGCTGACGCCATAGAGCCTGACGGTCTCGGCGCCATCTTCAGCGGGAGTGCAGTAGTCGACGAGCAGAACGTCTCGGGATTCGGCAGGAATGCCATCGTGGCCATGTACACTTCCGCAGGAGTGAATCAGACCCAGAGCATAGCATGGAGCAACGACGGAGGCAGAACGTTCCGCAAATATTCCGGCAATCCCGTCATCGTCTCGGACGCCTCGGACTTCAGGGACCCGAAGATGTTCTACGACGGTAAGACCAGGCAGTGGAAGTTGGTGCTCGCCGCAGGACACGAAGTGCAGTTCTACAGCTCGGACAACCTCCGGGACTGGACATACGAAAGCAGTTTCGGCATGGCCTACGGCAACCACAATGGAGTCTGGGAATGCCCCGACCTCATCAGGCTGCCACTCGGCGACAAGGAAAAGTATGTCCTCATCGTGAACATCAACCCGGGCGGACCGTTCGGAGGCAGCGCCACCCAGTATTTCATAGGCAGCTGGGACGGCCACAAATTCACCTGCGATGATCTGTCCACCACCACCAGATGGATGGACTACGGCAAGGACCATTACGCCACCGTTACCTGGAGCAACGCTCCTCACGGGAGAAACGTCGCAATAGCCTGGATGAGCAACTGGCAGTATGCCAATGCCGTCCCGACGATGCAGTTCCGAAGCGCCAATTCCGTACCGAGAGACCTCAGCCTCATCAAGGTGGGAAAGGAGATACTGCTGAAGAGCACCCCTTCCCCGGAAGTGGAGGCGCTGCGCGGAGATCCGATCCATAAGACCGTGCTCTCGGGATCGGTGAGACTGTTCGATGAGCCTCGGGCCGCCTACGAGATCCTGCTATCATTCAATGCGCCGCGCCATGGCAGAGTGAGCTTCACCCTGTCCAACTCCAAGGGAGAAAATGTTCCGATGTACTACGACATCGACACCAGACTTTTCGGCATGGACCGCAGGAAGAGCGGAGACACCTCGTTCAGTGCGAAGTTCCCTGCGGAGACCATGGCCCCGACCCTCGCCTCCGGCAAGGTAACCCTACGGCTCCTGGTGGACAAATGCTCCATCGAGGCTTTCGGCGACGACTTCTGCATGACCAACCTCGTATTCCCGTCTGCACCTTACACCGACCTGGACGTCGAAAGTGACGTCAAGGTGGACATGACAGTTTATCCTCTACACACTCTGTATCCATGAACAAGAAATTGACTCTGGTCCCTGTGATGCTCTGCTTCTTTGCAATGGGCTTCGTGGACCTTGTAGGCATAGCATCCAACTACGTACAGGCCGACCTTGACCTCAGCGACAAGACGGCCAATATCTTCCCCTTCCTCGTCTTCTTCTGGTTCCTGATATTCTCGGTTCCGACCGGAATGCTCATGAACAGGATAGGCAGGAAGAACACCGTACTGCTCTCTCTCGCAGTGACCGTGGTGTCGCTTCTGATTCCCCTCTTCGGAGAATCCTACCTCATCATGCTGGCGGCATTCTCCCTGCTCGGTATCGGCAACGCCCTGATGCAGACATCGCTCAATCCACTGATATCCAACATCATCACTGGTAGAAAGCTGGCCAGCACCCTGACATTCGGCCAGTTCGTCAAGGCCATCGCCTCATTCATGGCGCCCTATATCGCGACATGGGGAGCCACCGCAGCAATGCCTTCCTTCGGATTGGGCTGGAGGGTTCTGTTCCCGGTGTACATGGTCATCGGCATTCTCGCCTCGGTCCTGCTCGCAGTCACCCCCATCGACAGGGAGACGGTGACCGGCAAGGCTTCCAGCTTCATGGAATGCGTGAAGCTCCTCAAGGAGCCCATTGTCCTGTTCTCCTTCCTCGGCATCATGTGCCACGTCGGAATAGATGTGGGAACCAACACCACAGCTCCGAAGCTGATGATGGAACAGCTTGGCATTCCGCTCGCCGAAGCGGGCGCAGCCACGAGCCTTTATTTCCTGTTCAGGACATTCGGCTGCCTCTCCGGCTCATGGATCCTGTCCAAGGTCGACCACCGCAAGGTGTTCCTGATCAGCATAGTCCTGATGGCCATCGCGATGGTGGGCATGATGGTCGGACATTCCAAGGCCATCCTGTATGTGTGCTTCGCCCTCGTCGGTCTCGGTAACTCCAACGTCTTCTCCATCATCTTCTCGCAGGCCCTGCTCTCCGTCCCCGAGAAGCAGAACGAAGTGTCCGGCCTCATGATAATGGGCCTCTTCGGAGGGGCCATCATTCCTCTGGTGATGGGTTTCGCAAGCGATGCCGTCGGCCAGATCGGAGCAGTGGCGGTGATGACGGTAGCCGTAGCTTATCTTTTCTACTATTCATCCAAACTCAACAGTTAACATGGCAAAGGATTACGTAATAGGCATCGGGGAAGCCCTCTGGGATGTGCTTCCCGAAGGCAAGAAGCTAGGCGGTGCACCCGCCAACTTCGCATACCACGTGTCACAGTTCGGACTCAACGGACTGGCAGTCAGTGCACTCGGTCAGGATGCGCTGGCAGATGAGACCGAGGAGGAATTCAGGAAAAAGGGTCTGAACTACCACATGGAAAGGGTCCCTTTCGAGACGGGGACCGTTCAGGTGACGCTGGATCCGCAGGGAGTCCCCCAATATGAGATCAAGGAGGGAGTGGCATGGGACAACATTCCGTTCACTCCTGAAATAGAAGCGCTTGCAAAGGATTGCCGGGCGGTGTGCTTCGGTTCGCTTGCCCAGAGGAGCCAGGTATCACGAGAGACGATAGGTCGTTTCCTGGATGCCATACCCGACGATGAGGAGCATCTCAAGATTTTCGACATCAATCTGAGGCAGAATTTCTACACCAAGGAGGTGCTCAAGAAATCCCTCAAACGCTGCAACATCCTGAAGATAAACGATGAAGAGCTCATCACCATAGGGCGCATCTTCGGCTATCCTGGCCTGGAGCTCGAGAACAAATGCTGGCTTCTCATGGGAAAGTACGACCTGAGGATGCTCATCCTCACCTGCGGAGTGAACGGCAGCTACGTCTTCACGCGAGGAAGTTCGACGTACCTGCCTACGCCGAAAGT
>CAYTXA010000042.1:0-5923 GCA_964440865.1 uncultured Muribaculaceae bacterium | reverse complement strand
CATGTGGCGGACACCGTGGGAGCCGGAGACTCTTTCACCGGTGCGTTCTGTGCTGCCATTCTCAAGGGACGTCCAGTCGAGGAGGCGCACAAGCTGGCGGTGATGGCATCAGCCTTTGTCTGCACGCAGAATGGCGCCATGCCCGTACTCCCTGACGAGCTGAAAACCATATGAGGCGTCTTCCGATAGTCTTGTTTGCACTGGTGCTTGCTCTCTCATGTACAAGGAAGGAGCACACGTTCGTAATAGGCGTGTCCCAGTGCAGCGAAGACATCTGGAGGACCAAGCTCAACGACGAGATCCAGACAGCCTCCTACCTGTGGAATAATGTGGAAGTCCGTTTCGCCTCCTCTGAAGACGACAACCGCAGGCAGATCTCCCAGATCAGGACATTCATCCGGCAGGGGGTGGACCTTCTGGTCGTATCCCCCAACCAGCTGAATTCCATCACCGAAGCAATAGACGAAGCCTACGGCGATGGCATCCCGGTCATACTGTTCGACCGGAAGACCGGCTCAGACAACTACACGGCATTCATCGGCGCGGACAACCGCGAGATCGGACGGCAGATGGGGAAATATATCGCCACCTGCCTCGGCGGAAAGGGAAATGTGCTTGAAATTCAGGGACTCGAAGGCTCTTCCCCGGCGATAGAACGCCACCTCGGATTCATGGAGGCACTCAGGGCCTTCCCGGAGATCGTCGTCATCGCCTCCCTTTACGGAGAATGGCTTGAAGCCGATGCAAGGTCTGTGACCGATTCGATTCTCAACATCACAGACGACATCGATGCTGTCTTCGCCCAGAACGACAGGATGGCAAAGGGTGCGCGGGAGTCATTCGAATCGCATGGACTATCCGGAAATGTGCTCTTCTTCGGCATTGATGCTCTTCCGGGAAAGGACGGAGGGCTCGAAGCGGTCTCGGAGGGCCTTCAGAAGGCCACATATACCTATCCTACACGCGGAGACATCGTCATGGACGTAGCCATGTCCATCCTGGGCGGAAAACCTTTCAAGAGGGAGACAGTGCTGCAGTCCACGCTTGTTGATGCAGACCTTGCCAGGACCCTGCTCATACAGGAGGAGGAGCTTTCCAGAAGAAGGAAAGAGCTGGACACTATCCATTCCAGGGCGGACGCGTATCTCCATCAGGTGGGCGAGCAGCGGGTGATTCTGTTCCTGCTGCTATCCCTCGTCACTTTGCTGATCATCGTTGCCGCCATCATTCTCAGGAACGCGATTGTGCGTTCGAGGCTCGCCTCCGAGCTGAAGAGATCCAACGACGACCTCAAGCGGCTGCATGAGGAACTGAGGCAGAACACGGAGGCGAAGCTGGACTTCTTCACCAATATCAGCCACGAGATCCGAACGCCTCTTACCATGATCACCGGCAATGTGGACGCTCTGCTGGAAGATGACTCCATCCGCGGCAATAAAAGGGAATCGCTTCTGAGCGCACGTCGCAGTGCCGGTACGCTCCTCCGCCTGACCGAGGAAATACTGGATTTCCGCAAGGTGGAGAATGGCGACATGCACCTGGTCCTCACGGAATTCGACTTGCCCGGCGCATTGCGTCTGTGGCTGGACGGATTCTCGGACGCCGCATCTATCCAAGGCAAAAAGCTGGACTTCATCGCTACCCCGGAGCACTTCACCGTGTGTGCCGACATGCGGAAGATTGAGAGGGTGTTCTACAATCTCATATCCAACTCGTTCAAATACACTGAAAAAGGAGCCTCGATCTCAGTGGAGGCATCCTTGGATGGGGAAGAAGCTGTCTTCAAGGTAGCCGACACAGGCATCGGTATCCCGGAAAGTGAGCTCGATTCGGTCTTCGATCGTTTCTTCCGTGCCGGAAATGCCGGAAGCGGCGGAGGAACCGGCATAGGCCTCGCGCTGGTAAGGTCATTCATTTCGCTTCACGGCGGTAGGATCTCCGCTGAAAGCAAGGAAGGTGAAGGGACTGTGATGACGGTGCATATTCCTGTACATCAAAAGAATGAGCCTTCCATTTCAGGTACGGATGTCCGGCCGGAAGACCTGACGGAATATTTCGATGCAGGTCTCGGCCCGTCCTCGGACAACGAAACCATGGAATACCTTGCAGAGGACGGAACGGGTTCGGACAAGGATGTGGTGCTTGTCGTGGAGGACCATGACGACATCCGGAAGTTCATCAAAGACACCCTCGGAGACTCTTACCATGTCATCACGTCCCCGAACGGCAAGGATGGGCTTGACAAGGCTCTGCAGTTCTGTCCGGACATCGTGGTCAGCGACATCATGATGCCGGTGATGGATGGCATCGAGATGTGCAGAAGCCTGAAATCCAACATCCGGACAAGCCATATTCCGGTCATTCTCCTGACGGCAAGGTCTCGCGAGGAGAATGTCGTGGAAGGGATGGAAGAAGGAGCGGACTATTATCTCACCAAGCCTTTCAGCGCCAGGATACTCAAGGCCACCATTTCCAGCCTGCTGAAGAACAGACGCCGGCTTAAGGACTACTACTCCGATGCACCTGAGCCGATTCCTTCGACGGCCACAGATCCGGAACGGAATTTCCTGGATCGCTTCCGGGAAATCGTACGGGCAAGGCTCACGGACCCGGAACTCTCCATCGACGATATAAGCAGAGAAATGGGGCTGAGCCGCATCCAGCTGTACCGCAAGATAAAGGCTCTGACCGGAGATGCTCCGGTGGAAGTAATACGTATCATACGCCTCAAGACGGCTGACCGGTTGCTCCGTACGACGGCGATGACTGTGTCGGAAGTCGCCGATGCTACCGGCTTCTCCTCACCCTCCTATTTCTCAAGATGCTTCAAGGCGCATTTTGGCCGCAACCCCTCAGACAAGGGCTGAGCCTTGCCATAGCTCGAAAAATCCGAGCTCTGGCTGACGTCCGAGCCAGAGTACAAACGTAGTCCAGGCAGAGTCCTGACGGACTTTCCTCAGCCATTCCATATCAGGCTACGACACCTAAATATTTTGCAACAGATTCTCTAAAACTTTCGTACTTTCGTGCAAATCAGCGACAGGGTAGATTGTACGCATATTGCAAACAAAGTATGCCGATCTGGAGGCCCGGGGACTGATGACCGATGCCGGGAGAGCCGTGATGCCGGAACTCCCGGAGTCATGAACGTCGCATCATCCGGTCCGGCTTTCCCGAATCAATGGCAGACTATAATTCGAAGAAAACGGGCTTGGCAAAGTCGTCGCGATCCTTCAGACCCTTGACGTGGCCGAGGTTGGCGAGAGTGCCTTTCAGGTCCTTGAGATAGAAGACCTTGAAGATGGGGTTGTCCGGGTCGTTCTTGTAGAGTTCATGGACGATGGGACTCTTCTCCATTATCATTTCCTTGACCTTGCGGTTGTCCTCGAACACGGCCTCGGCGCTGAAGCGTATCCATGCCGTGGTGATCTCGTCTTCCTGCAGACGGCTGCCGCAGATCTCCAGAGCCGGATTGGCCTGCAGCTCCGCATACATGGCCTTCTCGCTGTTGGTGCAGAACCAGAGTCTGCCATCTTCCGTCACCATGTACTGGACGGGACGGACCTTCGGCTTGCCATCCAGCCCGATGGTAGCCATGTATTGCAGGCCAAGATTGTCCAGATAGGCCGCGATGTCATCGATTGTCAGTGCCATAAGCTTGAAATTGTTCTCAAAGATAGCAATTCTTTACCAGACAAGAATGACTGGAGCAAGACCGAAAGCAATACATCATTGCGAAGTTACGTGTACGATTTTGGCACATTGTTATAAAAGCCTTTTTGCAGAAAAAGGTGCGACATGATGACGACCTACGCCTTCCGAAGGTAGTGCTCTGCCTCATGGACGGTCCACCTCGAAAGCTGCCGCTGCATTCTGGACCAGCGCCGTCTTCCATCGCGAGATCATGACTGCCGATACCTCAAATTTCCTTTCGTGTTGTCTTCCCATAACGGTATAAAGTTAATGCTTGTTTCTTGACTTTATAATCGGTCCGAATTTCGGGGAGTATTATAGTAGGCTCTACGCCCCAGCAATTCCGCACGAAGTGAATAGCCGTTCGGTATAGATTATAATAATTACACCTTTTTACTCACTTTTGGTGATTGACACGCTCGGGAATAATCGCGAACTTTGTACAGTCATTTAAAGAAATCAAAGATGAAAACAGTTATTTACTATGGTTCCACGACTGGGACCTGCGAGGATATCGCAAACAGGATTGCCGACGCCCTTGGCGGGGCTGATGTCAAGAATGCTTCAGAACTCGGAGCAGATGCCGCAGATTATGATCTCATCATTCTGGGGACTTCCACATGGGGAGACGGAGAAGTTCAGGACGACTGGTATGACGCCCTGAATACGCTGAAAGGGCTTTCTCTCTCCGGAAAGAAGGTCGCCATCTTTGGCGTTGGCGATTCCGAAAGCTATCCCGACACCTTCTGTGGCGGCATGAAGGCTCTCTACGATGCTGCCTGTGAGACCGGTGCCGAAATCCTCCCCGGTGTTGATGCCTCGGCATACAACTATTCCGCTTCGGACTCAGTGGTGAACGGAAAATTCGTCGGGCTAGCCCTTGACGAGACCAACGAAGCAGACAAGACAGACGGGCGCATTTCTTCATGGGTGGCAACACTCTAGGCAATGGGATGTATGCCATATCGATCGCGATAAGGAAGAAATGAATCTAGAAAAGGGAAAGGTAATTTCGCTGGTATCGGAAAACTCTCCTGTTCCGGGCTGTACCATATCCGGTGCGATTGCACCGGATATTACCATCTTTTCACTTGCCGAAGGAACAGACATCAGTGCGGAGCATTACCCGGAACCTGTGCTTTACCTCGGCTTGAGTGGCAATGCAGGGATATTCACTCCCGGAGAAACGGCACATTCGCTGCTCCCCGGACAGTGCATCTGCATCTCTGATGGCAAGGACACGGGTGTGACTGCACCTTCCGACAGCATATACATTGAAATAGGACTTAATTCAGAAACTATTATGAATCAGGCAGTAAAAAATAGAGAGGTCTTCGCTCTCAAAGATATTGTTCCCTATCAGGAGGGAAAGATTGTCAACATGGATATTGCTTCGAATGACAAGATGAAGTTTGTTGTCATGTCCTTCGATGCAGGGCAGGGACTCCGGGAGCATGCCGCTCCGGGCGATGCAATGGTATTCGCCCTTGATGGGGAAGGAGTCATCGTCTACGAAGGAAAGGAATATTCGCTGAAGGCAGGAGAGCAGTTCGTCTTTGAAAAGGGCGGGCTCCACAGCGTCAGGGCAGACAAACGCTTCAAAATGGCCCTCCTCCTTACTCTCGAATAGGTCTGGCATTGAAAAGAATCCGAGATGATAAAAGCTATACTTCTGGTCGGTTCCGGCAGTTTCATTGGTGGTGCTGTTCGGTATCTAATCTCTGCTGCCATGAAAGGGATAAGTACAGGATTTCCTTGGGGAACTCTCTCGGTCAACCTTCTAGGCTGTCTCTTGATAGGGATGTTGTATGGTCTGTTCTCCAGATTTTCAGACACCGTCAGCAATTGGTGCTTGCTTATGACCACAGGGGTCTGTGGAGGCTTCACCACCTTTTCGACCTTTGCCAATGATAGCCTCAAGATGCTCCAGACCGGAAATACATGGGGATTCATTGGATATGTGGCCTCAAGCGTCATCTTTGGCATTGCACTGGTATCTCTCGGTTATTTCATTGTTAAATAGCTGGATGCTATACGACGACCTGTATCATCAGGGTACCTCAAGGTGCTGCAGCAGTTTACGAACAAATTGAAGACATATCCTCTTAGGCCGGAAAGAGGGAGCCTAACAATAGAAAAATCAGGGACTTAAGTTTTACCTTAAATCCCTGAGGAGTGGAGCATAGGAGATTCGAACTCCTGACCTCTTGCATGCCATGCAAGCGCTCTA
>CAYTXA010000041.1:0-13552 GCA_964440865.1 uncultured Muribaculaceae bacterium | reverse complement strand
CAGGAAACTCCAGATGGAGGGTGAGAGCGGACGTCGCAGGATGAACCAGATAACGAGATATCTCACAATTCTCGTCCTAGCCATCCAGTGCCCAGCCTACATCGCGTCCATCCACAACCAGATTCCCGGACAGGCATTCCTTGCCGTAAACCAGCTTGGCTGGAGCAACTTCGCGTTCAACCTGATCAGCACCGTCATCCTGATGGCCGGCTCGATGTTCGTGATGTGGCTCGGCGAAAGGATCACTGACCGCGGCATCGGCAACGGTATCTCCCTTCTGATCATGATCGGAATCGTAGCCCGTCTGCCCTATGCGCTCGTTGCCGAAATCGGAGGCAAGCTCTCCGTATCTTCCAACGGCGGTCTGCTTATCCTGGTTGTCGAATTCATATTCCTGTTCCTGGTGTTCGTGGCTGCAATCGCCCTCACCCAGGCTGTCAGGAGGGTTCCTGTACAGTATGCAAAGAGGATCGTCGGCAACCGCCAGTACGGCGGCGTTCGCCAGTACATACCTCTGAAGATAAACGCTGCAGGCGTAATGCCCATCATCTTCGCCCAGGCCCTCATGCTCTTCCCTCTCCTGTTCTCCAGGTGGGATGCAACCCGTGGACTTGCCGCGACGATGAGCAATTATACCGGATTCTGGTATAACTTCATCTTCGGCCTGCTTGTAGTGATCTTCACGTACTTCTATACGGCTGTCACTGTTAATCCGACGATGATGGCAGAAGACATGAAAAAGAACGGTGGATTCATTCCCGGTGTCAAGCCTGGAAAGAAGACCGTGGATTTCCTGGACAGCGTAATGTCCAAGGTTACACTTCCGGGCTCCATTTTCCTTGCAATCATCGCGATCTTCCCGGCTTTCGCAATGCTTCTGGGCGTCAACGACCAGTTCGCAAGCTTCTACGGAGGTACTTCCCTCCTGATCCTTGTCGGCGTATTGCTCGACACCCTGCAGCAGATCGAGAGCTACCTGCTCATGCGTCACTACGATGGCCTGATGAAGACCGGACGCCTGACCGGACGTTCAGGAATGTAATTTTTTTGATGAATAAGATATAAGCGAAGAACGATGGTGAAACCGAAGACAGAAGAGGAGATAGAGCTCCTGCGCGAGAACGGCATCCTGACCAGCAAGACGCTGGCGGTTGTCGGCGAGGCTGTGGCTCCCGGAGTTACAACGAAGGAGCTGAACAGGGTTGCGGAAGAATTCATCCGCGACAATGGAGCTGTGCCGAATTTTCTGGACTATGACGGTTATCCGGCAGCCATCTGTGCTTCTGTAAACGACGTCGTGGTACACGGCTTCCCCTCTGACTATGTGCTGAAGGAAGGCGATATCGTGTCGATCGACCTTGGTACGCTCTACAAGGGCTACAACGGAGATTCCTGCTACACGTTTCCTGTCGGGGAAGTGGATCCGGAAACCCGCAAGCTCCTTGACGTGACCAAGGAGAGTCTATACAAGGGCATCGAGCAGGCTGTCGCGGGCGGCAGAGTCGGTGACATCGGACACGCGGTACAGTCGTATGCTGAATCATTCGGATTCGGTGTCGTGAGAGAACTCGAAGGACACGGAATCGGCACGGACATGCACGAGGAGCCTGGTGTTCCCAACTACGGGAAAGCGGGGCACGGTGCGAAGCTCGTGGACGGAATGACTATCTGCATCGAACCTATGATCACGGCCGGCGGCAGGGGTGTGTACCTGGCACGCAACGGCTGGGCGGTCCATACCGCAGATCATAAGAACGCTGCACACTATGAGCTTACGGTTGTTGTCCGTCACGGAAAGGCTGAGCAGCTGTCGACCTTCGATTATATAGAAAAGGATAGCAAGATTAAATTCAAGTGATTTTTCCATGCCAAAGCAAACAGCAATAGAATTGGACGGAGTTGTCGTTGAGACCCTTCCGAACGCAATGTTCAAGGTGGAACTGGATAACGGACACGTCATACTTGCGACCATATCCGGCCGGATGAGGCGTAACTTCATCCACATCCTTCTCGGCGACAAGGTGAAAGTGGAAATGTCGCCGTATGATTTAACCAAAGGCAGAATATCCTACCGATACAAATAAAATATCCATATCATGAAAGTCAAAACATCCATCAAAAAACGCAGCGACGATTGCAAGATCGTTAGACGCAAGGGCCACCTCTATGTCATCTGCAAGAAGAACCCTAAGTTCAAGATGCGTCAGAAATAAGGTGGAGACTAATCGTCCAACTTGTAAGAACAAAAAATTAAGATAGATTATGGCAAGAATCGCCGGTGTTGATTTACCGAACAACAAGAGAGGAGACGTAGGTCTTACCTATATCTTCGGAATCGGCCGTTCCTCCGCAAAGAAGATTCTCGAGGAGTGCGGCATCGACTGTGCCATCAAGGTTGCCGACTGGAGCGACGAGCAGATCCAGAAGATCCGTGCTGTCATCTCCAACGATTACAAGATCGAAGGAGAGCTTCGCAGCGAGACCCTGATGAATATCAAGCGTCTGATGGATATCGGATGCTACAGGGGCATCCGCCATCGTGTCGGACTCCCTGTCCGTGGTCAGAAGACCAAGAACAATGCCCGTACAAGAAAGGGTAAGAGAAAGACCGTCGCCAACAAGAAGAAAGCGACCAAATAAAGCTTAGAACATGGCAAAGAAGACAACATCATCCAAGAAGAGAGTCGTCAAGGTTGAGGCCGAGGGCGAAGCCCACGTATCCTCCACCTTCAACAATGTCATCGTCGCCCTTACCAACAATGTCGGCCAGGTCATCAGCTGGTCTTCTGCTGGAAAGTGCGGTTTCCGCGGCTCCAAGAAGAACACTCCTTATGCCGCCCAGATGGCTGCCGAGGACGCTTCCAAGAGCGCATTCGATGCTGGACTCCGCAGGGTAAAGGTATATGTCAAGGGTCCGGGTGCTGGACGTGAGTCCGCCATCAGGGCTATCAGCAACTCAGGAATCGCTGTCAGCGAGATCGTTGACGTGACTCCGATGCCTCATAACGGTTGCAGACCTAAGGGCCGTCGTAAAGTCTGATAACAAATCTTAAAGAGTAATTACTATGGCAAGATATACTGGACCAAAAACAAAGATCGCCCGCAAGTTTGGTGAACCTATCTACGGACCGGACAAGGACTTCGAGAAGAGGAATTATCCTCCCGGACAGCATGGTGCTGCCCACAAGCGTGCACGCAAAGTCACCGACTACGGTAACCAGCTGAAGGAGACCCAGAAAGTCAAGTACATGTATGGTGTCCTCGAGCGTCAGTTCCGCAAGACCTACGCAAAGGCTAACCGCATGCCCGGCCAGACCGGCGAGAACCTTCTGTTCCTGCTCGAATCCAGGCTCGACAATGTAGTTTACCGTCTCGGTTTCGCACCCACCAGGCCTGCAGCAAGGCAGCTTGTGCTCCATCGTCACATCACCCTCAACGGAGACGTGTGCGGAGTTCCCTCTGCACAGGTAATGCCCGGAGACGTGATCGCAGTCCGCGAGCGCGACAAGAGCCTCGAGGTCGTTCTTGACAGCGTTGCTTCCGCCAAGACTTATCCTTGGATTGAGCTCGACGCCAAGAACCTCTCCGGTAAGTTCCTCAACGTGCCCACCCGTGCTGAGATACCCGAGACCATCAACGAACAGCTGATCGTAGACCACTATTCCAAGTAAACAATAAACACCAAAAAAGAATAAACATGGCAATCTTAGCATTTCAGAAACCAGATAAGGTAATAATGCTCGAATGCACTGACACGATCGGCCGTTTCGAGCTCAGGCCTCTTGAGCCTGGCTATGGCACGACGATCGGCAATGCGCTTCGCCGCATCCTGTTGTCTTCTCTGGAAGGCTTTGCCATCAGCTCCATCAAGATCTCCGGCGTGGACCACGAATTTGCGACCATTCCCGGAGTGATTGAGGGCATGCAGGATATCATCTTGAACTTGAAGCAGGTACGCCTCAAGAGGATGGTAGACGGCGTGGACAATGAGACGGCAAACATCACTATCAGCGGCAAATCCGAATTCACCGCTGAGGATATTTCCAAGGGATTGTCTTCTTTCAAGGTGCTTAATCCAGAGCTTCACATCTGTACACTGGAGCCTTCCGTCAAGCTTGAGATCTCCCTTACCATTACCAAAGGCCGCGGATTCGTCCCGGCTGAGGAGCAGATCGATGACACAACCCCGATCGGAACAATTCCGATCGATGCCATCTACACTCCTATCCGCAAGGTAAACTATATCGAGGAGCCCTGGCGTGTCGAGCAGAGGACGGACTACGCGAAACTGACCATCGAAATTGAGACCGACGGTTCCATTTCCCCGAATGCCGCTCTTCAGGACGCAGCAGACATCCTCATCTTCCACCTCAAGCTCTTCACCGACGAGAACAAGCTCGCCGTGGAGAATGTCGAGGAGTCGAGTGACAAGGAACTTGACGAGGAAAGCCTTCGCGTACGTCATCTGCTTCTGACGAAGCTGTCTGATGTCGGCCTGTCTGTCAGGGCATACAACTGCCTCAGGGCTGCTGACATCGATACATTCGCCGACCTGGTATCCTATTCCAGGAACGAGCTGATGAAGCTGCGCAACTTCGGAAGGAAGTCTCTCAACGAGATTGACAACCTGTTCGACAAGGAGCATCTCTCCTTCGGAATGGATGTCAGAAAGTATAACATCGAACCAAAGAAAAAAGTCAACGAATAGACAATGAGGCACAATAAAGCAAACAATCATCTTGGCCGTCAGGAAGGACATCGTAAGGCAATGTTTGCCAACATGGCAACTTCCCTGATCCTCCACAAGAGAATCTCGACGACCGTTGCCAAGGCCAAGGCTCTCAAGTCCTATCTTGAGCCGCTTGTCACCAAGTCCAAGGAAGATACGACCCACTCCCGCCGTACTGTCTTCAGCTATCTGAAGAACAAGGAGGCAGTTACCGAGCTCTTCCGCACAATATCTCCGAAGATTGCTGACCGTCCCGGTGGATACCTTCGCGTTCTCCACACTGGATTCCGTCAGGGAGACGGTGCCGAGATGGCGCTCGTGGAGTTTGTAGATTTCAACGAGGCTGCTCTTGCTTCTGCCCAGAAGAAGGAGGCAAAGAAGACTACTCGTCGTGGCCGCGGAAAGAAGGCTGAGGCTGCTGCTGAGGCTCCCAAGGCTGAGGAGGCACCCAAGACTGAGGAGGCACCCAAGGCAGAGGCTGCTGAGGCTCCCAAGGCAGAGTAATCAGGCACATACCATATCTGAAGAGGCCGGCTATTTTAGCCGGCCTCTCTCTTTTTTACAGAGCTGCGAAGGACGTATTAGTCGGAGGTCATGGCGGTCTCGACGTCGTCGGGGTCGATCTCGAGGCGGTTCGGGCCGAGCCTGCGGGCGCCGTCTGCGGTTACCAGTACGTCATCCTCGAGACGTATGCCGCCGAAGTCGAAGTAATTTTTCTCGAGGGCTTCGTAGTTGACGAAATCCTTGCCTGTCCCTTCAGCCTTCCATTTCGAGATCAGAGCCGGCACAAAGTAGATGCCGGGCTCATCGGAGATGATGTTTCCGGGGACGAGCCTGCGTGCCATCCTGAGGCTGCCCAGTCCAAGTCTCGGAGAACGTGTCTGGTCTGGATCATACCCTACGAGATCCTCGCCCAGATCCTCCATGTCATGGACATCCAGCCCGATATTGTGCCCGAGCCCATGAGGCATGAACATTCCTGCAACCCCTGCCGCAACCATCTCGTCCACGTCTCCGCGTACCAGGCCGAGCGCCTTCAGGCCCTCGAGCATCTTCCTCTCGACGGCGATGTGCACATCCCTGTAGGCCACCCCGGGCCTTGTGTTCTCGAATGCAAACTCGTTGCAGTCACGCACGATCTGGTAGATCTCGCGCTGCTTTGAGGCGAATTTTCCGCTTGTGGGGTATGTCCTCGTGAAGTCGGAGGGATAGTGCATGCTGTTCTCCGCTCCGGCATCGATGAGCATGAGTTTTCCGGGCGTGACGACACCGGTGTGCCCATGGAGATGGAGCGTCTCACCATGCTGGGTCAGGATGGTCGGGAAAGAAACGCCCCAGCCTTTCTGGAGCGTGTACCCGTCCATCGCACCTGCGATATCCTGCTCCCTGACACCCTCCCTGATCATGCTGCGTCCGAGCCGGTGCATGTGCTGGCCAATGTTGCAGGCATCGTCCATCTGCTCGATCTCGATGTCCTCCTTGACGAGACGCATGGAGATGATAGCCCTGACAAGCACAGGGGACGGCTTCGTGGGATCAAGGCCGAGATCCCTGAGCATCATAGTGTTGTAGTACCTGGATGCCGGGATGAAATGGACCTCGCGCCCCTTGGAGATTGCAGTCGCGACAGCGGCGCCGAAGTCAGAATATGAACCGGTGGCGGAAACCCCCGCCTTGGCGGCTATCTCGGCAACGGACGGCTGGGGTCCGGCCCAGATGATGTCATCGATATCCTGCTCGTCCGCGTAGATGACGGAAGCCCCGTCGTCGAGGTCGAGAAGGGCAGCATAGCGCGGCTCATCGATCCCGAAATAGTAGAGCCATGTGCTGTCCTGGCGGAATGCGTAGGCATTGTCCTTGTACTGGGCAGGCGCATCCACGTTGCCGATGAAAATTGCCACGCCCCTCTTTCCTTCGGGAGCGGTCGCGCTGAGCCTTTTCAGAAGCTCGGCGCGCCTGGCGGAATATACTTGACTTGTGAACATATAGTGTTATTTTTTGTGGACTAAGCTGATCAGCAGGCTGCCCAGCACCCCTGCGCCGAGCGAGCCGAGCAGGATGGCGATCTTGCCCATGTCGCGCATCTGCTGCATGGACTCCGGATGTTCTCCGAATGATAGGGTGTCGACGAAGATGGACATCGTGAATCCGATGCCTCCGAGACAGGCGACGGCTGCGAGCATAGGCCATGTAGCCTTGTCAGGCATTGCCCCGAGCTTTGTCTTTACGGCAATCCATGATGCCAGGGTAATCCCGAACGGCTTCCCGACGACGAGCCCCAGGAAAATGCCCATCCCCACGCCCCCGACCTCCGGAATGAACCTGAAGATGTTGAAATAGGAAGGATCCGTGATCTGGACGCCGGCATTGGCAAGGGCGAAAAGGGGCATGATCAGGAAATTGACCCATGGCCCCAGGGCGTACTCTAGCCTGTCGGTCAGGCTGATGCTGCCCTTGGATGTCGAAGAGATCTTCCTGAGCAGATAGCGCTGCGTAACATTCGGGAAAGCCTCATTGTCCTCTTCCGTGCCCTCCGTCTCGACAAATTTCTTGTGGATGAGTTTCTCGTGACGGATGAAATAGGCCTTGCTGTAGCGCGGCTCCATCGGAAGAAGGAACGCCATCACAACGCCGGACATAGTCGCATGGACGCCGGAATAGTAGAACAGGATCCAGATAGCTATCGAAGGAATGAAGTAGAACCATGTCCGCTTTTCCCTCAGATACCTCATGGCGAGGATCAGGAGTATCAGGATCAGGGCAATTCCGAGCAGGCGGAAATTTATCGTGCCGCCATAGAAAATGGCGACTACCAGAATGGCGATGAGGTCGTCGGCGATGGCAAGAGCAGTGAGGAATACCTTGAGAGAGACGGGAACCTTGTCCCCGAGGATCGACATCACGCCGACCGCGAAAGCGATATCCGTGGCGGTAGGTATGCCCCATCCTCCTGCGGCGAATGTGCCATGGTTGACCGCAATGTAGATCAGCGCCGGCGCCAGAACTCCGCCAAGGGCTGCGATTATGGGCATTATGGCCTTCCTGGGAGTGCTGAGCTCACCGGAAACCATCTCCCGTCGTATCTCAAGCCCGACCGTGAAAAAGAAAACGACCATCAGGATGTCGTTCACGAACGTCTCCACGGTCATGCCTCTGGGGAAGGAGATAGCTTCATGCCCCGGGATGAGGATGCTGATGGACAGATCCGTTGCAAGGACGGAATGGTAGAAATCCCTCGTGAAAGGAAGGTTGGCGAGCAACATTGCCACCAGTACGCATGAGAGCAGGATGACTCCCTGAGCCCAGGGAAGTCTGCTGAAATTGCGGCTTCCTGTCTCGAAGTTGCGGTATCCCTTTGTCCAGGCGAGTACTGGGAATGTCTTCATCTATTATCCCTTGAGGTAGTAGACGATCGTCGTGACTACGCGGACTTTCTTGACGGAAGGAGTGTAGTTGTCACGGTCCGAGATGGAGAACTGACCCTGGGAGGCAGTCTTGATCTTGCCGAGGCGGCTGTCGGAATCGTCGGCGAATTTCTCCGCCGCGGCACGCGCGTTCTTTGTCGCCTCCTGGATCATTTCCGGCTTGATGTCGTTGAGGCCGGTGAATTCATAGGAGATGGGATACTGGTAGTTGCTGGTATTGACGGCGACCCCTTTCCCGATCAGTTCGCCCTGACGCTTTATCAGTTCGCTGACAAGGTCGACCTTGTCGGAAACAACCGTGACGACGGTCGTGGCGACATAGCGGTAACCACCTGTGCGGGAAGAATACTGCTCCGCATCGCGATCGGTTACGTCCGGGGCGTTGACCGTGATCTCATCCTCGGTCAGTCCTCCGTCGAGGAGGAACTGCCTGATGACGTTGTTGCTCCGGGCAATCTCGTTGTTGAGGGCGGCGAGATTGTTGTCGGCAAGGCTGACGGAAACAGGCCATGTGACCTTGTCAGCCTTGACCTCCTTCTCGGAAAGACCCTTGACAGTCACGGTCCTCTGTCCCCTGGCAAAGGAAGAGAGACCTGAGTAGATGCATAACCCCATGATTGTCAGCGCTGCGGCAAGCAGGCATGACCCGATCAGAATTGCTCTTGATTTCATATCGTCTTCCATAATGTTTCCCATTGTGCCTCGGGCGGGACTCGAACCCGCACGGACATTTCTGCCCAAGGGATTTTAAGTCCCTCGTGTCTACCATTCCACCACCGAGGCGATAAGACAAAGATAGGATTTTTTGTTATTTTTGCGGAGTATGGAACCCAAGAAATTGGAAGGACAACAAAAAACACACTAATATGGGACTTTTGGAAGGAAAGGTAGCCCTCATCACGGGCGCCGCAAGGGGCATCGGAAAGCAGATCGCCCTGAAGTTCGCATCCGAAGGCGCAGACATCGCCTTCACCGATCTCGTCATGAACGACGACATGAAACAGACAATCTCCGACATAGCAGCCCTCGGCCACAAGGTTCAGGGATACGCATCGAACGCTGCCAACTTTGAGGAGACCCACGATGTCGTCGCCAAGATCAAGGAAGACTTCGGACACATAGACATCCTCGTCAACAACGCCGGCATAACAAAGGACGGACTCATGCTGAAGATGACCGAGGCGCAGTGGGACGCCGTCATCGCGGTCAACCTGAAGTCCGCGTTCAACTTCATCCATGCCACGATTCCCTACATGATGAGGCAGAGAAGCGGATCCATCATCAACATGTCCTCCGTTGTAGGAGTCCACGGCAATGCCGCCCAGTGCAACTATTCCGCCTCGAAGGCCGGACTGATCGCCCTTGCAAAGAGCATCGGCCAGGAGATGGGAAAGAAGGGAATCCGTGCTAACGCCATCGCGCCCGGATTCATCGATACGCCTATGACCCAGGCACTTCCCGAAGAGATCCGCAAGGAGTGGGTCGAGAGGATTCCTCTCCGCAGGGCCGGAACACCCGAGGACATCGCCAACGTGGCAACATTCCTCGCCAGCGACCTTTCCTCATATGTCAGCGGACAGGTGATCCAGGTCGACGGCGGCATGCAGATGTAGGCAATCGAAAAGCTGATATCATACGTAAGTGCGTCCGTGGGAGAGCTTTTTCTTCCGCGGACTTGCATTGTGTGCGGACGCCGCCTTCTCCGCGGCGAGCGCCATCTCTGTTCATGGTGCGAGGCTGACCTGCCGCTGACATGGTTCTGGAACATGCCCCGAAACCCCATGGCAGACCGCTACAACGAGAAGATAGAAGCGCCCTCATACCAGTGGGCTGCAGCTCTTTTCCACTACATGTCCGGAACGGGGTATGCGAAGATCACCCAGAGCCTGAAATATCATGCAGACATGGATGCAGGGCGGCATTACGCCCATATGCTGGGGGAGAGGCTCCGCGATGCGGAAGAATTCTCCGACGTCTCATGCATCATCCCTGTCCCGCTCCACTGGACAAGGCTCTGGAAAAGAGGCTACAACCAGGCTGAGGTCATAGCCCGCGAGCTGGGTTCAGCCCTCGGCGCTCCGGTCACGGGAAGCTGCCTTGCGAGAGTGCGCAGGACCATGACCCAGACAAGGATGAGCGTCGGGGAGAAGGCCCGCAATGTCGAGGGGGCGTTCGCCGTCCGGGGAAACAACCCTGAAGGAGGACATGTCCTGCTCGTGGACGACGTGTTCACGACGGGTGCGACCCTTGCCTCCTGCTACGGTGCGCTTCGGAAGGCCGGATACTCCGGCAGGATTTCCGCCGCGACCCTTGCATTCGTAGGCTAGGAAATTATTATATTTGTCTTGACAGACTTATAATCCCAAAACAATGTTCGAATATCTGACAATCGTCCTTGCAGTCCTGCTGATTGTTGCGGTCGTGGGAATGATTGTGACCCAGTCCAACGCAAGGAAGGAAAACGAAAAGTTGCGTAAGGAGATGGAAGAGAGCCGTGCGCTTTCCGACTTCTTCGCCGACATGAACCATGAGATCCGGACACCGATAAACACGATAACCGGATTTGCGCAGATGATCGCCGACACTGACGACAAGGCCGAGAGGACGAAATATGCAAGCATAATCGCAGACTCGAGCAACCAGCTCCAACGCCTTGTCAATGATGTACTTGACATCAGCAAAGTTGATTCCGGAAAGATGAAATTCTTCCCCGAGAGATTCGACCTCACTTCTGCGCTCGAGCAGGAATACATGGTCCTGAACCGTTTCCCCCACAGCGCAAGCGTGCAGTTTCTGAAGAATTTCCCGTACAGGACATGCATGGTCACGACTGACCGGACGAGACTGCTGCAGATCGTGTCGAATTTTGTCACGAACGCGTTCAAGTGCACCGTGAAAGGCTCCGTTGCGGTCAGCTACGAGTTCCAGGACAATGGGATCCGGATATCTGTCCAGGATACCGGGGTTGGAATTCCGGCAGACCAGCAGCAGGCCGTTTTCGAGAGATTCAAGAGGCTGGATGTCAGGAACAATGCCGGAGGCACGGGCCTCGGACTTGCCATCTGCAAGGCTATGGCAGAGGGACAGGGCGGAAAGGTCGGAGTCCAGAGCGAAGTAGGCGTCGGGTCGACATTCTGGGTATGGCTCCCGTGCAACCCGGAGATTGACTACTCAGCCTCCATGCCTTCCGCGGGAGCTTTCGCCCAGCCCCAGCCGGTCCAGCAGCCTGCCCAGCAGCCGCAATACTATCAGCAACCAGTCCAGCAGCAGCCGATTCCGCTACCCGTTCAGCCTCAGCAGCCTATATCGCAGCCGCAGACAATCCTGCAGCAGCCGTCTCAATCGCTGCAGCATGGCGTAGCAGACCCGTCAATCCTTCAGACAACAGCCGCCCCTGCAGCCGCTTCCTCGTTCCGCCCCAGCGACAGCGCCCCGCGACAGAGACTGATGGAAGACCCCAACAGGAAGAGAAAGATCCTCGTGGCAGAAGACGATGACAGCAACTTCCTGCTGTTCAAGGTAATGCTCCGCTCCACATACGACCTCCACAGGGCCATGGACGGCATCGAGGCCGTGGAGTTTGCAGGGAGGGAGAAATTTGATGCAATCCTGATGGATGTGCGCATGCCTCGCCTGAACGGAATCGACGCAACTGCGAAGATACGCCAGGCCGATCCCGATGTCCCGATAATCGTCGTGACAGCCAGCGCATTCTTCGCCGACAGGGAAAGAGCCTACAAGGCCGGCTGTACAGACTTCCTTACGAAGCCTGTCAACCGGGAAGAACTTCTGACGATGCTGCGGAAATATTCCGCTTAGGGTTACTTTATCTCGAGCACCACGATAGAGGCGGCGGGAAGCGTGAAGCATACCTTGCCGCCTTTAGTCTTGATGGCGGTGAAGGCCTCTGGCTTCACTTTGTCCGGATCGTCGAAATCATTGTAGTCGGACACCTTGCCGGAGCGGAGAATCTCTGCCTTGACGCTGCCGGGACGGAGGGAATCGAACGCCAGCTCAACCGGGCGGGCCTTGTCTAGAGACGTGTTTGCAACCGAGACGTGGAGAGCACCGTCTTTGGAGGAAGCGCTTGCGCTGAGGCCGGGATAAGGCCTTCCGGACGGAGAAGCGGCGTTGTCTGCGTCATATTCGCAAGGAACATAGGTCGCATCCTGATGGACATTGTACATGCGGAAGACATGGTAGGTCGGGGTAAGCACGATCTTGTCTCCTTTTGTCAGGATCATGGACTGCAGCACGTTGACAATCTGGGCGATGTTGGCCATCTTGAGACGGTCGGTGTGGCCGTTGAAGATGTTCAGCGACAGGGCAGCCACCATTGCGTCCCTCATGGTATTCTGCTGGTAGAGATGGCCGGGGTTCGTTCCGGGCTCTACGTCGAACCATGTACCCCACTCATCCAGAAGCAGGGCCACTCTCTTCTCGGGATCATAGGTGTCCATGATCTTCTCATGGTTGCGCAGCACCTCGTCGATCTCGACGCTCTTGCCCAGGATATCGTAGTAGTCCCCGTCCGTGAACTTTGTCGCGGAACCTTTCTTCCCCCAGTTCATTACGGTGTAGTAGTGCAGGGAAAGGCCGGCCATGTCATTCGAGCGGTTCTCCATCAGCACCTTTGTCCAGTTGTAGTCATAGTCGGAAGCTCCGCTGGCAACCTTGAAGAGGGAATTTCCGTCATAGTTGCGGCAATAGATGGCATAGCGGCGGAAAAGGTCGGAATAGTATTCCGGGCGCATGTTGCCTCCGCAGCCCCAGCTCTCGTTGCCGACCCCCAGATACTTGAGATGCCAGGGCTCGGTGCGCCCGTTGGCCTTCCTCTCGTCTGCGAGGGAACCGCTCTTGGCGGTCATGTACTGTACCCAGTCGGCAAGCTCCTGCACGGTGCCGCTGCCGACATTTCCTGATACATAAGGCTCTGCTCCAAGCAGTTCGCAGAGATTCATGAACTCGTGCGTGCCGAAGGAGTTGTCCTCGCGTGTGCCGCCCCAGTTGTTGTTGACGATGACCTTGCGCCCTGACTGCGGGCCGATACCGTCACGCCAGTGGTATTCGTCGGCGAAGCATCCGCCCGGCCAGCGGAGCACAGGAACCTTCAGGGTCTGCAGAGCTTCGAGCAGATCCTTCCTGTAGCCGTCCACGTTCGGGATGGAGGAATCTTTCCCGACCCAGATGCCGTCGTAGATGCACCTGCCGAGGTGTTCGGAGAACTGCCCGTAGATCTCTGCCGGGATGACGGGCTGATTTTCGGCTGCCTCATGGATCTTGATCTCAGAAGGCTGCGCCATGGAAGTTAGGCCTGCCGCCACAAGAACGGCAATTGCGGTAAGGGTCTTTTTCATGTGATGTGGTTGTGGTTGGTTAAAGTCCTATAAAATTATCA
>CAYTXA010000040.1:0-13661 GCA_964440865.1 uncultured Muribaculaceae bacterium | reverse complement strand
CATGCGCAGGCTGCGGCGAGACACCCTACATCAAGAACATCACCCAGCTCTTCGGAGACCACATGATGATTGCCAACGCCACCGGCTGCTCCTCCATCTACGGAGCATCCTTCCCCGCATCTCCCTACTGCACGAACGCAAAGGGACATGGCCCGTCATGGCAGAACTCCCTGTTCGAGGACAACGCTGAGTTCGGCCTCGGCATGAAGCTCGGTTCCGACCGTGCACGCGAGACTGTTGCAAACTACATGACTCAGGCCAAGGACAGCGCGGACTTCTCCGACGAGGCCAAGGCTCTGATGGCACAGTGGCTCGAGAACAAGAACGATGCGAAGGTTACCCGCGAGGTTACCGACAAGCTCGTCCCGATGCTCGTAGGCAACAAGGCTGAACTTGCCCAGAACCTCTACCTCTACCGTCATTTCATGCCGGCACGCAGCCAGTGGATCTTCGGCGGTGATGGTTGGGCATACGATATCGGATACGGCGGACTCGACCACGTACTCGCTTCCGGCGAGAACCTGAATGTCCTCGTACTCGATACCGAGGTTTACTCCAACACCGGCGGACAGTCTTCCAAGTCCACTCCTGCAGGTGCCATCGCCAAGTTTGCCGCTTCCGGCAAGAAGATCCGCAAGAAGGACCTCGGAATGATGGCAATGAGCTATGGCTATGTATATGTAGCACAGGTCGCTATGGGTGCAAGCCCGGCACAGTACATGAAGGTCATCCGCGAGGCGGAGGCTTACGACGGACCGTCACTGGTCATCGCATATGCTCCGTGTATCAACCATGGCCTGAAGGCGGGAATGGGTCTCAGCCAGAAGGAGGAGAAGCTCGCAGTCGATTGCGGCTACTGGCATCTCTACCACTACAACCCCGAGCTCGAGGGCACGGACAAGAATCCGTTCAGCCTCGACAGCAAGGAGCCTGACTGGAGCAAGTTCCAGGACTTCCTGAAGGGCGAGGTTCGCTTCGCTTCTCTCTACAAGCTCTTCCCCGACAGGGCTCAGGAGCTTCTCGAGAAGACTCAGGAGTACGCCCAGATCCGCTACAACACCTACAAGAAACTCTCTGAAAAATAGTCAGTTTCAATAGGACAAAATAGAGGCCGGCATTCTTGCCGGCCTCTTTTTGTATATTTGCATCCTGTCAAAAAGAGGAATCACCATGGAAATCAACATTTCGGATGCGGAACTCAGGCGCCGAGGGCTTTTCGTGGCGGAGAGCCCGAATGTGGTCGAAAGGGCGCTGGATGCGGGATGCGAGCCGGTTTCGCTGCTCTGCGACAGAAGGCACGAGGAGGCTTATGCCCAGCTGATCAGCCGGTGTGGAAACATTCCGACGAGGATTGCGGACGAGAAGGAGCTGCGCGAGATCACTGGCTTCGGGATCACGAGAGGGATACTCTGCGAGATGAGACGTCCCAAGCTGCCTTCAGTTGAAGACATCTGCAAGGGAAAATCCCGTATAGCGGTGCTGGACGGGGTGGTGGATGCGGCGAATGTCGGTGCCATCTTCCGGTCGGCGGCGGCCCTGGGCATAGGCGCCGTGCTAGTGACGAGCAATTCCTGTGATCCTCTGACAAGGAGATCCCTTCGCTCCTCGATGGGGAACGTGTTCCTTGTTCCATGGACAAGGATGGATGCGCCACTGTCTATCTTGCGGGGTCTGGGCTTCAGGACGGCCGCGATGGCCCTTAGCGACAATTCCGTAAGCATAGATGACGATGCCCTTGCCGCCGAACCGAAACTTGCCATAGTCCTGGGAAACGAAGGCGACGGTCTCCCGGAGGAAACCGTCGCCAGCGCAGACTATGTCGTCAGGATCCCGATGATGCCTGGAGTGGATTCGCTCAATGTTGCAGCATCCGCTGCCATAGCTTTCTGGCAGCTGCGCAATCCCCGGAATATCAGTCCTCTGGAATAAGATGGAATACTCTCTGGAGAAAGGATGTAGCGAGGGCACGGCATTCTGGCGCATGGCGCTGGAATCCGTGGTGGTCGCCGTCCATCAGGTGCAGTTCGCTGTCTTTCCAGATGAGGTGGAACGCAACGCCGTAGATCATGGGGACCATGTCGTCGGCAGTGCCGTGGAAGATTGCCGCTGGCCCGTCATAGAGCGCTGCCGTCTCGTAGACCGGAAGTGACTGGGCAGTAACGAGATACTCCCGCCCCATGTCCATGTCTCTCAGAGTCTTGATCTTCTCCGGCGGGTTGTGGGGGTCGTACTTCTGCCCGAAATGGCTGCCCATGATGGCGTCGTACTTGAGGTTGGCGGCCGGGGCGAAGAGAAGCGCCGCGGCAATCTTGCCGGACCCCATCTGGCCGGCGAAAAGAGCCGCGATGAGACCTCCCTGCGAGTGTCCGCAGATTGCTATCTTCGTAACCTGCGGGATGGCCCGTACATATTCATACACAGCCATCGTCTCGTCCATCTCCTTGGGGATTGTCATCTCCGTGAAGTTCCCCTCGCTCTTGCCGTGGCCCATGAAGTCGAAACGGATCGTGCCCATCCCGGCGTCCTGGAATGCCTTCGCAAGATTGATTTCCTCGGTTTCGTCCTTGCACCCCGTGAGGCCGTGAAGGATCATGACCATAGGGTACGAGTCGGTCTCAGGCAGGGAGATCGCGCAGTTGAGCTTCCCGTGTGGACCGGGGAGGTCGAACACGGTTTCGGTCTCTGTCGTCTGGGCAAAAACGCTGGCTGACAGCATTATAGCTGTCAGCACGAGCGAAAGTTTCCTGAGAATGTCCATTATTTTGTGTCTTTGCACCATTTGTCGAGCCAGTCGAAATACTCTCTGTGCCAGAAGAGCGCATTCTGCGGCTGGAGTACCCAGTGGGTCTCTTCAGGGAAGATCACGAGCTTCGAGGGAACGCCCATCATCTGGGCTGCGTTGAAGGCAGCCATGCCCTGGGTGTAGGGGATTCTGAAGTCCATGCAGCCGTGGATGCAGAGGATAGGAGTGTTCCATTTTGTGATGTTCGCGGCAGGGGAGTTGGAGTAGTGGCGCTGCGCCTTGGCTGCGTTGCTCCAGGGCGAACCGGCCTGCTGGATGCCGCCGAAGGTCACGCCGTCTCCGCGGGGCCCCATTTCTCCCGGAGTGTAGGAGTATTCCTGGAGACCGCCGTTGTCCCAGTTCGGGAACCACATTTCTTCGGTCGTGTAGTAGAGTCCTTTCTCGTCGAAGATTCCGGCATGGGAGACGAAGCAGTCGTAGAGCCCGTCATGGATTCCGGCCATGTAGTAGACGGAGTAGCCGCCGTAGGAAGCGCCGCAGCCGGCAAGCTTGCCGACGTAGGGCTCAGCCTTGATCATGCGTCCTGCGCTGAGGTAGTCCTGCATGTTGAGGCCGATGTAGTCTCCGGAAATCTCTTCGCACCAGTCCTGTCCGAATGCCGTCGTGCCGCGGCGGTTCGGAAGTACGACGATGTAGCCCTGGGCTGCCATGAGGCGGTAGTTCCAGCGATAGGACCATTCCTGGCTGAGAGTGCCCTGGGGACCGCCGAGGAAGATCTCGATAGCAGGATATACCTTGGTCGAGTCGAACTGGGGCGGATAGAGAACCCATGTCAGCATGTCCTTGCCGTCCACCGTCTTGACTGTGCGCATTTCCGTCTTGTGGTCGGCCAGCTGGCTGAGGATGTGCTCGTTCTCCTTTGTGATGGGCTTTACGGCGCCGTCCTTGACTGCCACGAGTTCGGTCGGGAAGTCCATGGATGCATAGCTTGTCAGCATCGTGCCGTCGTCAAGTACGGCGAACGGAGTGCCGAAGTCGTACCAGAGGTCCTTTCCGGTCAGGCGCTCGGGCTGGGCGGCAGGAGTAGTGGCAACACGGTAGATTGCTCCGATTCCGTCCGTCAATGCGTTGAAATAGACGTACTTGGAATCTGCGCTCCACTGCGGGTCGGATGCGTTGCGGTCGAGAAGGGGTGTCGCGAAGGTGATGTTGGAAGCTTCGCCTCCTGCGATGTCGGCGATCATGAGGCGGCTCTGGTCGGCCTCATACCCGTCGCGGCGCATGCTGAGCCATGCGATCTTCTTTCCGTCCGGGCTCCAGCGGGGATCGGTGTCATAGCCGCCTCCCATCGGGATTACGGTTGTCTTTCCGGTCGCCACTTCGTAGATGTAGATCTCGGTGTTGGTCGAGAAGGCGTACTGCTTGCCTTCCAGCTTTTTGCAGGAGTAGGCGACATATTTTCCGTCGGGGCTCCAGGAAAGCTGCTCGAGGCCCAGATGCGGCTCATTGGGAAGCAGATACTTGCCGGCGCCGTCTCCGAGAAGGTTGACGGAGTGGTCAGCGTCAATCTGGGAGATGGGCGCGATGTAGGTCTGCGGAATTTCGGTTACCCAGTGGTCCCAGTGGCGGTACATGAGGTCCTCAGTTACGTAGGCCTGCGCCTTGTCGAGGGCAGGGTCAGTGTCGGCGGGCTGGGTGATTGGCCCATGGACCGTGGACACGTACAGTACGGAGGAGTTGTCTGGAGAGAGGCTGAATTCCGAGATTCCTCCCGGAACCTCGCCCACGAGGGTGCGTTTCCCGAGCTTGTCGCCAAGGAAAGGAGCGGACCAGATCTTTCCGTCGTACAGGAAGTAGATTGTCTTCCCGTCAGCGGACCAGCGGGCGTTCAAGACGCTCTTGCCGTTCCATGTCAGCTGGGTGTTGCCGGAGCCGTCCGGGTTGCAGACAAAAATGTTGCGGCAGGAACGGTTGTCGGCGATGGACGTGTAGGATACTCCGTAGAGGATCTTTGTCCCATCGGGAGAAATCTGCGGGTCGGAAAGGCGGCCGAATGAGAGAAGCACCTCCGGGGTCATGTGCCCG
The DNA here is from genome assembly GCA_964440865.1 of uncultured Muribaculaceae bacterium. Lineage (GTDB taxonomy): Bacteria > Bacteroidota > Bacteroidia > Bacteroidales > UBA932 > Cryptobacteroides. The sequence continues at coordinate 8,833 of CAYTXA010000040.1, read as the reverse complement.
TCGGCGATGGTGATGTCGGAGGGGCCGATGTATCCCTCCTCCGGGGTTTGTTGGTTGTTGCAGCTCATGATAGCCAAAGCGCTCATTGCCAGTGCAATGAATCCAGATTTTAGTTTCATGTCCTATTGTTGTTTTTGTTTTTGTTTGGTTGTTTCGTCATAAAGTGCCGCAGCCTTGCGATGCTCGTCTGCGACCTTATCCCTGATGTCCTGGGGAGACAGAATCTCGATTCTGTCGCCGCGCCTGCAGAGCTCCAGCAGAAGGCTCGTGTTCGGGATGACCCTGATCGAGAATGTCCCGTCCTTTGCCTCTTTCTGGCTCTGGTGCAGGGGAAGGTCCCTGAGGTAGTGCGCTTCGAGCTCAGTGGCACGGAACCTGATGGTCACGGCCTTCTGTCCGTCGTCGGGCAGGTAGATTCCGAAGCTGTTGTAGAACAGTTCGTCCACGTCGAACGACTTTGACATCCGGAATGTCCTGCCGGTGGCTGTAAGGCCGTGGATTCTGTCCAGGGCGTAGACCCTCATGCCTCTGCGCTCTTCGCACCATCCGACAAGGTACCACCTCCTGTCCGCTTCCTTGACGGCGTATGGACGTACCGTCAGGGTCTCGTCCTCGTCGCTCCGGTATTTCCGGTATTCGAGGGAAAGGGTGCTGTTGTTTTCCATGGCGTCCATTATCGTGGTGAGCCACCGCTGTCCGGAGGGGATGTCCTCGAGCGAGACCCTGCCGCTGAGACGTTCCTTGCTCATAGACAGCAAGCTGTTGAGCGTGAACGCATTGATGAGCCATGCCGACGTCTCGTCCGTGTCGGAGATTTCATCCGAGCGGGGAATGCTGTAGCGGTTTGTGCTGCGGTCGCATACTATCCTGATGCCGAACAGGTTCTCGATTGCATCGCGGTGGCGTACGAATGTCCTGCGCGGATAGTCGTCCTCGTCCCATCGCTCTTCCCACCTGTCTTTCACTTCCTCGAAGGTGAGTCCCCGGTCCCCGGCCCTGGTGAAGAGCTGGACCAGCCAGATGTATTTTTTCAGGAGATCATGGATCATGTTCTAGCTTATCTTGCTGAAATCCTGTTTCTTGTATTTGTCTTTCCGGAGCTCCTCCGCCAGGAGGACGTTTGCCGGAAGAGAGAGCGTCGGATCGAGGCTGAGGATGTGGTCGGCGTATTTTCTGGCATCTTCGAGCAGCCGGCCGTCCCTTGCCAGGGATGCAATTCCGAGAGTAACCGGAAGGCCGCTCTGCTGCGTTCCCTCGAGGTCTCCGGGACCTCTTAGCTTCATGTCTTCCTCCGCCAGTGCAAATCCGTCCTGGGTGTCCCGGATCAGCTCAAGCCTCTTCATGGATTCCTTGCTGATCTTGTCGCCGCGGACGAGCACGCAGTAGGACTTGTCGGCTCCTCTGCCGACTCGCCCTCTCAGCTGGTGGAGCTGACTGAGCCCGAACCGCTCGGCCCCCTCGATGACCATGACGCTGGCGTTCGGCACGTCCACTCCTACTTCGATCACCGTGGTGGAAACCAGGATGTTGGCCCTGCCTGAGACGAAGGCGTCCATGTTGAAGGCCTTGACGTCCGGGGTCTGCTGTCCGTGGACAATCGCGACCTTGTAGGGCGGGAACGGGAAATCATGGACTGTCTTCTCATACCCCTGCTCTAGGTTCTTGTAGTCAACATTGTTGTTCACGTAGATCATCGGGTAGACGATGAAGACCTGGTGGCCGGCGGCTATCTCCTTTTTCATGAAGTTGTTGAGGGCGGAACGACGCGTCTCGTCTATGAGCAGGGTCTGGATCGGCTTTCTTCCCGGAGGCATCTCGTCTATGACGGACACGTCCAGGTCTCCGAACAGGGTCATCGCGAGCGTCCTCGGGATGGGGGTCGCGGTCATCACCAGCACATGGGGCGGAATTCCGCTGGGATTCTTGCTCCACAGCCTGGACCTCTGCTCCACGCCGAAACGGTGCTGTTCGTCTATGACGGCCATGCCTAAGTTCTTGAATCTCACGGTGTCCTCGATCAGGGCATGGGTCCCGACCACCAGATTCAGGCTGCCGTCCTCGAGCATGGAATGGATCTCCCGCCTTTCCGGCTCCCTGGTGCTTCCTGTCAGCAGGCGTACGGTGACGCCTGTCGGGGCGAGGTACTTCTTTATATTTGCATAGTGCTGCTGTGCAAGCACTTCTGTCGGCGCCATGATGCATGCCTGGCAGCCGTTGCCGATTGCCAGCAGGCAGCTGAGCACCGCGACCATTGTCTTTCCCGAACCAACGTCTCCCTGCAGCAGCCGGTTCATCTGGTGCCCGCTGAGCAGGTCTGCCCTGATTTCCTTGACCACGCGTTTCTGCGCAGAGGTCAGGTCGTAGGGGAGGGCCTTGTAGCATTTGTTGAATGCCTCACCGACAAGAGGCATGAGAATCCCTTTCTCGTTCCTGCTCCTGACATATTTCTGTTTCAGCAGGGACAGCTGCAGGAAGAAAAGCTCCTCGAATTTCAGCCTGTAGGTCGCTTCCTGCAGTTCATATGCATTCGCAGGGAAATGGATGCCTTTCAGAGCCTTGCGCAGGCTGCACAGGCCCCTTTCCGCGATGATGTAGTCCGGAAGCGTTTCCCGTATGTCCGGGAGGGCGATTCTCAGGGCTGCGGCCATGATCTTGTTCATGACCTTGCCGGTTATGCCGGAGTTCTTGAGGCTTTCCGTGGAAGGGTAGACTCCCGTCATCACGCCCTGGGGCATCTGGACCTTGGTTCCCTGGGCGGGTGCTCCGATCGGGTCGTCTATCTCGGGGTGGACCATGTTGACCGTGCCGTTGAAGGTCGTCGGTTTCCCGAAGAACAGGAATGTCCTTCCCGGCTCAAGCTTTTTCTGCGTATATTTTATTCCTCGGAAAAATACCAGTTCCAGCTGCCCTGTCCCGTCGTCCACTATGACACTCAGCCTCTTGCCGATGATGTTGGCGGAGACGACCTTAGCCTGGATTTGGATGTAGGCTGCTGTGGGGAGTATGTCGCTGATTTTCTGGACAGTGCTGCGGTCTATGTAGCGGAAGGGATATATGCGGATCAGGTCGGCAATGGTGCTGACACCCAGCTCTTTTTCGAGGAGTTTCGCCCTTTTCGGACCTACTCCCGAAATGAACTGGACATCCGTGTCTATGCCGCTTCTGTACATATCACAAATTTAGCATATCTTTTCGAAAAAAGGAGGGACGACCTTCGGGCCGTCCCTCCATTGCCCAGCGGAAAGCCGCTGGAGTACGCTTCATCAAATGATTAGAACAGATATGCTACGCCTGCGTGGAGCTGGTTGCGGTGCAGAGTGCCGGCGCTGTCGCCGTTCCTGTCGATTGCACCCCAGTCATATCCTACGCTGATGCGGAAGGTGTCCTGGATATCGAGAGCTGCGCCGACTCCGAGGAGGACGTCGAAGCGCTGATAGTTGTCGTCTGTATCATAGACATCGATGGTCTTGCTGATACCTGCTGCCTCAATCTTCTCCTTTGAAGAGAGACCCAGGGCGAAGGAAGGACCTGCATAGAAGCTTAGCTTTGCTGCGGGAGCGAGCTCGAGACCATAGTTGAACATAACCGGAACGGTGAGATATGTCTCGTTGAGGTCACCCTTGAGGAACTCGTTGGAATCCTTCTTTCCGAGGTAAGAGAAATACAGACCCGGAGCCATTCCGATTCCATTGTAGATTTCGATATTGTAGGCACCTCCAACATAGAAGCCGTTGAGATTAACGGTGCTGGTGTTGGAATTGACCTTCAGCTTTTCAGGAGAATTGAGATAGCCAGCTCCTACGGAGATCTGGGCGAATGCGCTGACGCCCATCATTGCGATGGCTGCAGCTGCGATTGTTGCAATAATTTTCTTCATTTTATTAGAAATTTATCTGTTGTTTCTACTATTTCCGTTGCAACCATGTTTTCGTTGTAACCGGAAAGATGATGCAACAAAGTTACGATTCGTGGCGAGAAATGTGCGAAAAAACTACTTTTTTGACAAAATAGAATACACTTTGAACAAATCTTCCACGATTTTCTCCCTGTCATGACGCTGCAGGGCCACCTGACGCCCCTGCCTTCCGACCTTGCGGAGAAGGGCCTTGTTGCGGTACAGGGCTACGACCCTCTCGGCGATTTCGTCCGGACGTCCGCTATGGACAAGGAATCCCGTCTGCCCGTCCTCGATCAGGCTCGGGACACCTCCGACGGAAGTCGCCACGACGGCGGCGCCCAGCAGCTGCGCCTCGCAGACGCTGTTCGGGCTGTTGTCGATATATGAAGGATGGACATACATGGATGCATGTCCCATGGCGTCCACGAGCTGTTCCGCGGACGCAACTCCGCAGACTTCGACTCCGACGTCGCCGGAACGCAGATGCGTGATTTTCTCGAAAAACTCCGGCCGGACATTTCCGTAGACCTTCCACTCGAAGTCGAGCATGTATTCCTTTTTCAGGATTTCCGCTGTCCTCAGTATGACATCGAATCCCTTGTACGGGGGATCGGAGACGGTCGAGATGAGCTTCAGGGAAGACGGTATCTCGCTGATCTTGTCGATGTCGGCGTCGTAGAATGGCTGGCGGAGGATTTCTCCTCCATAGAAGAACTTTGCCGAGGGGTTGACCTTGAGGATCTGCTCCTTGTCCCAGTCTGTCCTTGCGAGGTAATTGTCGATGTGGAGGAACATCTCCCTTTCTATCGCGCACTGCCTCATCCACCAGTATTTCTTCTCGACCTTGTGGACCGCTTCTTTCAATGACCGCGAGCTCCGGATATATTTTCCCCAGCTGATTCCCGGCGGAAGGTAATTCGCGAAATACGGCTCTGCAATTCCCTGGACGTGAAGCACTGTCGGGGTGGAAGTGCCGGAAGCGACGAGGCCGTAGGAATGCTCCGATCCGAAGACCTGGATCACATCGGGGCAGAAATCCTCGACGATTTTCTCATACGCTTGCCTGAGTTCGCCGATCTGCTCCTTTATGCCTTTTATGAGGCTTGCAAGGCGGGCACCCTCGGTCCTGTCCCATCCGTTGTAGATAGGGTAGTAGGTGACTCCCGATTTCTGCACCTTTTTCCAGGAAATCTTGCCGATTCTGTGGACCCCGGCTTCATTGCCGGAAGGAACTGATGTCAGGAAAGAATGAGCGAGCTCCACCTTGCCGCTGATCTCGCTTTCGAGCGCGGAAACCCATCCTCCGCCGATCTGACCTGCGCCAGAGGGCGAATAATTCGAAGGGGTATGGGCAAACCAAAGGATTTTCATAGGTACGGGCAAAAATAGAAAATCGGCAGGGGAAAAACAATATTTGTTATCTTTGTAATATTTACACTGGTATCCTGACGGATAGTATGGGAAGCGAAAAGACTGCCTCTACGAGGCCTACGATATATTTGTACACAGACGGTGCTGCAAGCGGGAATCCGGGTCCGGGGGGCTACGGGGTCGTGCTCCGGTGCGGCAAGTTCGAGAAGGAACTCAGCGGGGGCTTTGCCCTTACCACGAACAACCGCATGGAACTTCTTGCCGTCATAAAGGGATTGGAGGCGATCAGGTGGGACAATGCGGTCGTGGATGTCTGGAGCGACTCCTCATATGTCGTGAACGCCATAAACAATGGCTGGCTGGACAGCTGGGTGCTGAAGAACTTCGCAGGGAAGAAAAACGCTGACCTCTGGATGCGGTTCCTTCCTCTCTACCGTTCCCACAGGGTCACATTCCACTGGCTCAAGGGCCATGCCGGGCACCCGGAGAACGAAAGATGCGACACTCTCGCGGTCGCGGCATATCACCAGGACGACCTTCCGAGGGATACAGGGTATGAAGAAGGAAACTGAAAACATTAGATACGTGTACAATGAACAGCAATAGAAAAATAATAGTCGGCATCACCCAGGGGGATACGAACGGAATCGGTTACGAGGTGATAATCAAGGCCTTGGCCGATGCCCGTATCCTGGACCAGTTCATTCCTATAGTCTATGGTTCGTCGAAGGCTTTCGCTTTCTACCGCAATTCTCTCCATGACCTTGAAGTCCCGGAGACATACGCGATCAATTCGGCAGGCGAGGCCCGTCCGAAGAAGATAAATATTCTCGGATGCGTCCCTGACAGCGTCCATGTCGAGCCGGGGGAGCCTACCGAGAATTCGGCAAAGGATGCGCATGCGTCTTTCTCGCGTGCCGTCGCTGACCTCAAGAACGGAGAAATCGACGTGCTCGTGACGGCCCCGATATGCAAGAAGTCCATGGATCAGCTGAATGTGGGCTACTGTGGCCATGCGGAGTATCTGAGGAAGGAATTCGGCGTCAGGAGTACGATGGTGTTCATGGTCAGCGAGGACCTGAAGATTTCCGTGCTGACCGAGCACATGCCCTTGCGCAATGTCGTATCCGAGGTTACCAAGGACAAGATCCTCGAGAAACTGCGCATGATGGACATTTCCCTGAAGGAGGATTTCGGCATAGATCGCCCTCAGATCGGCGTGCTCGGGCTCAACCCGCACTGCGGCGACGGCGGTTTGCTCGGAGAGGAGGAGGAAAATATCATTCTTCCTGCGGTTGAGGCTGCGAGGGCAGAGGGAATCGAGGCTTATGGACCTTATTCTTCCGATGGATATTTCGGAAACGGGGATTTCCACCATTTCGATGCCACACTTGCCATGTACCACGATCAGGGCATGATCCCGTTCAAGGCTCTGGCGTTCTCGTCCGGCGTCAATTTCACGGCTGGGCTGCCTGTAGTCAGGACGTCTCCGGACCATGGGACTGCGTTCGAGATTGCCGGCAAGGACAAGGCCGATCCGCATTCCATGATCAGCGCGATCTTTACGGCGATCGATATCTACCGCAACAGGATCCAGTTCGACAGCCTGATGGACGGCAAGATGCCGGAGCGTTCGCTGGGGGATGACCGGCCCCGGCGTCCGGGAAGGCCGCAGATAGAGTAAAGAATCATATAATTCAGGGCTGTTTTTCTTTACTTTCCTTTTTTTCGCCGGAAAAGGCGTTATATTGCCGACGGAACTTTGACCGAAGTCCCGAAATTTTCCTGCAGGGGGCGACCAGATTTTCTGGCCGCCCTCTTTTTCGTCCGCCCTGGATTGGCGGGCACGGAGGGGCAGTTTGGTACGGCATTTGAGTTTTGCCGTAATATTGTTAATTTTGCAAGATATTCTGTCATGGTGACAGACAGCTACAATACATAGACTAATACAGTTATATGCCAACAGGTAAGACAATACTGAGAAAGCTTTTCGGAAGCAAGCAGGACAGGGACATGAAGGCCATCAGGCCGATCCTGAACAAGGTGCTTGCCGCCTACGAGACAATCGACAAGCTGTCCAATGATGAGTTGAGGGAGCATTCCGAGGAACTGAAGAAGAAGATCCGCGAGACCGAGGCTCCGTTCGAGAAGAGGATCGCCGAGATCAAGGACGAACTCGAGCAGGACATTCCGGTCAGCAAGAAGGAAGACCTTGCGACAGAGTCGGACAAGCTCGTGAAGGATGAGGATGAGGCTATAGAGGTGACTCTCAACGAGATCCTCCCCGAAGCTTTCGCCATCATGAAGTCCACGGCCCGCCGTTTCAAGGAGAATCCCATAGTCGAGGTTACCGCCACGGACTTCGACAAGCAGCTCGCCACATCCCATGACTTCGTCACTATAGAAGGAGACAAGGCCCTCTGGCACAACCACTGGATAGCCGGAGGAAACGAGATTACCTGGGACATGGTCCACTACGATGTCCAGCTGATCGGCGGCATCGTGCTGCACCAGGGAAAGATCGCGGAAATGGCGACGGGAGAAGGAAAGACCCTCGTGGCAACGCTCCCGGTATTCCTCAATGCCCTGGCTGGCAAGGGAGTACATGTCGTGACCGTCAACGACTACCTCTCAAAGCGAGATTCCGAGTGGATGGGTCCGCTCTATATGTTCCATGGACTGAGCGTAGACTGTATCGACAAGCATCAGCCAAACAGCAACGCCCGCCGCAGGGCATATGAGTGCGACGTGACGTTCGGAACCAACAATGAGTTCGGATTCGATTACCTGCGTGACAACATGGCAGTCCGCATGAGCGACCTCGTGCAGAGGAAGCATCACTATGCAATTGTCGATGAGGTCGATTCCGTCCTTATCGATGATGCCAGGACGCCTCTTATCATTTCCGGTTCGACGGCGAAGACCGAGTCGGACGACCAGTTCGTGGAGTTCCGCCCATATGTCGAGAAGCTCTACAATCTCCAGCGTGCCTTCGTGACCCAGACGCTGAACGATGCCAGAAAGGCTATCGAGGCCGGCAAGGAGGACGAGGGCGGAAAGCTCCTGCTCCGATGCAACAAGGGACTGCCGAAGTATGGCCCGCTGATCAAGTACCTGAGCCAGCCCGGCATCAAGCAGATCATGCAGAAGAGCGAGAACTTCTACATGCAGGACAACGAGAAGGAGATGCCCGTCGTAACCGACCCGCTCTACTTCGTCATCAATGAGCAGCAGAATGCTGTAGACCTGACTGATAAAGGACAGGACACCCTTTCCGGCATGGTCAGCAACCCTGATTTCTTCATCCTTCCCGATGTAGGAAGCAAGATCGCCGAGATCCAGCATTCCGAGCTGAGCCTGGAGGAGAAGCAGGAAAAGAAGGACGCCGTGATGGAGGATTTCTCCCTCAAGAGCGAGCGTGTCCATACCATGATCCAGCTCCTGAAGGCATATGCCATGTTCACGAAGGACGTGGACTACATCATCCAGGACGGACAGGTCAAGATCGTAGACGAGCAGACCGGCCGTATCATGGAGGGCCGCCGCTGGAGCGACGGACTGCAC
>CAYTXA010000039.1:0-13933 GCA_964440865.1 uncultured Muribaculaceae bacterium | reverse complement strand
CGAACTCGAGGTCGGCGCGTACGTCATCGATGTTGCGTGCACGTCCGGGATAGTTGCCGGTGGTCTGGATACCGCCGGAGAGGGCCTGGTTGCGCTCGAAGCCGACGACGTCGTCGGTCTGCCAGCAATGCAGGCTGATCTGCTGCTTTTCGAGAGTCTCGATAGCCTTGTCGGTGTCTACGCCGATTGCGGCATAGCGCTCTTTTGCTATCTCATAGGATTTGAGAATCTGAGCTTCTTTCATGGTATTAGCTTAATATTTGGTTTTTATTTGTTTGGCATGAATGTTTTCACGGAGAATGCATCGGCAATCATCCGGCGCATCTCGAATCGGTCTTTCACCAGACCAGCGGCACGAGCCTGAAGCATGATGTTGCCGATGGCGGTTGCCTCGGTGGGGCCGGCCACGACAGGAATGCCGCACGCATCGGCTGCCCACTGGTTCAGCAGGACGTTCGCCGCTCCGCCGCCGATGATGTGGAGTTTCTCGACGGGGAAGGTGGCAAAGCCGCGCAGCATCTCCAGGACTTCCTTGTAGCGGTCGGCAAGGGAATGGTAGATGCATGACACAATCTCAGCCTCCGAGCAGTCGCGGCCAAGGGCAGCTTTGATTTCTGCCACCATGTTCTCCGGATTGGCAAAGCGCGGGTCGTCGGGGTTTATCCTTCCGGCGAAATCCTTTTCCGACTTTGCCATGACCACAAGTTCCTGGTAGGAGTAGATCTTCCCCTCCGCCTTCCAGATCTTGCGGCACTGTTCCAGAATCCACATTCCGGTAATGTTCTTGAGGAACCTTGTGGTACCGTCGATTCCGCCTTCGTTTGTGAAGTTCAGGCGGGCAGACTCCTCGTTGATTACAGGTTCCGTCGTCTCGATGCCCATGAGGCTCCACGTGCCGCTGGAAAGGTAGGCGAAGCGTTCATTCAGGGCAGGAACTGCGGCGATTGCCGAAGCGGTGTCGTGGCCGGCGACGGCGATGACAGGTATCCCCTTGTACTCCCCTACCTTGCCACCCGGCTGCACGATGGGAAGAAGGAAATCGCTGCGGACGCCGATCTTCTCCAGAAGAGACTTGTCGAACTGACGCGCCTTCTGGTCCATCATGCCCGAGGTGGAAGCATCAGTGTATTCGCAGACCATCTGTCCTGTAAGGAGATAGCTCAGAAGGTCCGGCATGAAGAGTATATGCTTTGCGGCCTTCAGGGGTGCGAAACCCTCCTTAGTCTGGGCATAGAGCTGGAAGATGGTGTTGAAATCCATGATCTGGATTCCAGTTGCAGCATAGAGCTCCTTGCGCGGAAGTTTCCGGAACACTTCCTCCGGGACGCCCGAGGTATAAGGGTCTCTGTATGAACGGGGAAGGCCCAGAAGAGTGCCGTCCTCGCCTATGCATCCGAAGTCCACGCCCCAGGTGTCGATGCCGATGGAGTCGGGGCGGATGCCCTTCCTCTCCAGTTCGTCGATACAGGCGACAAAGTGGCTGTAGATGCTGTAGACGTTCCAGTAGAATTTGCCTCCTACCTCCAGCGGCCCGTTGGGGAAGCGATAGACTTCCTCCATGGAGAACTTGCCGTCCTGGAATGTGGCCAGCATGGCCCTTCCGGATGTGGCGCCGCAGTCAAAGGCGAGGAAACGGTGGGTGTCTATGTTCATGGTATAATGATTTATTTTTACAAAAATAGGGAGTTTGAACCGCTTGCATAATATGCATTATGACAAAAAGACTTTGATTTTTGACAAAGACATGCTAGCTTAGTTCCATGAAAGAAATTTCCCTCCACCTGAAATACCTCGCTGTGAGCGATGGCGACCTGCGCTGGGGCCTGGCTGTCCATTCTGTCGGCTACCAGGACATCGGTCCCGGAGAGCCCTATCCTCCGGTCGGACATCCGTCCCGTTACCTTTTCTCTTCCGAACACGGCAGAATACTACAGGAATACCAACTCCTGTACATCACAAGGGGGCGGGGCACATTCCGGAGCGCATCCCTCCCCCAGCCCCATATCCTGGAACAGGGCTCCCTTTTTCTACTCTTCCCCGGAGAATGGCATTCCTATGCCCCGGATCCGGCTACAGGGTGGAAGGAATACTGGATCGGATTTGACGGCGCCCGCATGAAAGATTGGGTGGAGAAAGGATTCTTTTCGCCGCAGCGGCCGCTTGTACCGCTGGGCCTGCATGCCGATATCGTAGGGCTCTACAATGAGGCAATCGATGCGGCAATGGCACAGGAAACGGGCTTCCAGCAGCTTTTGGGAGGGATTGTGGACCACATGCTGAGCCTGTCGTACTTCCACGCCAGAAGGGAGCAGTTCTCCGAGAACGGAGACAAGATCAACAGGGCAAAGATACTGATTGCGGAAAATTTCCAGTCTGTAACCCCGGAATCCCTGGCAAGGGAACTGTGCATGGGCTACTCTTCTTTCCGGAAAATCTTCAAGGACTACACTGGGTTCTCCCCCGCCAAATACATCCAGGAAGTGCGCATGGGAAAAGTCAAGGAGGCCCTTACAAACAGTACGCTACCTGTCAAAGAGGTAGCGTACAATCTGGGATATGAGAATTATGACTATTTCTTCACGGCGTTCCGGAGGCTCACCGGCATGACGCCCGGCGAGTACCGGAACATGACGCAAGGAATTACTTCACACTGATCTCCTCAACGGGCTTCTCGGGAGCGAGAACATTGTTCACCTTCCAGGACTGTGCCTTCTTGAGAGCATAGGAGCCCTTGCAGCGGATGTCTTCCACGGATGCAGCGAAGGAAACGGTGTAGTTTCCGGACGCGGACTCCCATGAGGATGTCGCCTCGTTGAAGGAAGCAAGTGTATAGTTGTCGACGTTGAAGGTCAGAGTCTGGCTCTCGCCGGGCTTCAGCTCCTTTGTCTTGCCAAACGCCTTCAGCTCACGTGCGGGCTTGTCGAGGCCACCGGCAGGAGCGGAAACGTATACCTGGACTGCTTCCTTTCCAGCAACGGAGCCTGTGTTGGTCACGGTGACGGAGGCGGTGAAGCCGTCCTTGCCAGCCTTGACGACGGGCTTGCTGTAGGAGAATGTCGTGTAGCTAAGGCCGTAGCCAAACGGATAGGAAACTTCCTTTCCTGCGGTCTCGAAGTAACGATAACCTACGTAAATGCCGTCGCGATAATTGGTGTAGTCAACATCCTTGACAGGAACCTGGGGTCCTCTGTTGAAGGAGAACTGCTGTACGGGACGAGTGTAGTTGTAGGGGAAGTCGTAGGAAGAGGGATTGTCGAAGTAGCTGACAGGGAAGGTAGTAGCAAGCTTTCCGGAAGGATTGACCTTTCCGCAGAGCACGTCAGCTATGGATGCACCGCCTTCCATACCGGGCTGCCAAGCCAGGAGGACAGCATCGGGCATATGCTTCCAGGATGCGGTCTCGATGGCGCCGCCGATGTTCAGCACGACGATAACCTTCTTTCCTGCAGCATGATAGCCATCGCAGAGATTCTGGAGGAGATGACGCTCGGTAGAGGTCAGAGCCCAGTCGCCTTCTACGGCCTTGCGGTCAGAGCCCTCGCCGGCATTGCGTCCGATCGTGATGATGGCAACGTCGGTATTCGCAATTTCCTTGGCGAAGAAGTTGTCGGAAACTTCCATCTCGGGAAGAACCTTCTTGCCCCAGAACCATCCTCCCTCGGCACGGGAATTCGACTCCGTTGCAGAAGCATAGGCAATGTACTTGCCATACCAGTCGGCAAGATTCTTTTCAACGGCAACGCCGTTGCCCTCTAGACCTTCCTTCAGGGAACGGACATATTCCTTGTTCACGTCGCCTGAACCGGTACCGCCGGCGATGATGTCATAGGAAGTTACACCGAAGAGAGCAACTTTCTCGTCACCCTTGAGAGGCAGGACACCATTGTTCTCGAGAAGAACCATACCCTCGGCACCTGCACGGCGGGTAAGCTGCTGATGAGCCTTGAGGTCGGGCTTGTTGGAGAACTTGTAGCCATTGAACTTGGGAGTGCGGACGATGTACTCCAGCATGTGGCGTACGTTGGTGTTCAGCTGCTCCTCGGAGATGCGGCCATCCTTCACGCCAGCGATGATGCGGTCGATTTCGGTCTGGTTGCCAGGCTCCATGAGGTCGTTTCCGGCATTAGCGGATTTCACGGTGCCGGCCTTGGAACCCCAGTCGGTCATCACGATTCCGTCAAATCCCCACTCGTCGCGGAGGACAGTTGTCAGAAGGTCACGGCTCTGCTGTGTGAATGAGCCATTGAGACTGTTGTAGGAGGACATCACGGTCCAGGGTTTGCCTTCCTTTACGGAAATCTCGAAGTTCTTCAGATAGATCTCGCGGAGAGCCCTCTGGCTTACGTGGGCGTCAACCTCGTTGCGGTTTGTCTCCTGGTTGTTGACGGCATAGTGCTTGATAGACGTGCCGACGCCGTTCTTCTGGACGCCACGGACGTATGCAGCGCTCATCTTTCCGCTCAGGAGCGGATCCTCGGAGAAATACTCGAAGTTCCTGCCGCATAGGACGTTGCGATGGATGTTCATACCAGGTGCAAGCAGGACATCGATGCCATATTCGAGAACTTCCTCGCCCATGGCCGTTGTCACTTCCTCGACGAGGTCAGTGTTCCATGTGGATGCCAGAGAAGTACCAACTGGGAAGCCGGTGGCATAGAAAGTCTGGCTCGTGCCGGGACGGGTAGGGCTGATACGAACGCCGGCAGGGCCGTCGGAGAGGACGGTGGCAGGAATGCCGAGTCGGGCGATGGCGCGGGTATTTCCGGCAGCACCGGGAACAAGGTCGGTCACGCCGGAAGTTACGCCGCCGGCCATGGTGGCGCGGCTGCCGCCGACCAGGAGACTGGCCTTCTCTTCCAGAGTCATGGCATTAAGGACTTCGTCGATGTTGTCCTTGCGGAGCTGGGGCTGAGCCACGGCGGATATCGTCATGAGCCCAGCAGCTGCGATCAAAAGAGCTTTTTTCATAAAATAACTGATTATTAGGATATTAGTTATAGCCTCAGGCGGGATTTTTCGGAGATCAACTCCAGTGATTTCAGATCCATTGGTTTTGTTTTCTTTGGGTTATTTCTTCGCAAATATAAGAAAGCGAAAATAAATACGCAAAAAATTTGAAAGAAATCGAAAGTAAAAAATGATAAAGTACCGAATTAGAAAAAATATTATTATTTTAGCAGTCTACAACCAACGAAATTATGGCACTAAACCAGAGAAGAATAAAAATATTGAACCTGATCCGCGAAGACGGGCACGCAAAAGTGCAGAAGCTCGCAGACCTTTTCAAAGTTTCGGAAGTCACTATCCGCCAGGATCTTGAGGCACTGGAGGAGCTGGGCTATGTCCAGAGGGAACATGGCGGGGCATTCCTGAAAGAGATGAGCTCTTTCGTCAAGTCCGGCCAGCTGTTCAACCAGACCCACATGGACCAGAAGAGAGAACTTGCGAAAAAAGCGGTATCGTTTATCGAAGAAGGGGACACGATAATTCTGGACTCCGGGTCCACTACCACGGAACTTGCGAAGCTTCTGGTCGACTACAACAACCTCACGGTCATAACAAACGCGCTGAACATCGCGATGATTCTCGGAGAGGATCCGAGAATCAACCTGATCGTTTCCGGCGGAGAATTCAAGGCTCCGACCCTGTCGCTCACCGGGGACATGGCCGCCAAGATGTTCCGGGAGATCCACGTCAACAAGCTTTTCCTTGCGACAGCCGGCATCTCAGCCGACATGCAGCTCACGTACCCGTCATACAGCGACCTGTCCGTGAAATCGGCCATGATCCGTTCTGCCGACAAGATTTTCCTGCTTGCCGACTCGTCAAAAATCGGAGCGGCATCATTTGCCTCCCTGGGGCGCGTAAACCTTGTCGACACTCTGATAACGGACAACAATATAACGGAAGCTCAGCGAAAACTGTTCACGGACCTGAATGTAGAAGTACTCTGACATGCATCTTGACATGATCGCCAGCTACCTGAGAAAGATTGCTGTTGCCGCCGCCGTCTCGTTGCTGCCTTTTGTCGGCAGAGCTGAAGGGTCTCAGGCGGCTTTTTCGTCCAACCTCTCCAGCCGTGACGTCCAGGCCTTCGCCCAGGACGCCCAGGGTTACATCTGGATGGGCACTTCGCACGGACTCAACCGCTACAACGGCACCAACTATACCACATTCCTCGCCAGCAGCGAAGAAGGAGCTCTCAAGAGCAACAACATCCTGTCGCTCACGGTCGATTCCCGCGGACGCCTCTGGACAGGCACCGAGTGCGGAATCGGATACTATGAAGACGGCAAGTTCCACCATTACAGCAACGTCGTGTACAATCCCGCAAGCCAGATCCTCGAACTGGACGAAAACACGGTGGTCGGAATGGGAATGGATGGGCCGATAAGTTTCCGGAAGGACGATATAAACACACCCGTAGGGCGTTTCTTCGATGCCGGGGCAAGTCTCGTCACGCATGCCGCGGTAAGCAGCAATGGGATACTGTGGCTGCCAAGAGCCGCAGCAGACAGCATTTTCCTCGACGTACTGGACCACAACCTTTTCCGGCTCAAGACATTCTCCCTTTCCATGGGACATCCTGTCATCGGCATCGCTGAGTTGCCCTCCAATACAATATGGGTTGCCACGGAGAGGGACATCTTCTGCTACAACTCTCTTTCCCGCACTTCTCTCCGCACTCCGGAAAAACTCTCCGGGCTGGTCGACGGGAAAACCATTCTCTTCCTTCTCCCCTACCGTGACAGCAGACTACTTCTGGGCCTGTCCGGCGAGGGTTTTTTCAGCTATGACATTTCAAGCGGCGAAGTAGAGCACCTTGTGCCTGAGCAGAAGCTCCCCGCAAAGGAATATGTCTGCTTCGTGGACAAGGACAACAACATCTGGCTTTCCGACAAACATTCGGAGGTCTATTTCTACGCTGCCAGAAGACCCTACACTCACCTTGCCCCCGGAGGCGACTCTTCCGACGGCTCCGACATCTCCCACCTCGCCTTCGACAGCGAAGGATTTCTGTGGATGTGTTTCCAGGGCCATCTTTGCAGCATGGACCCCTCGACTGGTAACATAAAGTGGAAAAGTCCAGGCGCCGTAGGGAGGGGCGGCTTCGTAATAGGCTCGGACGGGCTTCTGGACTGCATTTCGCAGGACAGGCGCTCCGTCATCCAATACAGACTGTCCGACGGCAAGGCCTATCCCGCACGTCGCATTCCCCTTTCCGGAGAGGCATTCTCCATTGCAGAAGACGTCAAGGGACAGCTCTGGCTGGCAATGACCCGCCGGCTGGCAATCATAGAGCCGGACGGCACGGTAAGCTACAAGGACGGACCTGAAGGTGTCCCCTTCACCCTCACCCTGAAAGACCCAGTCAGCCGCAGGGTATTTCTTTTCACGGTACACGACAGCCTGTATGAAATCCTGCCCGACCGCACCTACAGACGCATCGGCGGAAAAGAGCTTTCCAGCACGGATTTCGTTGCCGTATCGAAGAACGGAATCCTCTGGTGCGGAAGCTACAACGAGGGGGTAATCCGCTATGACGAGGCCACAAGGGAAAAACAGGTTCTCGACAGCCGCAGCGGCATGGTAGCCACTGCCGTCAAGTCTATCCTGGAAGACGATTCCGGCAACATATGGATTGCCACATCCGAGCACATTTCCCGCTACGACACGACCAGCAGGACCTTTTCCATCCTTCACGATGACCGATTCTCGGAAGGGCGGAGCTATAATCTGGTTTCAGCCGCAAAGAGCCCGGACGGGAAGCTGTATTTCGGCGGCACAGGAGGAATAACGGTCATCGACCCCACAATGCCGATACCCGAAAGGAGAGATACCCCCTTCAATTTCGAGTCCGTCACAGTCAACGGTGTCCAGCAGCCCTCAGGCCTTTCGAGGCTCCGGCTCGGGTGGAAAGAGAACTCGCTGTCCATGCGCTTCTCCGGCATTGACTTCGAAGCCGGGGCTCTGCTCAGCTACGCCTGGCGGCTGGAAGGGTTCGACAGGGACTGGCAGTATGGACCTGCCGGGACGCCAGCCATCTATCCCCAGGTTCCTCCGGGCACCTACACGTTCCGCGCCCGCATACGCGAGATGGACGGAGAATGGGGTGCGCAAGAGCTGAGCCTTCCCATAGTGATACGTCCTGTCCCATGGGCTTCGCCATGGGCAATTGCCCTCTACTGGATTCTGGGCATTGGAGTTCTGGTAGCCGGCGTCGTAGCTGCCGTACGTAATCGACTGCAGAAGAGCCGACTGGAAGTAGCACGACAGAGGGATGAACTCAAGCAGCAACATATCGACTTCCTGACCAACATCTCCCATGAATTCCGCACTCCCCTTTCCATGATCTTCGGCCCGGCAAAGGAACTGGAGAAATCGGATCTGGGGCCTCATGATAAAGAACTTGTTTCCCTGATCAGCCGCAATGCCCGGAGGCTGAAAGTACTCACCGAACAGATTCTCTCGTCCAGCGGCGGACAGCAGAATCGGGAAAGCCTTCAGCTTCGAAAGAACGACCTTTCCTCCCTTGTACGCTCGTCCGCCGGCATGTTCCGCTACGCTGCTTCCGAAAAAGAACAGACTATTTCGGAAGACCTTCCGGAAAGCTGCATAGGATGGTTCGACACAGAGAAAGTCAGCAAGGTTCTGGGGAATCTCCTCAGCAATGCCGTCAAGTATACCCCTGAAGGCGGGCACATCCACGTCAACCTGAGACAGGAGGGAGGCAAAGCCTGCATAGCCGTAGAAGACGACGGCATAGGCGTTCCTGAGGACCAGAGGGAGAAAATATTCGAGCGGTTCGAAAGGGCCGGGGCAAAGGGCAGCGGCGTGGAAGGTTCCGGTATCGGGCTCCACTATGCCCGCTCGCTTGCGCAGCTCCACAGGGGAACACTGACCGTAGAGCCTGCCGCAGAAAAAGGCTCCATCTTCCGCTTTGTATTCCCGCTGGAAGCCGCTGCATATCCGGACATGGAGCTGGAGAAAGAAGCCACTCCTGCACCTTCGCCTGCGCCCACAGAGGCAAAGGCCAACGCCCAGACTATCCTCATCGCAGAGGATACTGCAGATGTCCGGAATTTCCTGGCGGGACTTTTCTCCGGCGAATACAATGTCATCACGGTCTCCGACGGCCTGGAAGCCATGGACAGGCTCAAGCTGTCCCTTCCTGACCTTGTGCTGAGCGACGTCGTCATGCCCGGGAAGACCGGCTATTCCCTCTGCGCCGACATAAAGGGGGATCCGGCAATGAACCACATCCCCGTCATCCTGCTTACGGCCAAGGCCGATGCAGACAGCAGTGTGGAGGGAATGAAGGCCGGGGCAGACGCCTATGTCGGGAAACCCTTCGATCCGGATTACCTGAAGGCAGTCGTCGAAAGCATACTGAGGAACCGCCGGATCCTCCAGGACAAGGTCCTCAGCCTCACCTCCACTTCCCTGAAGGAAGAAGAAAAGACCGAGGAAGTACAACTCCGTCCGCAGGACAAGGCCCTGCTGGAGAAAGTCTACGCCTTCCTCGACGCCCACCTGGAAGAAGAGAATACCAGCGTACAGCAGCTTGCGGAAGAGATAGGCATGAGCTACAGCAGTCTCTATGCAAAACTAAAAAGCCTGACAGGGAAGACCCCGCAGGCTTTCGTGAGCAATTATAGAATGAACATTGCGATGGAACTGCTCAGGAGCGGGCAGTACAATGTCAGTGAAGTTTCCTATCGCGTCGGGGCATCTTCGCCCTCGACTTTCTCCAGGGAATTCAAGAAGCAGTTCGGCTTCCCGCCTTCCCAGGTGGCAGGAGTGGCTTAGCGGATGGGCTGCTGCCTCTTCCAGGCGAAGTACTCCTCCATCAGCTGGAGCTGGGGCTTGTTGGGCGTGTCTATGAGAGACGTCCCATTCTTGAAGAACATGACGGTCTTCTGTCCGTCCTTGTAGACAGGCCAGTTGTCGAGTCCCTCCCCATTCGGGTCTCCGGTCTTGACGAAGTTGGCCCAGTAGGTGTTCATGGCATCGCTTACGCTCTTGTCGCCGCCTTCGAAAGGACGTCCCCAGGGAGTAGCGAACACATACGGCATCTCGGATGCATGGTTGGCACCGCGGGGCTTCGGAGCATCAGGACCTCCGAACATCGGACGGTTCGGATCGAACTGGTCGAAGTAGTACATGTAGACCTTTCCGCTGCCAGTCTTGCCCTGGAGCGTTGCCCATGCCCATGTCGGCCATGCGAAAGCAGTCTCGCGGAAGATGTCGGAAAGCGCGCCGTAGGTCTCCTCGTCAGTATTGGCAGGATAAAGCTTGAGCATCCTGTCTGCGAAAGGTCCATATTCGGCCTTGATGTCAGCCTTGTACTTTGCAAGTCCGGTGGGACGGGAGAACATGGCCCCCTCGTCGGAATTCGTACCGATGAGGACATTCACGTCATTGTAGTTTCCAGCCTCGTACATCTTGTACTGGTCGTCCGGAAGGACATATCCGTCCACGGTAGGCCAGAAGCCGCCGACTCCGATGGAGGGGCCGTCCCCTACCCACTTCTCGTAGGACATCTCCCTGAGCTCGGCAAGCGAAGATGCTCCGATCCTCTTCATGAACTCCACGCCGAAGGCTTCAGCGCCCTTGACGTCGCGGATGCCGTTGTTGTCCACGCGTACGGAGTCCACCGGGCAGAACGAGCCGCCGCTCTCGGATATTGCACCCCTGAAAAGTCCCTTGGCAAGCGGAGAAGAGCAGAGCATGCTCACAGCAATGGCGCCGGCGCTCTCGCCCATGATGGTCACCTTGTCGGGATCGCCTCCGAAGGCAGAGATGTTCTCCTTCACCCACTTGAGACCCTCGATCATGTCCAGAAGGCCGTAGTTGCCGGAAATGCCCCTCTCGTTCTCTGCGGAAAGCTCAGGCAGCGCAAGGAAACCGAGGGCTCCGGTACGGTAGCTCAGGCTCACGAACACGATGCCCTGCTTTGCGAACTTGGTGCCGTCGTTGGAGTTGGCATCGCCGGTGATGAAGCCGCCGCCGTGGATCCATACCAGCACGGGAAGCTTCTCGGAAGCCGATTCGGCAGGAGTCTGGACATTCAGGTACAGACAGTCCTCGCTCATCTTGGGAGCCGGAGCGCCGGGCCAGGAATTGGCTTTCTGGGGAGGCATTGCGCCGGCAACAGTGGCGTCAAGGACGCCGTTCCATGCTTTCTTCGGCACGGGAGCCTTCCAGCGGAGATCTCCTACGGGAGCCTCGGCAAAAGGAATGGCCATGAAGGTGCCGAGTCCATGAAGGACCTTGCCCTTGACCTTTCCCTGCTTTACGGACACCTCGGTTAGCACCTTCACGTTCTTCTGGTACTCCCCGCCGTCCTGCAGGCCGGCATCGATGTTCTTGATGATGGCAGTGGAAGAGAAAGTGGCACCGCTGACAGCATCCAGCTTGATGGCCTTGGCCTCCTCGAGGGTCTTGCCGTTCAGCTTCTCCAGAAGTCCGGACTGGCGGACCATCTCCATGTAGCGGGGACCCTCACGGTTGGGAAGAGCCTCGATGCCGGTGATCACGCCCTTGACGAGGGTGATCTCCACGGGGGTCTGGCTGTTGTAGCCGATGATGTCTTCCGTGAAGTCGGTCGTGTTGATTCTAAGCGTGTCGGAAGCGCTCCCCTGCGAAGAATTGCCGCATGAGGGACTTACCACACACACACTGCCAAGCAAGGCAGCCATAATAATGGAAAGAGTGATACGTCTCATAACAAATTCATTTGTGGGGCAAAAATAATCACCCCACAAATGAAATGCGACTCGGCATCGTGGAAAAATTTTGCAGAATCTTCAGACTTCCCGCTACATGGCGTCGTTGTGGATGTCGGCCACTGCACGGCCGCTGGGCTCGTTCATGTTCTGGAAAGCCTTGTCCCAGCGGAGCGCTTCGGCAGACGAACATGCAACGCTCGGAACGCTCGGAACGCTCTTGGCAGCAGATTCGCTGGGGAAATGCTCTTCAAATATGGAGCGGTATACATATTCCTCCTTGTTGCGCGGCGGGTTGATGGGGAAGCGCTCGGCAGCATGAGTCATTTGCTCGTCGCTTACCATCTTCGCGGTCTCGGCCTTCAGAGTGTCTATCCAGCTGTAGCCCACTCCGTCGGAGAACTGCTCCTTCTGCCTCCAGACGATATCCTTGGGAAGCATGTCGGAGAAGGCCTCCCTGAGGATCTTCTTCTCGATGGTCTTGCCGGGGCACATCTTTGCCTCGGGATTGGTACGCATCGCAACGTCCAGGAATTCCTTGTCGAGGAAGGGAACACGGCCTTCGACGCCCCATGCCGTGAGGCTCTTGTTTGCCCTGAGGCAGTCGTAGAGGTGGAGCTTGGAAAGCTTGCGGACGCATTCCTCGTGGAACTCCTTGGCTGACGGAGCCTTGTGGAAATAGAGGTAGCCTCCGAATATTTCATCAGAGCCTTCGCCGCTCAGCACCATCTTTATGCCCATGCTCTTGATGGCCCTTGCCATAAGGTACATCGGAGTAGAAGCGCGGACTGTCGTAACATCGTATGTCTCAATGTAATAGATGACATCACGGATTGCGTCGAGGCCTTCCTGGATTGTATAGTGGATTTCGTGGTGGACAGTGCCCAGGTAATCAGCCACTTCGCGGGCCTTGGTAAGGTCGGGAGCGCCTTCGAGACCGACGGCGAAGGAATGGAGCCTCGGCCACCAGGCCTGCGTACGGCCGTCATCCTCAACCCTGTTGGAAGCGTACTTTGCGGTTATGGCGCTGATGACAGAGCTGTCGAGACCTCCGCTCAGGAGAACGCCGTAAGGCACATCGCTCATGAGCTGACGCTTCACCGCGTCCTCAAGTGCAGTGCGGATCGCCTCTGCTGAGGCGCCGTTGTCCTTGACGTTGTCGTAGGAGAACCAGTCCCTGACATACCACCTCTTGATCTCGCCCTCGCGGCTCCAGAGATAATGTCCCGGAGGGAAGGGAATGTAGCTCTCGCAGACGCCTTCCAGCGCCTTCAGCTCGCTGGCCACGCACACATGACCTTCATGATCCTTGCCGATATAAAGAGGAATGACTCCGATCGGGTCCCTGGCAATGAGATACTCGTCCTTCTCGCTGTCATAGAGGGCGAATCCGAAGATTCCGCTGAGATCCTCCAGGAACTTGGGACCTTTCTCGCGATAGAGAGCAAGGATGACTTCGCAGTCGCTGTTCGTGCGGAAGTCATATTTCCCCTGCAGACGGTTGCGGATGGACTTATGGTTGTAGATTTCTCCGTTGACAGTCAGGATAAGTTTCCCGTCCGTGCTGACGAGGGGCTGTCCGCCCGAGGTCGGGTCCACGATGGACAAACGCTCATGGGCCATGATTGCATGGCCGCCGCACCAGATTCCGCTCCAGTCCGGGCCGCGATGCCTGATTTTCCTACTCATCCCAAGGACTCTGTCCCTGAGCTCCTTTGTCTGTTCGCCAACGCCGAACATTGCTGTAATACCACACATGATTTTGTTAAGTGCTTTGTTGATTATCTATTGTATGCAGTTTCTCCATGTTCATATATGTCAAGCCCCTCCTCCTCGATACGGGCTTCGACACGGATACCGAAAATCTTGTCAAATCCCTTCATGGTCAGCCACCCAAGCCCGAAAGCCCACGCAGCGATGGCCAGGATTCCAAGCGCCTCGATGGCCAGAAGATGCCATCCGCCTCCATAGAGGAGACCTCCCTCGGTTGCGAAAAGCCCTGTAAGCAGAGTTCCGAGGATTCCGCAGACCCCATGCACCGAAACAGCGCCGACCGGGTCGTCGATCTTCAGTTTCTGGTCAAGGAACGCTACGGCAAGCGTCATGGCTATTCCGCAGATCAGCCCTATGAAGGCGGATCCTGCCATCGACACGGCATCGCACCCAGCGGTGACTCCGACCAGACCCGCCAGGATTCCGTTGCA
>CAYTXA010000038.1:9097-14070 GCA_964440865.1 uncultured Muribaculaceae bacterium | reverse complement strand
TTCCCTCTATTACGCAAGTGTGCCAAGCGCAGCGAAGAAACTCTTGCACTTCGGACCAGGATGGAAGAAGTACTTCACTTCCCTACCCGAAGACCAGAAACAGGCTCTCCGCGACAAGCTCGATTTCCAGAAGTATAAATAGACACAAAGCCATTATTCCATAACGGCCATTCAAACACTCATATTTTACAGGAGAACGGACATTTCAATTCAATATATTTTAAAGAAAACGGACAAAAAGATTGCTTTATCTTTTGATTTTCAGTACATTCGCAACATAATAATTGAATTATGCTCTATAGGAAGGTTGAAAAGGAAATAGAAGACCATCTGAGGTCCAGTGACAAGATAATGATAATCAAGGGCGCACGCCAGATTGGCAAGTCCTATATAATCCGATATGCATGCAAGCAAGTATTCCAAAACTATATCGAGATTGACCTCGCATCGGACAAACGCGATAGTGGAGCATATGGAAAAATCAGGAATACGGAATCGCTCTATCTCCAGTTAAGCGCGGACCACGGAGCTCACCTCGGAAAGTATGAAGACACAGTTGTCTTTCTTGATGAGATTCAGGAATATCCCCATCTGATTTCCATGCTCAAGGACCTCCGCGGCGAAAAGAAATATCATTTCATTGCCAGTGGCTCACTCCTTGGCATCACACTCCGTTCCGGGATTTTCATCCCTATCGGAAGTGTAAGCCTCAAAGACATGGATCCGCTTGATTTCGAAGAATTCCTCATTGCCAGTGGTGTGGGAGAAGAAGTAATCGGGCACATCAGAAATTGCTTCATGGAGCGGAAAAGTCTGGAGGAGCCCTTGCATGATACCATCCTGGGGCATTTCAAAAAATATCTCCTTTCCGGTGGGCTTCCTGATGCTGTTAACGCGTTCCTTGAGACCACCAACATCGTTACGGTACGTGGAATCCAGAGTGACATACGCGAACTGTACAATGACGATGCAGGCAGATATGAAAAGGACAGCGGGAAGAAACTCAAGATACGACGTATATACGGAATGATTCCCTCGCAGATGGGCAGCAAAAAGAAGCGTCTCGTGTTCAAGGAGATCGAGGACGACAAAGGGAAAAGGTCAGATGACTACAAAGACGAGACCGACTATCTCGTTGACTCCGGAATTTCCCTCCAGGTGAAGGCCATATCCAATCCGCACTTTCCCCTGACGGAATCCGAGACAAAGAACCTGCTCAAGCTCTACATGAACGATGTCGGAATGCTCACTGGGGTGCTGTATCATAACAATATAAGGGCCGTGCTCGACGATGAAAGCAGCATCAATCTTGGATCCGTATACGAAACTGTGGTCGCCCAAGAGCTGTCAGCTCATGGACACAAACTGTTCTACTACGACAACAAGAGTCATGGAGAAGTCGATTACCTCATAGACGACTACGATAACCTCTCAGTGCTCCCACTTGAGGTAAAGTCCGGCAAAGATTACACAATCCACAGCGCACTGGACAATTTTCTGCACACAAATGAATACGGAGTAAAAAATGCGATAGTGTTTTCAAACGAACGCGAAGTCAAGGATGTAAATGGCATTACCTACCTTCCGATTTATGATATAATGTTTCTTTAATAATCGCCAGAAAATGATGGACAAAGACAGATATTATAACCTGCTGTTCCCGAAGGCGTATGACGCCATCCTCGGGAAAGTTACTCGCAAGGGGCATTCCGAAGAAGAGTTTCTCGAGATTATGCGCTGGCTCACGGGGTATGACGAAGCCGGGATCAGGACTGCCTATGACAAGGGCATCACCTACGGCGAATTTCTCATGGACTCTCCCTCCCTGAATCCAAACCGCCTGCTAATCAAGGGCAACATCTGCGGCTACAAGGTGCAGGAGATTGAAGATCCCGTCCTCAGGGACATGCGCTGCCTCGACAAGATGGTGGACGAACTGGTGCACGGAAAGTCCATGGACAAAGTTCTAAGGAAATGACCACGTAAGAACAGCCATAAGAGGAAGTGATTCAATACCTGTTATGGCTACTATATAGATTTCGTTCTCGTGAATGTTTCCTCTCGCGGATGCTTCACAAAAAGGAAGTTGCAGTCATTGCCTGTCTGGCAGAGGGTCTCGGTGCGGATGAAATCGATGTCATACAACTCCCCATAGTTCAATATGTCGCAGTGGCAAAAGATTCCTCCAAGTTTCGGTGCGCCGTATTTTGGCAGAATCTGGGCATATATGCAGGAATTGCATTCGAAGCGTAACCTGTGCTTCTGCTCCTCGGGATGCCAGGTGTATTTCCAACCATAGCCGCTTCCTTTTGCGAACATAGTGGGCAGCATCTTCCTGATGAGGGGGAAGAAGAAACCTGCCTTGCTGATTTTCCTGTAGTCCGGGGCCATGTGTTTCTCTACATACTCCCACACGACACTGCTCACGGTATTGTAGGCCTCTTCTTCTGTGGCTCCATGACGGCGAAGTGTCCAATAAACCGCAAGCGCCGTGAAAATATTAGCCAGATGCTTGTAGTTGCCCTTGTCGCAATACTCAGCCTCCGCCATCACAAGTTCATCTATGCGGTTATAAACCTCACTCTTGAACGTCTCATCATGCAAAGGGAACCACTCCACGAAGCGCGAAGCCTTAACGAGTGATTTTGAATCGTATCTCATTGATGGTTATTTGACATATTTCTTTGTGAACACTCTGATGAGAACAAATGCCAGGACAAGCGTCAGGAATATCATTCCCGCCTCCAGAGGGATGAAAAGGGTGTCTGCTACGCCTGCAAATTTTGCCATGGTCTACTTGTAATGTTCTTTAACGGAATCCATGTTCTGGACACATTCGAGCGCTCCGAGATATTCTCCTCTGGAGTTCCTCACTGCGAAATAACGTATCAACACCTCGTGGCCACTTTTGTGCCCCCACACTTCAAAGCTATTCTTTTCTCCTGAGCGGAAAGACTCGAGCAGGCCTCTGACCATGGGCTGCACCATTGGAGGATGACAGTCAAAGGTGTTTCTTCCAAGTGCCTGAATGGGGCGTTTGAAGAGTTTCTCTTCCTGACGATTGAAGTAGCGATTGGTCTGAGTGTCGTCGATAAAGGTGATTTCCAGAGGGATAGTATCCAGAATCGAGTTAATCTGCTCCGGGGTGAGATTGCCGGAGGGAAGCACGATCTTTCCTTCCGCGACAGCCGGGACTGGAAGCTCAGGCGCCTTGTGCCCAGCCCAGACGGGATATTCCTTTATGAGGCAGGGACGATAGTAGTCAATCTCCGGACGGATCCATTCCCAATCTTCTGTGCTGAAATTTTGGGCGCAGAGGGGGAAGAGGATGTTGTTTTCCTTGTATACCATCTCTTTTTCGCGGGTGAGAACCTTCTTCAGTGCTTCCGCCCATTCAGGTGTGTCATCTGCATGAGAAACAAGGCGGCCCAATTCGTCACGTATTTCATCGTCTACGCCCCACATCACATTGTATGGAGCATCGATATTATATTTGGTCTTGAGGAGGGGATAGAGCAGATCCCCTTTCTTGCCGAAATGCTCACTGAAGAGCCGAAGTTCCTGCAGTTGGGCCTCCCATGCCACCACCGGAATCTTTTCTGCCAGAAGAGTGTCAACCACAGCGATGTGGGAGAGGATGGCATCGTTTTCCAGATGCAGGATATTGAGAGGATGGCCGGTCTCATTCATGAGTGCTACGGTGGCAGAGTCCATACCCTGCTTTTCAAGAGCCTCCTCACCTGTCGCGCCATGAAAGAGGGCGGAATGCACGTCGCACATGCGCTGGACGTCCCGGATAGGCACGCCGCTGCGGATGAGCGTCTGCTCCGCATTCACTATTTCGGAAGCATCAACGTCGCTGAAGTTTTCCACAAAGTCTTTTCTTACGCTCTCCAGGTCTTCACCTTTGGTGAGCCGCCTCACATAACTTTGCAAAAGCTCTTCGCGGGTCATCGAGGCATTGACTTCAGAAGCGGTTTCAGCCTCCGACGCTTCCTTTTCTGAGATCACCGTGAAACCCTCAGACTCAAAGCGTGCAACTATCTTTGCGAGGTCGATTCCCTTTATCGCAGCCCCTTTGGGAATGGTCATGATCCGACCCACAGTTTGTAGGGCCATGGGCTTGGTAATGTCCTTGAAGCCCAGTTCCGCCATGATGGCAGGGAGTTCAGGGTATTGTTTACAAAGTTCGTTGACTGTAAGTGAGAGGTCTAGATTTTTTCCATTTTCTTTGATTTTCATAATATTCATGTCTTGCAGGGTTCTCCTTTTGGGAGCCACGCAACACAGTTCTGGCTAAGCTACCTAGTATTGCGTTTGTATAAAGATAGCCTTTAGACCGTTTCCGGTCAATAGCCAAAAATAGGGATTTCTCCATATTGCCCCGAACGGGGGAAAGACGAAAGGAACCCCGCATAGACAGCTACCAGTCCCAGAGCAGAAATTCCGAGGGTATACAATGCTGCCTGTCCAAGATGGTGGACGAACTGGTGCACGAAAGTGAATCAATGCCTGTTAAGGCTGGGCCATGGGAATCTTTCAGACGCTGAAAAACAAGAACACAGAGGCAACAATCATCACGCCGGCCACAATCTTCTGATAGAGTTTCTTGTTGACATTCTTGATGAGCTTGATGGCCACGAAGTTCCCGGCCATCATGGCAAGCCCTATGAAGAATCCGTTCAGGAAGATGCTGCCGCTCATCAGGTCCAGCTTACCGTACATGAATATCTTGATGACATGCATCGCTGCCGCTGCCGTAGCTTCTGACGCGATATAGGCGACGTTCGAAAGGCCCATGGTAAGGAACACGGCGCTGGAGATGGGACCGGCGATGCCCAGCAGGCCATTGCAGAGACCTGCTATACCACCCCCTATTATTACAGTTCCGGGCCTATGCGGAAGCTTCATCTTTCCGGCAATCTTCATGATTGCAAAGACAATCAGGAACACGCAGAGGATTCTGGTCATCA
>CAYTXA010000038.1:1502-9087 GCA_964440865.1 uncultured Muribaculaceae bacterium | reverse complement strand
GCCGTATGCGCCAAGTGCAGTAAGTGGAGCGGCAAAAATGAGGTACTGTCCCGCCTTCTTCCAGTCAATGTCCTTCCACCCAAAGCCCATCTTGGAGAGGTTGCTCATGAGCTGGGAAATAGTGGACACCGGAACTGCCACTTCAACACCGAAGAAATAGGTTATGACCGGCAGGAGTATCATCCCTCCGCCGAAGCCCACCGCCCCGGACATGAAGCCTGCTACTGCGCCTACGAGTATGAGGACAAGCCACACTTTAATTGTTATTCAAAAACGTACAACGACATCGACATGCCGCCGAGCTCTTTATATCAGTTTTTCTATCAATTGTCTGTCAACACCGGGGAGAATTGACGACAAGTGATCGGTAATTTTTTCCTTTGATTCTTCCGCAGTTCTCTCGGCGCGAAGATTCTCTCTCCCGAAGATATCCTCCGGCCTTGCGAAATGTGCTACCTGCCAGCCGTACTTATCCTCATCTCCGAGACGGTTGATTCGCGGGGTAATGTCCGATATTATCACTCTCCCCTGCTTCTGAAGGCCGGATAGAATCGGGTCAAGAGGCAGTTTCTTTTCTGCCCTCAGGTCCACAGGGTCGGCGGCAGACTGCCGCTTGTAACCATAGCCCATAGCAGTGCGTATTTCAGCCTTGGTCATCTGGCCGGCAACACCAAGCACCTCAAGGACAATCTCTTCCATCGCCGTCTTGTTCTCGTCCTTCGTGCCCCAACGATGGCAACGCCAATTGATGAAATCAGGCAGCAGGTCCAGGCTCACAAAGCCCTTCTTGCCGGCAAAGAACTGGCCGTAGGCACACTTTCTTCCCCGAATCACAGGGGCCTTCCAGCCCCAGAGCCCGAGACCTTCGTCGTCAACATCAGAGAACCAGAGTCCCCCAGGAGTCATCTCCGATGCGCTGAGTCCCGGTACGCAGCAATTGAAGAGAGGCAGGATGCCGTATTCCAGCACCCTGGCCTCCAGTTCGCTTGCATTATGGATTGAGTATTCCACGCTCTCCTGTTTTTCCTACAGAAGGTGATTCTCAGCAAAGTATCTCCATAGCGGAGCCGCCATCAGCGCCTGTTTGCAGTAGTTTCCGACAAGCAATTCCCGAACTTCATCGACGGTCATGAGGATAGGCTCGATGTCCTCAGTCCTGTCAAGATGCTGCTCGCCGATCTTCTTCACGCCCTTGGCCACGAAGCAGTGGGCAAGATTGTTTTGGGAGGAAGGGTTCGCACACAGGGTCATCATCTTTTTCCATTCTCCTCCGCCGAAGCCGGTCTCCTCCATCAGCTCTCGCCTGGCTGCAGCCAAGGGCTCCTCCCCGGGCTCAATGACGCCTGCGCAGATTTCATATTCCGTGATTCCCAGTCCGTGCCGATACTGCTTTTCCATCAGGAACTGGCCGTCCTCGGTGATGGCAATGACATTTATCCAGTCCGGATATTCCAGCACATAGTAGGTCTTGTTCTCCTGGCCGTTCGGGAGCCTGACATGGTCCCTGCGGACCGTCATCCACGGCCCCAGCTTCAGCAGATACTCGCTTCCAAGTACCTGATACTTACCCTGTTCCGAAATATTGAAGTCAATCATTTTTCGTTGCAATTGTCTTTTCCGAGGTTCTAATTTACGCCTTATTGAACTTCTCCTTACCCTGTTTGCATCTCGGGCAATGCCAGTTTTCCGGAAGGTCTTCAAACCTTGTTCCGGCAGGAATTCCCTGAGTGGGGTCGCCGACGGCGGGGTCATAGACATAGCCGCAGATGGAGCAGACATATTTGCCGGTGCCCGCGTCAAAGACGAAATCTTCATCCTTAGGCCAGATTGTCTCCGTGGGATGCTCCAAATCCATCACCCTCTTTGCCTCAAGGTTCTCTGGACCCTGCGGAGAATGGGTACCGATATAGACGGTGGGATTTTCCTTGATGAACTGGCGTATTGCATTCTGGGTACTGCGGGCGGCATGGATGTCATCGTAAACCACCGACAGACGGTCGGCATACATGGCCTCGTCAACGTATGTGATGTCACCATGGATCATGTAGAACAGGTCGCCGTCTTCCACGATGACGATACTGTTGCCAAAGGTGTGGCCCGGGGCAGGAATCATCCTCACGCCGGGGACTATCACCTCGCTGCGCTTGAAATTGTGATATGGACCATCTTTGAAGTCAATAGGCGTGATGCCTTTATGGCCTGCAAGTGCCTTCATCTCATCTGTTTCCAGCTCGATGCGGTTCACATACACTTTGGCATTCGGGAAGCTGCGCACCTCGCCGGTGTGGTCGGCATGTTTGTGGGTTATGAGAATCTTGGTTACCTGCTCCGGCTTATATCCGCACTCTGCAAGTGCGGACACATAGTCCTTGCGCCAGCGTCCCAGATATGCCATAGCACCTTCTTTGGGCGCCGTATTTGGAACTTCCTTGGGCATACCAGTGTCCACAAGAATCACATCGCTGCCGGTCTCGATGACATAGTTCTGCAGCGAGCCGCGATATCTCACGTTCTTGTCGTAGTGCTGGGGGCCGTCTTCGCCGCCAAACACGAAAGGCTGGGTATAGTAGCCCTTTTCAATGAATCTAACAGCCTGGATTTTCATGATGGATATGTGTTAAACTACTTTCTCTTTCGCTGAATAATACTCGCAAGATACGCATTTTCCTGCTCATAAACCCCTTCCTATTGGTTAACTTTGCCATCAATCTTTTCACTAAGCCGGGCGAAGACAAGCGATGAAGGCTGAAGAAAGGTTCATTTCTCTATTCTGATAGTGCCGTCATCTTCCAGGATTATTGTATCTCCTTCATAAACAGAGACGAAGCCCTCGCCTGTGTCGATGGAAAGCATTGAGAACCCCATACAGAAATACGGCGCCAGGACCTTGTCTCCAAGGAGCCGCTTCACCTCATTGTAGTTAGTGCCCGTATAATAGACCTTTTGCATCTTAAAATCCTGTCAAAAGTCGATGCCGTTCTCCGCGTCCCTTGAGAAGACGTAGCAGTGCGCGCATCCCTCGCTCTTGCGATGGCAGCCGTGGACCAGGTTCCAGAGAATCACTTTTTTCTTTTGCTATTTCACTGAATAACCACCGCAAGATACGCATTTCAGACAAAAACTGCTATTCCTTCTTCGCGAGTTTTCGGGATTCAATGAAGAGAAAGGCAGCTATTGGGTTATGCAATTTTAGTCTAGTTTCAAATGGAGAATCTTCACTGCTTTCAGCAGTTCCCCGCCGCGCATCATTATCCTGGTAGAGAAGGCCAGACGTCTTCCGAGTTGCCTCAGGGCATCGTCGAAGAAACCGGTGACGCTAATCAGAGTCGTACCGGTGGCTGAAGTGAACTCCTCCGGACGGTCTACATAACCGAACATCATCGCCGAGGAATTGCCCATCTTCTTGACAAATCGGTTCGTATATAACAGGCCTTTGCTGATTGTAGCGTCAAAGAGAAGTTCCGCCTCATTCGGGAACACCGTCTTCAGTTTGCGTACCAGCTCGTAGGTCTTCTCGTTCTCGAAATACTGGAATACACCACTGACGACTATCAAGGATGGAAGTTTCTTGTCGATTCCGTCTGACCAAGTCAGGTCGTAAAGGTCGCCTGGTATGAGAGTTTCATTTTCTCCATGTCCCAGCACCTTCTCTCTGACTTCAATCACTTCCGGAAGGTCCATCTCGTAGAAATGGGCATCCCCGTTCCCGATTCGCCAGTAGGCTGTTTCAAGGCCGGCGCCAAGGCAGATTACGTTCCCATGCGGATGACGTTCCAGAAAAGCCTTGACCGCCGAATCTAGCTTGTGATAGCGGCAAACAGAAGCAAAGTGCTGATACTCAGTAGTTTGTCTTTCGATTCTGCGATCTGGTATATACTGCTCGAGTTCCAGTGACTTCGAGTCATAGAAGAAGTCCGAGAAGCGTTTGGAAACATATATTCTTGCCTCCAGGGGGATGAAAAGGGTGTCGGCTACGCCTGCAAATTTTGACTTGGTCATGTCAAGTTTATCTTCACAAAAAATGTGATTATGTAAAGATAGCCTGCAGATCGCTTCCCGTCAATCGCCAATAATAGGGATTTGTAATACCATTTTTGTAGCCATCGCCCCGAAGTACATGAACCTCCGGGTCGGCCTGAACCCGTATGACGAGTATATCTTCCCGAGATGTGGATAGCCCTCGTCATATATCAGCCCCGCCTTATGGAATCCCCTGCTCCTGGCAATGCCGACAGCATCGTCGAACAGGAGCCGCCAATAGGCATGCCCCCGGAATTCCGGCTTGATGGCCAGGGAATCCAGATAATACTGCCCCGCTTCCGCTTCGTCCTCTTCTCCTGAGCTTATCCGGCTTCCGTCCGGCATCACCCATGTGCGTGCCCTTGCCTGGGCGAAGATGCCGCCGTCATACGATATGAGCCCGCCGGCAAGGACTCCGTCCACAATAAGCAATCGCGTGTTTTTCCAGCTGTAGAGGGTATCTTTCCTCCTGCACATATCCACGAAAAAGTCGGGGGTAGCGTCCATGTGCTGCCCCTGGGCTACTATCCAGGCTATGAAGGGGGCGTCCGCAGCCGTCGCGGAGACAATCCTCTTATCAATGGTCACTCCAGTCATCTTGTTCCACCTTTAGGGATACAAATATCAGAATAATATACGAATGACTATTTTTGCAAAGAAATGACAGACTTCGCAGCAATAGATTTCGAGACAGCAAACGAATGCCCGAGCAGCGTATGCAGTGTGGGCGTTGTCATATTTCGTGGCGGCGAGAAGGTGGATGAGTATTACTCGCTCATCCATCCGGAGCCGGAATACTATAAATGGTTCTGCCAGCAGGTTCATGGGCTCGGCCCGGAGGACACGGACAGCGCGCCGGTCTTTCCTGCCGTATGGGCTGAGATCAGACCGAAAATCGAAGGGCTTCCGCTGGTTGCCCACAACTCCCGCTTCGACGAAGGCTGCCTGAAGGCGGTATTCCGCGTCTATCAGATGGACTACCCTGGCTATACGTTCTTCGACACGCTCTCAGCATCCCGCAGGTTCTTCCACTGGAGTCTTCCCAACTTCCAGCTTCAGACCGTTGCCGCCGCCTGCGGCTATGACCTCACCCACCATCACCATGCGCTCGCCGATGCCGATGCCTGCGCCGCCATAGCCCTGAAGGTTCTGTAGTATAATTCTACCATCATGCATAAACTGATTGTCATACTCCTTTCCATATTGCTGGCAGCAGCATGTTCTCCGAAGCACTACCTTGCTCCCGGGCCAGTCATCATAGACGATCCGGTCGGACAGCCAGTCAAGGAAGAGCCTGTCGAGGAGACCTCCGGATATCCGGAATATTCTCCGAGCACGCTGATCATATCATACGACGCCGAAATCGGCAAGGAAACGCTGCTTGGCGCAGTCAAAGACTATGGAGCAGAGATAATATACGACTACAACATCATCAACGCCATAGCAATAAAAATTCCCGAAGGGAAAACCCTCCAGGAATCAATCGAGTATTTCAGAAAGGTGAAAGGCGTCCTTGCCGTCGAGAAGGACAGAATCTATCACCTTACGAGAATGGATCAAAAATTGAACTTTCCGTTGCCGTTGAGAGCCTTGTCGACGGGAGTGATGGATTCGATAGTGTCCCAATGCTCTGCAATCTTCCCGTTCTCAACACGGAAGAGGTCATAGAATGAGGTGTGGACGCCACCGAGCGTACCTTAGCTCACGCTGAGGACGAAATTGCCTTCGCCGAGAATGAGATGGTTGGTGTTGTAAACCATCTTGATTCCCTTTTCCGCCATCGCAGCAAGTGCTGCTCCAAGTCCGTCCAGACCGTCCTTCATTCCCGGGTTATGCTGGATGTAATTGTTGCCGCAAAAATAGTCAGTGAGGCGACCTGGGTTTTCTCCCATGAGAACATCATGGACGAAGCTGCGGACGAGCTTCTTGTTTTCATCGGTCTTGTCGATATCTTTAACCTCGGTAGCACCGTCTGTCATGCTATGGCCTGAAGCAGTAGCGGTTACGGTTTCCTGGAGATTGTCCCAGTGCTCAACGATCTTACCGTCACGGAAGCGCCAGATGTCGTACCCGACTTTCGGACCGAAGAAGTTGTAGTCAGTGTGGGTGAACACATACTCTCCGTCCTCGAAGGCACGTACGACCTTCACCTTTGCAGGTTCCGGGTAATTGGCAAGTTGCCCGAGGAGAGCGCCGAAGCCTGCCAGACCATCGGCCGCGCCGAGATTGTGCTGGGTATAGGAGTTGGCGTTGATGTAAGCGATGGGCTCCTGAGCGCCTGTTTCGATGGAATTGAGGACCTCAACGGCCTTTTCACGATTGCTGATCTGAGTTTTCATATCACTTTCTTTTAGTTATTGTTTTTTATTGACGATGCAAGTAGATACCGGAGTGTAAGATACATACCATAAGGTCTGAATTGGCACAGACCTACGTAAAAGGCCGAATTTTTTTTGAAAAAAAATTTTCAACTTTTTCTCGCATATATAACTATCAAAATTTATAGCACTAACTTTTGGAAAGTTCAAAAAGAGTTATTATTTTTGCTTCCATGAAAACAGTATACACAGAATACCTCAGCTGCCCTATCCGCAATGTGATAGACCGCTTTGGAGACAAATGGAGCCTCCTTATATTATATCACCTGAGTCTCAAGGGGACACTTCGCTTCGGAGAACTCAACCGCCAGATGATGGACATTTCCCAGAAGGTCCTCTCCCAGAAGCTCAAGGACCTTGAACGGGACAACCTTATAATAAGGAAGCAATACGAGGTAATTCCTCCCCGGGTGGAATACCACCTGTCCGAGCTCGGACAATCGCTCATGCCGCACATCAATTCGCTCATCGGCTGGGCAGTGGAGCATTTCAATGACGTAACCGAAGGAAAAGTGCTTGTAAGATGAACAGGGAAAAGAACATAGAGAGCGTCATCAACGATCTGATGGCAGAAAGAGGAGAGAAGGAGCAGATGCCAGCCGGGCTCTACGGCAGGCAACGTCTGCTGCGGGCACTTATGAACGTGCGTCCTCCTATGCCGATAGGTCCCCGGACGCTGAAGGCTCAGGACGAAGAGCTGCAGGCGCAGCTATCCGAAAAGGGAGTTGTCACGCTGGAGGATATTCCGGGCGGGGCTATCCGTCTCTGGCAGGGAGACATCACCCGCCTGAAAGTAGACGCCATCGTCAATGCCGCCAATTCCCAGATGCTCGGCTGCTTCATCCCGCTCCACTCCTGCATAGACAATGTCATACATTCCGCCGCCGGCATCCAGCTACGGCTCGAATGCGAACGCATCATGCAAGGAGGGGAACTGGAGACGGGCGGCGCAGTCATAACCGGAGGCTACAACCTGCCGGCGAAACATGTAATCCACACTGTCGGACCCATCATTCCTTCCGGAGTGCCCACGGCAGAGCAGGAGGAGCAGCTTGCCTCCTGCTACCGGAACTGCCTTGATAAAGCGGCGCAGACCGGCTGCAAGAGCATAGCCTTCTGCTGCATCTCCACTGGGGTATTCAATTTTCCTCAGGAGCTGGCTGCAGAAATTGCCGTGAGGACGGTCA
>CAYTXA010000038.1:0-1492 GCA_964440865.1 uncultured Muribaculaceae bacterium | reverse complement strand
TATTCAAGGACGAAGACCATGAAATCTACAGACGTCTCCTTGGAGAATAGGATCGCAGAGGCAAGGGAATCCATCGCTTCAGCAGATTCCGTCATCATCGGCGCCGGTGCAGGGCTCTCCACTGCTGCCGGCATCGACTACAGCGGTCCGGCATTCAGGAAGGAATTCGCAGAGTACATCAGACGCTACGGATTCACGGATCTATACACATCCAGCTTCTTTCCCTTTGAGACAGAAGAGGAAAAGTGGGCTTACTGGAGCAAGCACGTGATGTTTGCCCGATTTGACCCGCCAGCCCTTCCGCTCTACAAGGACATTCTCTCGCTGGTGAGCCGATGGACATAAATGTCCGAAAGGACCAGTATTTCGTCCAGGACGAGAGCTGGGAAAAACAGGCGGAGGCTTACAGTGAGTTCCTTGGCTCGGCCAGGAAAGGCAGGATCGTACTGCTGGAATTCGGCGTTGGCTTCAACACTCCGACCATTATCCGCTTCCCGTTCGAGCAGATGGCTGCCCGACTCCCGAACGTCACTCTGATCCGCTTCAACAAAGATTATCCAGGAAGACAGCTGGATGGAACAGGATCTTTCATCCCGTTCCCGGAACTCTCGACACAAGTAATAGAATCATTATGGCGGTGACAATCAACGACATTGCAACCTACCGGTACTCGGAAGGCGGAACACCGGACTTCAGCAGCACCGCAGCCCAAGCCACCTACAAGGGAAGACTTTCTTCTGAATGATGCTCCTTACAGGCTTGATTCTTGCAGGGAATTCGTACAAATAGCCTTATATGAATAAAACGCTCTTTATCCTTACAGCCGCAGCAATGCTCTGCGGCTGTTCGTCGTCTCCGAAGTGGACATCCACGGAGACCGACGGTTTCGTGAAAGTGGAACAGAAAGGCGGCCCGACTCTCGGGTACAGCCCCTCTTCCGGCGTGACGATCCTTACCGTCAAAGGCCTGGCATTCAAGGATCTGAACCGCAACGGGGTCGTGGATCCATACGAAGACTGGAGACTTCCTACCCGTAAGCGCGCAGAGGACCTCGCGTCCAGGATGTCGATAGAGCAGATCGCCGGCCTGATGCTCTACAGCGCCCACCAGGCCGTACCCTCCGACACGCTCACCGCTGCCCAGAAGAAGTTCCTGACGGAAGACAACCTCCGAGCTGTGCTCGTGACCCGACTGGCAAGCCCTGAAGTGGCAGCACGCTGGAACAACAACCTGCAGTCCTTCGTGGAGGGTCTCGGTCTCGGCATCCCCGCCAACAACAGTTCGGATCCACGTCATGAGACGACAGCCACCGCGGAGTTCAACGCTGGTGCCGGCGGACAGATCTCGCTCTGGCCCACTCCTCTGGGACTGGCTGCCACATTCGATCCGGCACTCGTGGAGAAGTTCGGCGAGATAGCATCGAGGGAATACCGCGCGCTCGGCATAGCCACAGCCCTGTCTCCCCAGGCCGACATGTCCACAGACCCGCGCT
>CAYTXA010000037.1:2006-14280 GCA_964440865.1 uncultured Muribaculaceae bacterium | reverse complement strand
TTTGCCTTGCCGGCCATGCCCGGGCTGACGCCCGACCGGCCATCCTCGCAAGGTCACCCCTCGCCACTGCAAGGCCGGCGGCTATGAGGATGTCTTGCTGGTGAAGGGGAAGCCGCCGGGGAAAGGATTGCCGGAATTTCCCGCGGCAGCGGATTCTGCGGGAGTATGGCCCTTGTAGCCCCACATCGGGATGTGGTTCAGAAAATCCATCGCGGCATCAAGCGCCTCCGTCAGATTTTCCTGCCCATGCGACATCTGCGCGAGCCCCTTCATGAGCGGAACGGGGCTGAAATCGGGCTCCTGCCTGTCCAGCCACAGGTATGTGCAGAAATCCTCCGGAGTGCCCTCGTCATCCAGAAACTTGGAAAGAATCTCGCAGAACCTGTCGGAACTCTCGTTGCATACGACGGGATAGAGCGTGTCTCCTGCATCGAAATAGTCGGTCAGGGAATATTTCCTGTACGACAGGAACTCCCCATGCATCTGCCTGGTATCCATTACATTCTGTGTGTTGTTCAGCAGGAGCGACACCATCCAGAAGTCTCCTTCCGGCGCGGGGATGTCCTGGTCGACAGTAAGCTGAAGCGCACTGGAAATTTTCATGATTTCCCAGAAGAAACCTTCGATGTCGTCTCCGGGGATGGGCAGTTTGCTGTCTGCCAGAATCTCGGACAGCAGGGAAATCAAGTCGTTCTTACGGATCATCCCGTAGATGTTCACCATTCCGAGCAGAGTCTGTCCGAGGGAAGACATTCTCAGGTAGGCATTGTCGGCAAGCAGTCTCTTCACAACCGGATATGCCGCCCGGCGCAGGTCCTCCGGAGCCGAGAATGTGCATACTCCGTTCTTGTCTTCCTTGTAGTCAAGAAGATACAGCGATATGGATGGCGGGAACATCAGCCTTTCGGGGAGGGAAAAACTGTTCCCCTCGAAAAGGTGCTTCATCATCCGGAGCTCGGATTCCCCGAATTGTTTCATCACCTTCCCTATGTTGTCCAGAACGGCATCGGAATAGACCTGGGAGAGCGCCTCGATCGGGTCCGAGGCGCTGCAGGGGAAAGGTATGCCGAGAATGTCCGCACTGTCCGACAGCACATCATAGTCGGCATTCAGGAGCGCTATATCTTTGAGTTTCATTGCCTGAGTCTATTATGCAAGCAGCCTTCGGGCGTTTGCCATGGCTTCGGGAGTGATAGTGGAACCGCTTAGCATCCTGGCGATTTCCTTGACCCTGTCTTCTCCGGCAACCGGATGGATGCCGGAGGCGGGCCGTCCTTCGGGACCTGTCTCCTTCGATACTACGTAGTGGGCATTGCCTTTCGCCGCGACCTGCGGAAGGTGGGTGATTGCGAAGACCTGCATGTCTTCGCCCATCCTGCAGATGAGGGACCCCATCTTGTCAGCCGCACTTCCCGACACGCCGGTGTCGATTTCATCGAACACCATAGCAGGCATCTCCGCATAGCGTGCCATCATTGCCTTGAGTCCCAGCATGATACGCGAACGCTCTCCGCCGGAGGCAACCCTTGAAAGAGGCCCCGGCACAGCTCCGGCAGATGAGAACAGATACGTGACTCCGTCCTTGCCCGTCTCTCCCGGGGCGGCGGAAGTGAATTCGACGGAGAATATTGCCCCATCGAGGTCGAGTCCCCGGATGATCTTCCCCGTCTCTTCGGAAAACTGCCTTGACGCGGCAACGCGTGACGAGTGGAGCTTCTCGGCTATCTCATTGTATTTCAATGTCTCTTCGGACAGTTCCTTCTCAAGGTTCTTCTTCCGCTCCGACAGGGAATCTGTCCCAGTAAGTTCGGAAGAAAGAGAATCCCGCAGGGCTATGAGCTCGTCTTCCGTCCTGCAGGAATGCTTGCTGAGCAGCCCGTAGAGCATGGACATCCTCTCCTCTATCCTTGCGAGCTCGTCTTCGGAGACTTCCGTGGAAGACTCCAGAGACGTGACTTCCGAAATGATGTCGTCAAGCTCGACCCTGGAAGACTCCATCCTTTCCGCAAGCTTTGCGGCGGCGGGGATATATTGCCCGACCTTTTCGAGAAGACGGGTCGACTCCTTCAGTGTGGAGTCCATGCCGGGAGTGTCGTCAGTGCCTGAGAATGAGGATGATATGGAGTACAGGCTGGACTTGATTTCTTCCGCGTTCGCGAGAGCCTTCTGTTTTGTCTCGAGCTCTTCCAGCTCGTCCGGAACAAGTTTCGCCCGCTCCAGCTCCTCCAGCTGGACCTTGTTGTAGTCCAGCCTTGCGGACGTGTCCGCTATCTTCTGCCTGACCTCGGAAAGCTCCCTGCGGGTCGCGGCCATCTTCCTGAAGGAAACGGCGCATTCTTCCCTCAGGGCATCGTTTCCCGCGAACTGGTCCAGGAGATCCAGCTGGAAGGCAGTATCCGACAGCATCTGGGTCTGCTGCTGGGAGTGGATGTCCAGCAGCCTTGGCGAAAGCCTCTGCAGGACGCCTACCTGTACAGGCTCGTCGTTGACGAAGGAACGTGAGCGGCCGTTCTTGCTGAGAGTCCTGCGGATGAGCAGATTCCCGTCGTTCCAGTCCAGCCCTTCCTCCTGTGCAATCTTCTTCGCCACGAGGTCTCCCTCGCAGGAGAACTCAGCCTCCACAACGCACTTGTCCCCGGACGCCCCGACCATGGAAGCGTCTGACCGTGAGCCCAGTGCGAGCGACAAGGCCCCCAGAAGGATGGACTTGCCGGCCCCGGTCTCTCCGGTTATAATGACAAGACCCGCCGGGAAGGAAATGTCCAGCGAGTCTATCAGTATATAATTCCTTATTCCTAGGGAAACAAGCATGGGAAGCTACTGGGCGTCTTCTCCTTCAGCCTCTTCCTTGTGGTCAGCCATGCGGTAGTAGAGCTCGCCGTTCCTGAATTCCTCGATTGCGATGAGCACCGGCTTCGGCTGCTTCTCGTAGATCTTGGAGATTTCGATCTGCTCCTTGTTCTCGTAGACCTCCTCCATCGTGTCGCGCTCGCTGCGGAATTCCTCGAGCTTCTTGTTGAGCTCCTTCTTTTCCTCGGCGGCAATCTGGTTTGCTCTCTTGTAGACGATCGCGACGGTCTCGTAGAGGTTGCCGGTAGGTTCGGCAAGGTACTTCGTGTCGCGTGTGATGGTATTCTGTGGAACTTTCTTGATATCCATTTCTTTCTCTTTTTATATAGATACGGACAGGGAATCCGGAAAAGGTTCAAAAAGATTATTCCGACTTTTCCTTTTTCTGCTCTGCCTTTGCGGCAGCCCTGCGCTCTTTCTCGAAGTCCTTCTCCTTTGCCTTTACCTGCTCATCGGTTCCGGAATATTTTCCGAGAGCCCTCTGAGCCCTTGCATACATGACATTCAGCTCCTTGCGGTAGGGGGAATCGGGAATCTCGCCGATGAAGTTGAGGTAATCGTCTATGAAGATCAGGTAGCGGTCCTTCTGCTTTTCGGGATAGCTCAGGCGCGCATAGTTGTAGGAAGACATCGCGATGTAGTACAGGATGTCCTCGCGGTAGATGTTCTCGGAATCGTCCTTGAGCACATTCTTGAAGGCAACCCTCGCGGCCTTGTAGTCCTCCATCTTGTAGTAGAGGCGTGCATTCTCATACGCCTTGCGGTCGAGCCTGTCGTTCAAATCCTTCAGCATGGCCCTGCAGTCGCTTCCGTACTCGCTGTCGGGGAAACTGCGCAGGAACTCGCTGATGGCGTTGATGCATGTATAGGTCGGGGTCTGGTCCAGCTCATAGCGGTAGGTCTCCTTGTAGAGGCAGTCGAGGTCGAGGAAGTTGGCCTGTTCCGTGAACGGGCTGCGCGGGTAGTGGGAGATGAACGTCGCGAACTGGGCTTCCGCCTTGGGATAGTCTCCGAACTTATAGTTGCTAAGACCCTGGTAGAACTGCACCGTGTCGTCACGGGAAGTGTTGCTCGTGAGCACGGCCAGAGATTCGAAGAGCGCCCCGGCCTTCTCATACTTTCCGGAATTGAAGTATTCGAAAGCTCCCTTGTACTTGAGGTCGGCATCGCTGCTGGCCATCAGGGCATCGTAGCGCGAGGCGCATCCTCCCGCGAGGAGAGCCGCTGCGGCGATCGCCATATAGATTTTTTTCAGATGTCTCATGCGTTTTCGGAAAGGAATCTTTCTGCATCCTGGGCTGCGGCACATCCGGAGCCGGCTGCTGTAATTGCCTGTCTGTAGGAGGGATCCTGCACGTCGCCTGCGGCAAAGACGCCGGGCACGTTTGTGCGGGAGGAGTGGCCTTCGGTCACGATGTAGCCGTGGTCGTCGGTCCTGACCCACTTGCTGAACATGGCGGAATTCGGGGTGTGGCCTATTGCGAGGAAGAATCCGTCGACGGGAACGTCCATGACCGAGCCGTCATCCTTGGCGAGACGGACTCCGGTGACGCCCATCAAGTCTCCGAGGACCTCCTTCGTGTTGCATCCCCAGAGAATTTCGATGTTGGGATTGCCGAGAACCTTGTCCTGCATGGCCTTGGAAGCCCTGAGCACGTGGCGGCGGACTATCATGTAGACCTTCTTGCAGATTCCGGCAAGGTAGGTCGCGTCTTCGCAGGCAGTGTCTCCGCCTCCTACTACTGCTACGGTGCGGCCCCTGAAGAAGAAGCCGTCGCATGTAGCGCATGCAGATACGCCCTGGCCGCGGAATTTCTCCTCGGAAGGCAGACCGAGATAGCGGGCTGTCGCGCCGGTCGCGATGATCACTGTCTCTGCCTCGATTTCGCGGCCTTCGTCGTCCTTTGCATGGAACGGCCTGCTGCCCAGGTCTATCTCCGCTATCGATCCGCGGCGGATCCGGGTGCCGAAGCGCTCAGCCTGCTTTCTCATGGAGTCCATCAGGGTGTTGGCATCGACCCCTTCCGCGAAGCCGGGGTAGTTCTCTATGATTGTGGTCGTCGTAAGCTGCCCTCCTGGCGTAAGTCCTTCATACAGAAGGGGAGAGAGCGATGCTCTTC
The DNA here is from genome assembly GCA_964440865.1 of uncultured Muribaculaceae bacterium. Lineage (GTDB taxonomy): Bacteria > Bacteroidota > Bacteroidia > Bacteroidales > UBA932 > Cryptobacteroides. Next base: position 9,310 of record CAYTXA010000037.1, on the reverse strand, counting down.
CGGCGTAGACGCCTGCCGTATAGCCGGCGGGGCCAGATCCTATGATGAGTATCTTTGTCTTTTCCATACTGCAAATTTATCTAATCCGTCGCTATTGCCCAAAAATCGAGCCACAATCATCGGGAGATCTTTCCAGTGAATGCGACCGGTTCCGTCTTGTCTCCCTCTCCGGTGAACCACGAAGATGTGATCTTGACCGGGAGCGTACTTTTGCCTGCAGGGATGAGGCCGGAGACGGGGAACGAGGCATAGAACGCCCCGTAGGAATACCCGTTGTAGCTGTTGTAGTCAGGACAGGTCGCACCTTCTCCGTGACCGTTGTGTCTCAGGGTCATCCGGAGTGTGTCGCTGACCGGAAGCGAGTCGTCGTAGACGAGGTTGACAAGATGCATATCCTTCGAATCCCCGCGGAAGGAAAATTCCAGGTGAAGATTCATGTACCCTCCTGAGTACCAGCCGTCCATGACAGTTATCGGGTCATGGCCGAGCGTGTCGGCGGCGGCTATGTCGGAGTAAGGGACCAAGTCCTTGCAGAGGGGCAGGGCGAAACTCCGGAGAAGTATCCCGAAGTGCGTGTCGTCGTCCTTGCCTAGTACGTCGAACGAGGCTATTATCCTTTCGCCTTCAGGCAGTTCCTTGCCTGTGGCATAGTCGGCAGTGCCCTCTATCCTGAGGCTTATGCCCTCGTCCGTCAGGATAGCTCCGCTCCGGACAAAGCCCGAAGCAACTGCTCCTGACGCGATGGGGGAGTCTTCCTTCGAGCACGAGATCAGGAGAAACGACAAAAAAATGAATATGAAATGCTTCACATTCATTTTTCTGCGCTTTTCTTGTATGTCCTGCTGGGGTGGCAGAGAATCTGGATGTCGATGTCGTCGACCCTGTAGCCCTTCCACTTGCGACGGCGCAGCTTCGAGCGCACCATCTCGATAAGCTCCGGGTCAAGCACATCCTTGTAGGTGTTGTTCACGGTGTCGTAGAGGTGGATATGGTTGAAGTTGTTGACGTCGAAGTACATCTTGTTGTTGCTGCTGAGGCGGCGCTTGTAGACGCCGATTTCGGCAAGGTTCGTCAGGATGTTGTAGACAGACGCCACCGTGACCTTCGTCTCGCTGCTGTTGTGGATTTCTTCTGCGACCATGTCGGCGCAGGCGTGTCCAAGCGCGAGCATGGCACCATGCACTGCAAGGCGCTGCGGCGTGGCTTTCAGATTATGCTTGCGGAGGAAAACCTTCAGTTCTTCGAGCCCCATCGGCTCTGGCGCCTTATATTGCATTTTGAATCTTTATAATTTACTACTTTTTGCAAAAATAGTGAAATTATCCGATTGTCAAAACTTAGTAGGCTTTTATGATGCGGAAATCCGGGGAGTAGATGATCCGGCGGACACCTGTGTTGAGGAAACCGCCGTCCCCGTTCCTGGAGAAGAGGAAGTCTCCCTGGAGAAGGGATTTCTTCGACATGCGCCCCAGATCTGACATCCAGTTCCTTCCGCCTTCGTAGCAGCTCCTGACGAAGTAGGAGACGATGTCGTAGCCCTGGAAAGCGAACTGGCTCGGCTCGGCATTGAAGAGAGCCCTGTAGGAGCGGACAAACCTGTCCACTTCGCGGTTTGTGTAGTCTATGTTGTATGAAACGGACAGACGTGTGTCGAGCAGGTGCAGGTTCTCGACTCCTATTGTCTTGAACGAACGGACCCTGGAAGTGCCGTACAGGATGACTTTCTTCCCCCTGTAGACCATGAGGTCGAGATTCCTGACGACGTCGTTGACGAAGGCTTCGTCATCGGAGACAAGGATCACTCGGGTCGTCCCGCTTCCCAGCATGCCCTCGAGCCTGGAGGAGATGCTGCGGCCCTGCTGGACGCTGTAGGCAAGCGTCTCGAACGGGATCCTCTTTTCGCGCAGGAGCGCATCGGTCAGCGAGATGGACGCATTGCCCTTTCCGCTGTTGTCATGGATCATGAGGACCTTGTCGCCTGCGGAGACATCGGATCCCAGCCAGCTGACGAGGTCTGTGTACTGTGCCTCGTAGGACGAGGGTGCCTGGATGAAATGGCGGCATGAATCCGTGAGCGATGCCGCTTTCTGGTCCAGCGGAGAGATGACCGGAATGTTCCAGCTGTCGACGGAGAGCGTCTGGCTTAGCCCCTTGACGGACACCGGACCTATGACAAAGTCGCTGCCTGCTATATCGGAGGCGGACACATTCTTTCCGGCTACGTCTATTACCTTGACCTGTGCGGAGATACCGTCATCGCCAAGGTCCCGCAGCGCCATGAGCGCCCCAGAATAGAAGTCCATGTTCGGTACGCTGGGAGTACCGGATGCGCCGAGCGGGAGGAGAAGACTGAACTGCACTTTCTCTTTCCGGCGCATGAATCCGAACAGGTCGTCGGCCTCTTCTTCGATCTTGTCGGCAAGGGTCTTTTCTCCGGAATCCTCCTGTCCTTCCTCCGGCTGCTCCGTTTCCACGGGCTGCTTCTCTTCGCCGGAAGCCTTGTCGCCGAGAGGAATGCGGAGCCGTGCCCTCTTTGCCAGCTTCTTGCTCGTCAGGTTGTTGGCCTTCATGATGGCTTCGGCAGAGACGCCGTATTTCCCGGCGATGCTGTCGAGGTCCTCGTACCATTTGACTATATGGATCGTGTAATTCCCGTCGTCAGAAGCTTCGTCTCCGGCGGCAGCGGCAGGAGCTGTCTCGCTGGACGAGACCGGAATAAGGATGACGGCCCCTTTTTTCAGGCCTTCCTGCCGGAGATTCTGCTCCGGATTGGCTGCGACGATCTCATCGACCGTCACTCCATAGGCTTTGGCTATGGAAAACAGCGTCTGTCTCTCCTGGACAGCGTGGGCATAGTAGACATTCCCGTCGCGGCGAACCTTGTCCGATGACACTTTCACCGGGACCTGCTCATAATTCTGCGCCGGCGCTTCCGCTCCGAGGAGGAAAAGCGCCATGGCGACAAGGAGGACAGAACGCAATGCTTTCATTGTTTGTTACTTGGTCGTGTTGCCTGCGGCTTTGGTCTGGACGTATTCGTCGTTCAGGCCCTTGAGGATGAGGCTTGTGACATCGAGCGTCGTGTCTGCGGCAGCCACGGGGCTCGGGAGGATGTCTCCGGATGTTGCAAGGATCATGCTATAGCCGGACTCGACCCTGAACTTGTCGACGTACTTCTTGATGGCGTCGCCGATCTGGTTCATCATGACGGTCTGCTCCTCATTGATTTCCTGCTGCTTCTGGGCGGCATAGTTCTGGAAATCCTGCTGCCTCTGGCCGAGCTGCTGGCTCTGGACTTCGGCTACGGAACGGGTGATAAGGCCCTTGTCGATCTTCTCCTGGAAGGAATTGACATCGCTCTGGAGCTTGTTGCCCCTGCGGTTTACCTCGTCGTTGATGCCCTGGACCTTGGACTCTACCGCGGAGCGGAGTTCATTTGCCATGTCGTACTCGCTGACGACTTTGTCAAGATTGAAATAGACGATGCTGCCGGAAGGAGCGGCGGCGCCTTCGGCTGCAGGAGCAGCCTTCTTCTTTCCTGTACCGGAAGTAAGCTGGAGAATTCCGAGAGCGCAGACGAGCACAAGGGCTACCACGCTCAATACGAGAGGTGTGTTTTTCATATTATATCAGTATGTTTTGTTTGCTCTATATAAAATGCAAAAGTACAAAAAAACCTAATCCGTTTCTGCGGACGAACTGCAAAAATAGGAATATTTGCAATTATGTGCTAATTTTGAAGCCGTTTTGGTTTCAACCGGAGAATCATGAGAATCGGAGTCATATACAAGAATGAATCGCTGCGCGAGGATGAGAGGTTCGACAATCTGCTGCGTGACCTCCGCGAGGCGGGCTATGAGCTATATAATATTAACGTGAAGTCGGATATACGTCCCCAGACGGACCTCGCCCTCAGCATCGGCGGCGACGGCACTTTCCTCAGCGCCGCGCAGCTGGTCGCCGACGTGGGAATTCCTATCCTCGGGGTGAATCTCGGCCGCCTTGGCTTTCTCTCCGAGAACAGCCCCGAGGCCGTTCCGCAGGCCCTGCTCGAGGGGACATTCTCGATTGAGTACAGGGACATGCTGAATGCCACCGTCACGGGCAAGAACGCCCGGAGGAACATAGGACTTCTTCCGTATGCTCTCAATGAGGTCTCGATCCACCGAAGCGGTCCTTCCGTGCTCGGCATCAACGTCAGCCTCAATGGCATGGCGCTTCCGACCTACTGGGCGGACGGGCTGATAGTCGCCACCTCCTCCGGCTCCACAGCCTACTCTCTGAGTGTCGGCGGACCGATCTGCATGCCGAATTCCAAGGTACTGATAATCACGCCTATAGCCCCTCACAACCTCAATGTCCGTCCTCTTGTGGTGCCTGACAGTACGAGCATCGAGATTTCGGTCAACAGCCGTGACGAGAAAGTTTCCCTCGGCATGGACAACAGCACTGTCGAGATATCCCGCGACTGGAAGGTCGAAGTGTCGCTGGCACAATTTTCGCTCAAGCGCATCAGGCTCTCGAAGTCGGAGTTTGTCAATGCGCTGACAAGCAAACTTTTCTGGGGCGAGGATATTAGAAACAACTGATCCGGATGGAAAACAACAGAATACCGACCCATGTCTCCATCATCATGGATGGCAACGGAAGATGGGCACAGGCACGTGGCAAGGAAAGGATTTTCGGCCACCTGAACGGCGTGGACAGCGTCCGTGCCGTGACTGAGGCCTGCCTGGACAAGGGCATCAAGTATCTCTCCATATATGCATTCTCCGAGGAAAACTGGGGAAGGCCGAAGGAGGAGGTCTCATATCTGATGAAACTTATGTCAGATGCCATGAGCGCGGAACTGGAAAATTTCATCCGCAACGGCGTCCGTTTCCGGGTACTCGGCGACTTCGGAAAGCTGAGCCCCATGCTCAGGGACGGGATCCGGAGCATGGAGGAGGCGACCGCGGCGGGGGACAAGCTAGAGTTCATTGTCCTGTTCAGCTACAGCGGGCGCTGGGACATTCTCCAGGCTGCAAAGCGCATGGCGAAGGAGCATCCGGACGATATCGATTCCATGACCCAGGAGGATTTCTCCCATTATCTTGTGACGGACGGGATTCCGGATCCGGACCTGATAATCAGGACTTCCGGGGAGCAGAGGATCAGCAACTATCTTCTCTGGCAGGGTGCATATTCCGAATTCTATTTCACGAACACTCTCTGGCCGGATTTCCGCAGGGAGCAGTTCGATGAGGCTCTCGCGGAGTATGCCCGCCGTGACCGCCGGTTCGGAAAAGTGAAATAATTGCTATCTTTGCATTTCACATGAATTCAGTAAGGAAGATGAGGAAAATAATTCTTGCGTTCTGTGCCTTTGCGCTGCTCCTTTACGGGGCGGCTGATTCATTCGCCCAGACTGCGGATATAGATTATTCATCCCCTCGCAAATATATTGTAGGCGGCGTCGACGTCGAGGGCAATTCCTATGTCAGCAAGACCCAGATCACCCAGCTCTCGGGTCTCCATGAGGGCATGGAAGTGACTGTTCCGAGCGACGACATCTCTTCCATCATCAGCCGCATCTGGGCGCAGCGCTACTTCCAGGACGTGGCCGTCAGGGTGGATTCTCTTTCTTCCCAGCGCGATACGGCATGGTTCATGATCAGCGTCAGGGAGCGTCCCCGCATGTCCCAGTGGACCTATACGGGCGTGCGTAGCGGCGAGAAGAAGGACCTCGACGAGAGGATCAACTTCCGCAGGGGCGGCGTGTTCTCCGAGTACATCTCCAAGACCACCACTGACATCATCAGGAGATACTATAAGGAAAAGGGCTTCCAGAATGTGAAGGTGACCCCCCAGGTGATGAAGGATACCATTGTCCACAACGCCATCAGGGTCAATTTCGCCGTGGACCGCGGCCCGAAGGTGAGGGTCGGGACGATCAACTTCATCGGCCGGCCGGAGGATATCTCCGAGTACAAGCTCGCCAAGTCCATGAAGAAGACAAAGTCCCGCAAGATCTACAACTTCTTCCACAGCAAGAAATTCAGCGAGAAAGAGTATCCCGAGGACAAGAAGAATCTCGTAAGCGCATACAATGAGCGTGGCTACAGGGATGCGCATCTTGTGCGCGATTCCGTCTACGCCATGACCCCGGAACGTCTCGGCATCGACCTCGACGTCGAGGCCGGAAAGAAGTACTATTTCAGGAACATCACCTGGACGGGAAACTCGGTCTACACTGCCGAACAGCTCAATTCGATCCTGCAGATCAAGAAAGGCGATGTCTATGACCTCGTTACCATGCAGAAGCGCATCTACGGAGGCGGCAAGCAGGGCGATGCGGACGTAAGCAAGGCCTACAGGGATGTGGGCTACCTGTTCTTCAGCATCTCGCCTGTCGAGCTGAATGTCGTCGGCGATTCCGTGGACGTCGAGATGAGGATCGTGGAAGGCAAGCAGGCGACCCTGAACAATATCATAATCAACGGCAACGACCTGACAAACGAGAAGGTCGTACGCCGCCAGATCTACACCCGTCCGGGCTATCTCTTCAGCCAGACGGACTTCGAGAGGAGCATCAGGGAAATCGCCTCGCTCGGGCAGTTCGACCCTGAAGCGATCATGAGCGAGAAGGGCTACACCCTGACCCCGAACCCTCTCGACAACACCGTCGACATCATCTACAATGTCACCGAGAAGCCTTCCAGCCAGCTGGAGCTTTCCGGAGGATGGGGCGGCAACACGTTCGTGGCGACGGCCGGTGTTTCCTTCAACAACTTCTCGACCAAGAGGATGTTCGACAAGGGAGCATGGAGGCCTGTCCCGCTCGGAGACGCCCAGACACTTTCGCTCCATTTCCAGACATCGGGTACATACTATACTGCATTCTCGGCCAGCTTCCAGGAGCCGTGGCTCTTCGGAAAGAAGCCGACATCGCTCAGCCTGTCCGCGTACCTGACGCGCCAGACGAATTCCTACCTTGCATGGAACATCAAGAGCCACGACAGGGAGATGAGGATCTATGGAGTTTCCGCCGGAATCGGTACGAGGCTCCGCTGGCCGGACAGCTATTTCACGCTCTACAACCAGCTGAGCTGGCAGGCATATGACCTCCACAATTGGTACTCCAACAACTTCATCTTCAATACGGGAGTCTCCCACAACCTCAGCTACACGCTTAGCCTTTCGAGGAACTCCACCGACCAGCAGATTTTCCCGCGCATGGGCCAGAGCATAGAGATGAGTGTCTCCCTGACCCCTCCCTATTCCCTCTTCCGCAAGCACAGCTATGACACCTAGGGCAACAGGAT
>CAYTXA010000037.1:0-1996 GCA_964440865.1 uncultured Muribaculaceae bacterium | reverse complement strand
GGTACAAGTGGATCGAGTACCACAAGTGGTCTTTCAAGGCCAACTTCTACCAGAAACTCATCGGCGACCTTGTCCTGCGTACAAGAGCCCAGTTCGGATATCTCGGATACTACAACCGCAAGTGGGGATATTCTCCGTTCGAGGGCTTCTGGGTCGGCGGCGATGGCATGAGCGGCTACTACAACTACGGAACCGAGGTCATCTCGCTGCGCGGCTACGAGAACTACTCGCTGACGCCTACGACCTACTCGAAGTACAACAGCAATGGATATGCATATGCCGGAAACGTCTACGACAAGTTCACGGTCGAGCTGCGTTACCCGGTCATCCTGCAGCCGCAGAGCACGATATTTGTACTTGCCTTCCTCGAAGGCGGAAACTGCTGGGCCGACATCAGGGACTTCAACCCGTTCCAGATCAAGCGCAGTGCCGGTGTCGGCGTCAGGATCTACCTGCCTATGATCGGGCTTCTCGGTCTCGACTGGGCATACGGATTCGACGACAGCACGATCGGCGGAAGCCAGTTCCACTTCCTGATCGGACAGGAATTCTAGAAAACAATGGATAGAATATAAATGTTTATGGATATGAAAAAGATCATTCTTGTGGCCGTAGCTGCGGTCCTGACTCTTTCGGCATCTGCCCAGAGCCTGAAATTTGCCCATGTGAACTACACTGAGCTTGTACAGCTTACTCCTGACGCCGATGCTGCAAGGGCAAAGCTCAATGCCCTGATAAAGGAAATCGAAGAGACCTACCAGAGCATGGTCGAGGAGTTCAACACATAGTATTACCAGTATCAGCAGAAGGCCGAGTCCTGGACTGAGGCCGTCCGCAAGAGCAAGGAGAGCGAGCTCAGCGAGATCCAGCAGAGGATCCAGGAGTTCCAGCAGACTGCCCAGCAGGAGCTTTCCCAGAGCCAGACTGAGCTCATGGCACCTATCCAGCAGAAGGCCCTCGAGACAGTGACCAAGCTTGCAAAGGAAGGCGGATATGTATATGTATTCGAGGTAGGAAGCCTCCTCTATGTGGACCCGTCCAAGAGCACTGACCTCACCCCCGCAGCCCGCAAGGCTCTCGGCATTCCCGAAGGCAGGACTCTCGAGTCCCTGCAGAAGGAACTCCAGGCTCAGGCACAGGCACAGCCCGAGGCAGCCGCAAAGACGGAGTAACAGTCTTCCGGCCTGAAAATTTTGGGGAACGCCTTCGGGCGTTCTTTTTTTTGTGCGGAAAATTATGCAATTGATTTAAAAATTGTTAGATTTGCATTGCTATTGAATGTAAGGATAATACAGAACAATAGTCATACACTAAAACACACACTAACTAATCATGAAGACAGAAGTTATCATGTCGCAGCTGCGCGCCAAGCATCCCGGCGAGTCCGAGTATCTCCAGGCAGTGCAGGAAGTTCTCGAATCCATCGAGGATGTCTACAACCAGCATCCCGAGTTCGAAAAGGCAAAGATCGTCGAAAGGATGGTAGAGCCTGACCGCATCTACACTTTCCGTGTTACATGGGTAGACGACAAGGGCGAAGTCCAGACAAACCTCGCTTATCGTGTACAGTTCAACAGTGCCATCGGACCATACAAGGGAGGTCTTCGCTTCCACAAGGCTGTAACTCCTTCCATGCTTAAGTTCCTGGGCTTCGAGCAGACCTTCAAGAACGCTCTGACGACCCTCCCGATGGGTGGTGCAAAGGGTGGCTCTGACTTCGACCCTGTAGGAAAGAGCAATGCTGAGATCATGCGTTTCTGCCAGGCATTCATGCTTGAGCTCTGGCGCTGCATCGGACCTGACGAGGATGTTCCCGCAGGTGATGTTGGTGTCGGCGGACGTGAGATCGGCTATCTCGACGGCATGTACCGCAAGCTCGCACGTCAGTACAATACCGGCGTTCTCACCGGAAAGGGCATGACCTGGGGTGGCAGCATCCTTCGTCCTGAGGCTACTGGCTACGGCGCAATGTATTTCGCTCATCTTGCTCTCGCAA
>CAYTXA010000036.1:0-14315 GCA_964440865.1 uncultured Muribaculaceae bacterium | reverse complement strand
CCAATCCCGACCATCCTCAACCACGACTTTTCCTACACTTGCTGCACCTGTGCTACGTTTTTACCTTCTGACGTAGCAATTCCCTCGATTTTCCGCGTTGCTGCTACGTTTTCGCCTCTCAACGTAGCATCGCCGTTCTTTTGCCGCGCAGGATACCCCGAAGGTCAGGGTGGATGCACACGAAAAGGTTTTAACTGCCACTTCGCCCGACCCTAGGGTTAGGCGGATACACGCGAAAAGGTTTTAGGCGCGACTTCGTCCGGGCCTGGGGAGGGTAAAGCGTCCGGATGAATTGCTTAAGGGCATGAAGTGGGCTGAAGGAGTTGGTTCGCCATGGAAGTGCGGTCAAGGGTACCCATAGCGTCACCAGCCATCACAACAAGGTCTGGCTCAGGACGGAATATGACCAGGCCATACGCAGAGCGGAGCAGGCCTGGGACTGGAAGCAGTTCGAGGCCGAGTCCGACGTGCTGCCCAACCTCCGCTGGGTGCCTTCGACTGCAGCGCACCCCAATGCAGACCACATGGCCTTCTGGAACACCGTCCTGCCCATCAACGACCCGTTCTGGAACCGGCATAAGCCTGGTGACCGCTGGGGCTGCCAGTGCTCCCTCGAGGCTACAGATGAGCCTGTGACCGGCACGCCGGGCGGGACGCCTCAGGACGACCCTTCACCAGGTCTCCAGGGCAACCCTGCCAAGACCGGCAAGCTCTTCAGCGAGGATCATCCCTACTACCCAAAGAGCTGCGCCTCCTGCCCGTTCAGGACCGGAGACATTCCGGAAGTACCTACGAACAAGATCCGCAGCTGCTATTCTTGCGAATATTACAATGCCTGCAAGAACAGGGTGACTTGCGATGAGGACGAGATTTACAAGGACAGGCTTCTCATCAATCATATCGCGGACAAGTCCGAACTTGAGGACAACATCCGTGGTGCCAGATCAATCCTTTCTTCCTTCCCGGATGCGAAGATCAAGATCAACGGCCATGTCATTGCCCATGGCCATAAGAATCCGGAATATACCATCAACGGGTTGGTTGCCGATAGGAAGGGAATAGAAAGTCCAGGAGGCATTTCTGCTGGATTCGCGAGTGCAATTAAACAGGGTTGTTCAGCAGTCGTCATCGATCTGGACATGAATTTGGCAGATATGCACTTCAGGACAGAGGATGTCGCGAAAAGGCTGTATTGGCGTTTCGATGACTTTTCCACAGGACGTGTGAGAGAATGTTATGTAGTGTACCACGGAAAGGCAGTCCGTATTACCAAGGAGTTGGACTCACGGGAACGGATTCTGGAGGAACTTAAAAAAATTAAGCCGTGAGAACACGGCTTAAAATGAGGACGTCACAGCTTGAAGTTATCGCGCCTTTTCGGGCTATCCTCGATGCAAATATAAGAATTTTTGAAACAAGTCAAATATGAAGACGAAAAAATCTTCTTTGGACAGCACTATTGAAACAGTCGAATGGAAACTGCCAGAGCTAAGAGTAGAATCCCCAAGCACAACAGTATGGGGCAGGCTTTCCCAAGCCATGCGCCATGCATGTGGGATGATTCTAATAAGGAGGCCGAAAACTTCCCTTCTTCAAATCGCTGCGCAATATCTCTCAGAAGTGAGAAATTCATTTTTGATCTCCTCAGACAGTAGCATACCCCTGAAAGGACAGATAAGGATAGAGACGACACACCAAGTGCTATCAGACAGCGAAGAACTGGTCCGTACATCCGTATATCTCCAAGAACGGCTACAATACCGATCAGAGCTGCGGATGTAGCTACTCAATGGAGTGTTAGATTATCGAATCTTTCTTACAGCCGGTCTTTTTATCTTACGATACCTGAGAGAAGACTCGACATGTCTTTGGGGTCATAACTGATATCCATGATGTTTGTTTTCAGCAAAGATACCTAATTATGACCATCGACGAGATGAACCGCAGGATGAAGGCCCACGAGGCCGAGCTGCAGCAGTACATACGGAGGAGGCTGCCGTTGAAGGTCGGGGCAAAGAGCACGAAAAGGTTTTATGCGTGTATTCCTCTGACCTAAAGTGCGGCAGGTCAACCGAAGAGGATACAAAAAAGGAGGGTGGCCGAAAGTCCGGGACTCCTTGGCCACCCTCGTTCTATAGGGATAATGTAAAGCTTCTATAGGGAAATTGACAAAGCCTATTTGCCGTATCCGGGGTTCTGCTTCAGGTTCGGGTTGGCGGACAGGAAGTCAGTGTAGATAGGACAAATGTTCTTGTGGTCACCGGGGTACTTGACATCGATGCCCTGCTCGAACTCTGTCTCCGCCTCCTTGCAGAACCAGGACTTCGCGTTGTAGACGCTCTGTCCGTTGGTGAGCCTGAAGCGGATCAGGTCCTGACGGCGATGTCCCTCGGCCACGAACTCCCATGCGAGCTCATCGAGAAGGCCTCCGAGAACGATGTCGTCTCCGCCCTCATACCTGTCGACAGGAGTGTCGATGGGGTTCTTGGGATCAGTGTTGTCGGTATCGATCTTGTGGATACCATAGGCGTAGACACTGCCGCCCTTGAGCTGCTCGACGGTGCGGACAGCCTTCTCGGGATGGGTTGCGAAGTCGCGGCGGCGTACCTCAGTAACGAGGTCGGCAGCAGTCTGTTCGTCCTGTCCGAGACGGAGAAGGCACTCGGCCTTCATCAGGAGCACGTCTGCATAGCGGAAGATAGGCTGGTCATCGTAGGTGGTTCCACGGTTGCCGGTGTAGATCTCATACTTCACGAGACGGGCGCCCTCATACTCATAGGCACCGTCCACGTTGTGCATGACCTTGCTGTATGACATCTGGGAGCCGTCCTCAAGGATGATGGGATCGCCGTTTGCCTTGTACTGGGGTCCCCAGATGAAGCAGTCGGTGAGCCTCTTGTCATCCTCGTCGAAGGAGTTGATGTACTGCTCCAGAGCGCCGGATCCGGATGTTGCCCATCCGTTGAATCCCCAAGTTGCGCGTCCTGCCTGAGCCATCCACTTGTGGGCATAGTAGTTGCCGCCGGCATAGTGGTACTCGTAAGGGATACCGAAGATCACTTCGGGGCTGCCGGAGATATCATCCACGAAGTTGTCCTTGAAGTTCGCGGCAAGAGCATAGCGGCCGGAGTCGATGATCTCGTTGAGCTCGGAGAGAGCCTTTTTGTACCAATCGGTGTTGCCCTCGTCGTCAAGGAAGAACCATGCATTGTGGTTCATGTACATCTTCGCAAGGATCATGTTGACGGTTGCGTCGTTGAACTGGCCGAGGCCGTTGTCGGCACCGCACTTGCCCTTGATGGACTCGAGCTCGCTGATGATGAAGTCCCAGGTCTCCTGCGGGGTAGCCTGCGTAGGCTGCCATCCTTCCTCATGCTCATACTGGATGTCGAGAGGAACGTTGCGGAAGAGGTCGAAGAGGATATAGTAGCACATAGCGCGGTATCCCTTCAGCTGGGAGACTGTCTCCTCATGGGAGGCGATATTCTTGTCGTCGAGGAGCTGGTTGCAGGTCCTGATGCAGGTGTAGGCATTCGACCATACGGTGTAGAAATGGTCTACGCTGGCGTCGAACTCATGCTTGTGGAGAATCACGTACTGTGCTCCCCAGCCGATACCGATACGGTATGGAGTGGTCCAGAGGTCGGAGGTCTCATCCTGGATATCGATGAGTCCGTCCCATCCCCAGTAGATCTCACGGAATGCGGAATATACCGGGAGGATCAGCGCAGATGCGTCCTCGTCCGTGAACTCATAATCCTCGGTCGCAATCTGGTCGTAGATGGTCTCGTCGAGGTTCGTGCAGGAGTTGACTCCCAGGACCGATGCCATTGCCAGAACGGAAACAAGTATTGTATAGAATTTTTTCATGATGATGATGGCTTAGAAGTTGACGGTGACACCAAGGGTGAAGGACCTGATGGACGGGTACTTGTCGCGATAGTCGTTTCCGAAATATCCGAACTCATAGTTGGCGAGTTCAGGATCGACACCAGTGTAGCCGGTGATGGTGAACAGGTTGTCGGCAGAGATGTAGGCCCTGAGGTTCTTGACGAAGTTGTTCTCCTTGAAGTTGAAGGTGTAGCCGAGGGTTACGTTTGTCAGCTTCAGGAAGTCTCCGTCCTCAAGATGGGCGCTCACGATCTCGAGCCTCTGGCTCTTGGACAGCTTGTTGCCGTCTCCGTAGGGAGCCTTCTGCACGCTCTTGAGCTGGTTGAAGGTCTGGATCGGAACCTCGTAGTATGCACGGGACTCGTTGAAGATCTGGAAACCGAGCTGGCTGGTGAACTGCATGTTGAGATCCCAGTTCTTGTAGCGGAGGGAGTTGTTCCATCCGAGATACCAGTTGGGAAGTCCGTGTCCTACATAGTCATAGTAGGGGTTGTCGGCGGAGAGGGACATCTTCGAGCGGTCATACTCGAGGTCCTCGCCTGTCTCGCGGTTGTGGACAAGCCAGAGTCCGTTCTCAGTAACTCCAACAGTGTGGAGCATGTAGAACCTGTCGACAGGCTGGCCGACCTCCATACGGTGGGTAGGTCCGGTGATAGGCTCGTCAAGGTAGCCGAGGTCGTAGTAGTTCTCGGACTTGTAGAGGTCATTGGACAGGCTCACAAGCTTGTTGGAGTTGTGGGATGCCGTAAGGACGGTGCTCCACTCGAAGTCCTTCATGCGGACGGGAACAGCGTTGATGGAGATCTCGATACCCTGGTTGCGCATCTTTCCGACGTTGGCCATCGTGGATCCATAGAGATTCGGAGGAGTCGGGACGCGGAAGTCGTAGAGCATGTCGGACGTGGTCTTGCGGTAGACATCGATGCTGCCGCCGAGCCTGTCGTCCAGAACGCTGAAGTCGAGACCGATGTTGTACTCCGTGGATTTCTCCCATCCGAGATCAGGGTTCGGGTTGGATGCAACTTCGAGTCCGGGAACCCACTTGCCGTGGTCATAGTAGTAGCTTCCGCCATAGTTGTACCTGGTCAGGGAAATGTAGGAAGATCCCGGGATGACACCGGTCACTCCGAAACCAGCACGAAGCTTGAGGTTGTTGAGCCAGTCGAACCCGCTCATGAAGTCCTCGTTGCTGATGGTCCATCCGAGAGAAGCGGACGGGAAGTTACCCCACTTGTGGTCAGCTCCGAACTTGGAGGAACCCTCGTGGCGCATGCTGAGGAGGACATTGTACTTGTTGGCATATCCATAGGAGACACGACCGAAGAAGCCGATGAGCTTGTTGTCGTTCTTGTAGCTGCTCATGGAAGCCTCACCTTCGCGGATCGCGAGTCCGGAGCCAAGGTTGTTGGCCTTGAAGAATTCGGTCGGGAAGTCGCGGTTGTAGGCATAGAAACCGTCGTACTCATTGTACTGGTAGCTGTATCCTGCGAGCACTTCGAAGCGGTGGTCGCCCCACTGGTGCTTGTAGGTGGAGGTGAGCTCGAGGTTGTCGGACTGTGAAGTTCCGAGGTTCTGGGAAGCCTGTCCCTTGTAGCTGCTGATTGCAGATGAGTAGTAATCCCTTGTGTAATAGGTGGTAGTATGGTCATTGGACCTTACCGTGCTCAGCATGAGGTTCGTGGTCCATCCGTCGATGGGCTCGAAGGCGATGTTCCCGGTCAGACGGGTCTGCTCGTAACGGTCGTTGCCCTTCATCTCGTGCAGCATCTCGACAGGGTTGTAGTAGTAGCTTGCGCCGAGGTTCTCGTTGTAGGATCCGTCAGCGTTGTAGACAGGAGCCGTCGGGTTGCGGATGATGGCCTGATGCCAGATGTTGGTGTTCAGGGTATGCACATCGCTGGCGTTGTTGGCGCTGTTCTTGTGCAGGGACTTCTGGAGGTCGAAGCTGACCTTGACCATGTCATTGAGGAACCAGTGGGCAACGTTCATCTTCATCTTCATGTCGCGGGCGTAGGTTGTGTTGATGGTTCCCTGCGCGTCGCGGTAGGTGAAGTCAGCAGAATAGGTCGTGCTCTTTCCGCCTCCGGTCACAGTGAAGTTGTGGTTGTGTGTGAAGCCGGTGCGGGTGATCTCGTCGATCCAGTCGGTGTCAGCGCCAAGATCCTGGAAGTCAGTAGTATGGTTGCCGCTGCGGATATCATCGGCGGTGTAGAAGTCGAGGGTCTTGGTGATGTTGGAGATGGCCACATAACCGGAATAGGTTGTGCGGACGGACTCTCCCCTGCGGCCAGTCTTGGTGGTGATGAGCATGACGCCGTTCGCACCACGGGTTCCGTAGATGGCGGCGGCAGATGCATCCTTGAGGACATCGATGCTCTCGATGTTCTCAGGAGCTACAGTGCTGAGGTCTCCCTCGACGCCATCGATGAGGATGAGCGGGGTGGAGCTTCCCTCGATGGAGATGACACCGCGAAGACGGATGGTGGACTGAACGTTCGGGTCTCCGGAGTTCTTGGAGATGGAAAGTCCTGCGACCTTACCCTTGATCAGGTCTCCGGCATCTCCGATGTTTCCGATTGCGAAATCTTCGCTCTTGACGCTTGCGATGGATGAGGTCACGTCACCCTTGCGCTGGGTACCGTAACCGATGACTACAAGCTCGTTGAGCATTTCGGTATCCTCGCCCATGACGACTCTGACCGGTCCGTTTCCGGAGACAGTCACATGCTTGTCGCCATATCCGATGATGGAGAATGTAAGATCCTCGCCGTCTGCGGCCTCAACAGAGAAAGAACCGTCAGCGGACGTGGATGTGCCTCTTGTCGTTCCCGTGACAAAAACTGCCACACCCTCGAGCGGAAGTCCGGACTCGTCGGTGACAGTTCCCGTAACGACATGATTCTGGGGAGCGACTGCCTGAGAGTCACCTGTCGCGGCGAACGCGGGAGCAGTCCCGAATCCGGCAGCGAGGAAGGCGCAGACAGCCATTCCAAGCAAATAATTACACTTCATAGATTGTTGATTAGTTGATAATAACTGTTATGTGTTGTTACAGTTTCCTAATATATGATGCAAATTTATAAAAAAACGAGGCTCGATATGCCGGTCACTTGTGGTAAATCCAGTCCGGAAAGGCAAGATTTCCTTCCATGGAGGCTATCCTGGAAGCCCTGGAACGGACATAGGGACCGGGAGAAGAGGCGTTGCGTTTTATGGGATTGGGAAGGCAGGCGGCAAGAAGGCAGGCCTGCCCGCGCGTGAGTTCAGAAGCGTGGCACCCGAAATGGGCCCTGGCTGCAGCCTCAGCCCCGTAGATGCCTTTCCCCATTTCTGCCACGTTCAGGTACACCTCCATGATGCGCTTCTTGCCCCATATATTTTCTATCAGCACGGTGAAATATGCCTCCACTCCCTTCCTGACCCATGAACGTCCCGGCAGGCAGAACACGTTCTTCGCAGTCTGCTGGGAAATCGTGCTCGCGCCGCGAAGCCTCTTGCCTCTTTTATGGTCATCGATGGCTTTTTTGATCGCTTCCTTGTCGAAACCCTTGTGCTCGAAGAAGAGATTGTCCTCGCTGGTGACAACCGCCCTGGCCATCTCGGGGGATATCTTCCGGTAGCTTCTCCACCTGTATCGTGTATGGAAGGAATCGTCGCTCCGGTATTCGATGCTGCGCTCTATCATGAGAGGGGTCACGGCGACGGGAAGCCACTTCAGAGCCACGACCCAGAGCAGGGAGAGCCCTATCAGGATCGCAGGGATCTTGACAAGCATCCAGACAACGATTTTCCTACGGAGGCTTTTCATTTGGGCGGCAAATTTAATGAAATATTGCATTTTGCAAATGCCCCGAGACTTGCTATCTTTGCGGGGATAGAAAAACTAGTAACACTATATACACATAAAGATGAAACGATTGATAACTCTTACCGCAGCCGCGGCTCTTGTCCTCGTGGCCACATCCGCAGACAAGAACACCGGAAAATCAAACGGTTATCCCTATCAGCCTGTTCCCTTCACGTCCGTGAAGGTCACGGACTCTTTCTGGGGCCAGAGATTGAAAGCATCCCGCGAAGTCACAATCCCGCTCGCATTCTCAAAGTGCGAAGAGACAGGGAGATACACGAACTTCGAGAATGCAGCCAAGCACCTTGCAAATCCCGCCGACACCTTTACAGTCACAGGATATTCCTTCGATGATACCGACGTCTACAAGACACTCGAGGGCGCAAGCTACATCCTCCAGACCTATCCCGACCCGAAGCTCGAGGCATACTGCGACTCTGTCATCGACATCGTGGGCAGCGCCCAGGAACCTGACGGATACCTCTATACCGCAAGGACCCAGAATCCCCAGCACCCGCACGAGTGGGCTGGAAGCAAGAGGTGGGAGCTGGTGGAAGACCTGAGCCATGAGTTCTACAACCTCGGCCACATGGTAGAGGGCGCCGTAGCCTACTATCAGGCAACAGGCAAGGACAAATTCCTCAACATCGCCCGCCGCTACGCAGACTGCGTAATCCGCGAGGTAGGCCCGAATCCCGGACAGGTAATCCGCGTCCCGGGCCACGAGATCGCAGAGATGGCCCTCTGCCGCCTCTATATCGCCACCGGAGAGCAGAAATACCTCGACCAGGCCAAGTTCTTCGTGGACTACCGCGGCAGGACGAGCCATCACGACGAGTACAACCAGACCCACAAGCCCATCGATGAGCAGGACGAGGCTGTAGGACACGCAGTCCGCGCCGCCTACTTCTACTCCGGCGTAGCCGATGTAGCTGCCCTGACCGGAGACCAGAGGTACATCGACGACATCGACCGCATCTGGGACAACATCGTCTCCAAGAAACTCTACATCACCGGCGGCATCGGCGCGACCAACAACGGCGAAGCCTTCGGAGCCAACTATGAGCTCCCGAACATGAGCGCATACTGCGAGACCTGCGCCGCCATCGGCAACGTCTACATCAACCACCGCATGTTCTCCCTCCACGGAGACGCCAAGTACTACGACGTCCTCGAAAGGACTCTCTACAACGGGCTCATCTCCGGCGTTTCCCTCAAGGGCGACGGCTTCTTCTACCCGAATCCCCTCGAGAGCATCGGCCAGCACCATCGCCAGCCCTGGTTCGGCTGCGCATGCTGCCCGTCCAACATCTGCCGCTTCATCCCGTCCGTCCCCGGCTACGTCTATGCAGTCAAGGACCGCAACCTCTACGTGAACCTCTACATGTCCAACACCATGACGAACAACGTGGAAGGCAAGGAGGTTGTCCTCAGCCAGGAGACCGACTATCCCTGGAACGGTGACGTGAAGGTTACCGTCGAGAAGAACAAGGCCAAGGAATTCGCCCTCAAGCTCCGTATCCCCGGATGGGTACGCGGACAGGTAGTTCCCTCCGACCTCTACACCTATGTAGACGGCAAGAGGCTCGGCTACAGCGTGAACGTGAACGGAGAGAAGGTTTCTTCCGAAATCGAGAAGGGATACTTCACGATCAAGCGCAACTGGAAGAAGGGTGACGTCGTCGAGCTGCACCTCGACATGGAGCCCCGCGTCGTGAAGGCCAATCCTCTCGTAGAGGCTGACCGCGGCCGCGTCGCCGTCGAGAGAGGTCCTATCGTCTACTGCGCAGAATGGCCTGACAACGAGGGCTTCTCCGTCCGCAGCGTCATCATGAACCAGCAGCCCGAGTTCGAAGTCGTAAAGCGTCCCGACCTGCTCTATGGTCTCGACCAGATCAAGACAAAGGCCCAGACTCTTTCCTACGGAGAGGACGGCCGCGTAGTAGTGAAGGACGTCGACCTGACCCTCATCCCCTACTATGCATGGTGCCAGAGAGGCAGCGGCGAGATGACCGTTTGGCTTCCCTGTGACCTCACCGCCACGCATCCCAGCATGCCCGCGACCCTCGCTTCCACGAGCAAGGTCGACGCATCCCAGATGAACAGCGCCATCGGTGCCATCAACGACCGCCTCGTCCCCGCCAAGCCGGGTGACAATGTCCCCTACTTCGACTGGTGGCCCGCAAGCGGCGGCACCCAGTGGATCACCTACATGTTCCCCAAGGAGAGCACAGTCTCCAGCAGCACAGTCTATTTCTTCGACGACCAGCCTTGGGGCGGATGCAAGGTCCCCGATGCATGGAGGATCTGCTATCTCGACAACAACGGAAAGTGGGTCGAGGTGAAGAATGCCGACGGCTACAAGACAGTCAAGGGAGTGGCGAACGTGGTCAACTTCGACCCTGTCAAGACTCTCGGAGTGAAGATCGAACTCGACCAGCCGGAGAAATACTCCTGCGGTCTGTATGAATGGGAAGTGAAATAACCCAACAATAAAATCATGTACATGTTTAACAAATTCTTAATGGCGGCTTGCGCCGTAGCTCTGGCAGTGACCGGCTGCGCGCAGAAACCCGCCGAGGTGACGACGACGAAGGCCGGGATCAACCCCGCCGACTTCGTTGCCGAGTACAACGGGGCCAAGACCGGGCTCTACACCATGACCAATGCCAACGGCATGGAGGTCAGCGTAACCAACTTCGGCGGCCGTATCGTATCCATCATGGTTCCCGACAGGAACGGAGACTTCAAGGACGTAGTCCTCGGATTCCCGACCGTAAAGGACTATTTCCCGGAGAACAATCTCTCCGATTTCGGCGCAGCCATCGGCCGCTACGCCAACCGTATCAACCAGGGCCGTTTCTCCCTGGACGGCAAGGAGTACCAGCTCCCGCAGAACAACTTCGGGCACTGCCTCCACGGCGGTCCCCAGGGGTGGCAGTATCAGGTCTATGACGTAGTGGAGGCCGACTCCAGCCACGTCAAGCTCCACAGGCTCTCCCCCGACGGAGACGCTTCCTTCCCCGGAACCGTCAATGCATACGTCACCTACACCCTGACACCTGACAACAAGATCGACATCCGCTACGAGGCGACTACCGACGCCCCGACCATCATCAACATGACGAACCACTCCTACTTCAACCTTGCGGGAGATTCGGCAAATCATGGATGCGAGGAGGATTCCCTCTGGGTCAATGCTTCCAACTACACTCCCGTAGACAGCACCTACATGACCACTGGCGAGATCGCTCCGGTAGCAGGCACACCGCTTGACTTCACGAAGACAAAGCTCATCGGCCAGGACATCAACGCCGACAACGAGCAGATCCACAATGCGAACGGCTACGACCACAACTGGGTTCTCGACACCAAGGGGGACGACACGGTTCCCGCAGCTGTCGTCTACAGCCCGGTTTCCGGCATCTGCCTGACCGTCTACACCAACGAGCCCGGAATCCAGATCTACACCGGCAACTTCCTCAACGGAACACAGACGGGAAAGAATGGCATAGTCTACAACAAGAGGGCTTCCATCTGCCTGGAGAGCCAGAAATATCCTGACACTCCGAACAAGCCCGACTGGCCTTCCGCCCGTCTCGACCCCGGACAGACCTACAATTCGCACTGCGTATTCCAGTTCTCTGTCAAGTAATAAATCATAAACCCAACTATATTATCAAGACATGCACACGTTACTTGCAATCGACTGGCATGCGACCAAATTCATAGGCATCGACTGGGTGATCCTCGCCGTAGGATTCCTCTTTGTCTTCTGGTACGTATGGCGTTCCCTGAAGAAAGACCGCGAGTCAATGAAAGGCGCTGACAGCCAGGATTATCTGTTCGGAAAAGGCGAGCCCTGGTGGGTCATCGGTATGGCCATCTTCGCCGCCAACATCGGATCAGAGCACCTCGTAGGTCTCGCCGGAACCGGCGCGAAGGACGGTGTCGGAATGGCGCACTGGGAGATGCAGGGCTGGATGATCCTCATCCTCGGCTGGCTCTTCGTCCCGTTCTACCAGCTCCTCAACAACAAGCTCGGCAAGATCATCACCATGCCCGACTTCCTGAAGTTCCGCTACACCAAGAGGACCGGATCATGGCTGAGCATCATCACGCTCGTAGCCTACATCCTGACCAAGGTCAGCGTGACAGCGTTCACGGGCGGTATCTTCTTCGAATATCTTCTCGGACTTAACTTCTGGGTCGGCGCACTCGGACTGATCGCCATCACCGCGGTATTCACGGTAATCGGCGGAATGAAGGGTGTCATGACCATGTCGAAGATCCAGACTCCTATCCTGATCATCGGCTCGTTCCTGGTCCTCTTCCTCGGCCTTGCCGCCCTCGGCGCAGGCAACATCGGAGACGGCTGGGCAAACATGATGGACTATGCTTCCAAGGCTCATGACGGCTACGGAATCAACCACATGTTTCACTGGGACGCCGGCGACCCGATGTACCATCAGTACCCGGGATTCGTGGTATTCCTCGGAGCATCGATCATCGGCTTCTGGTACTGGTGCACTGACCAGCACATCGTCCAGAGGGTTCTCGGACAGAGGAAGGGCGAGGACAACGCTGCCGTCATGGCACGTGCACGCCGCGGCTCCATCGCTGCCGGCTACTTCAAGCTCCTCCCCGTATTCATGTTCCTGATCCCCGGCATGGTTGCAGTTGCCCTTGCCAACGGCGGATATGTCGACAGCGACATCGTGATGGACGTGACGAACCAGCATGATACCGACGGCGCATATGCGATGCTCGTCAAGAACATCCTGCCCGCAGGTGTCAAGGGATTCATCACCATCGGCTTCGTCTGCGCGCTCGTGACCTCCCTCGCAGCATTCTTCAACAGCTGCGCCACCCTCTTCACCGAGGACTTCTACAAGCCCATGAGGCAGGGAATGTCTGAGGCACACTACGTCCTCGTAGGCCGCATTGCTACCGTCGTAGTCGTAATCCTCGGCCTTCTGTGGCTCCCGATCATGATGAACATGGGCAACCTCTACAGCTACCTGCAGAACATCCAGTCCCTCCTCGCTCCGGCGATGGTTGCCGTATTCGCCCTCGGTATCTTCTCCAAGAGGATCACTCCGAAGGCCGGCGAATGGGGCCTCATAGGCGGCTTCCTGATCGGTATGCTCCGCCTTCTGACCAACATCATCACAAACAACGGCGACGCCGCAATGAGCGGGGCCTTCTGGAATGCAACCGCATGGTTCTGGCAGACCAACTGGCTCGTATTCGAGTGCTGGCTCCTCGTCTTCATCATCGTGCTGATGTTTGTGGTTTCCGCATTCACTCCGAAGCCCAGCGCAGAGCAGATCGCTGCCATCAGCTTCACTCCGGAATACAAGAAGCAGATACGTTCCAGCTGGGGCGTATGGGATATCGTCGGAACTCTCGGCGTCATCGCCGCCTGCGCCGCATTCTATATCTATTTCTGGTAGACTATGCTTGAAGAACTGAAAGAAAAAGTTCTCCGCGCCAACCTCGACCTGGTCAAGAACGGACTCGTGCTCTTTACGTGGGGCAACGTTTCTGCCATTGACCGGGAAACGGGTCTGGTGGTCATAAAGCCGAGCGGAGTATCATATGACACGATGAAAGCCAGTGACATGGTTGTCGTTGACCTGGACGGGAAAGTCGTCGAAGGCGACCTCAACCCATCCAGCGACACCCCGACCCATGTCGTGCTCTACAGGGCTTTCCCGAAGATCGGAGGAGTGGTCCATACCCATTCCACCTACGCAACCGCATGGGCCCAGGCCGGAAGGGACATACCCAACATCGGAACAACCCATGCAGACTACTTCCACGACGCGATCCCCTGCACTCCCGACATGACCCGCGAAGAGGTCATGGGAGAGTACGAGAAGGAGACCGGAAACGTCATCGTGAAGCGCTTCGAAGGTCTCAGCTACATCGACACTCCTGGCGTGCTCGTGAAGAACCACGGGCCGTTCTCCTGGGGAAAGGATGCCGCAGAGGCTGTATATCATGCAACTGTAATGGAACAGGTAGCCAAAATGGCATACATTTCGTATACAGTGAACCCGGACCTTACCATGAACCCCTATCTTGTCGAGAAGCACTATTCCCGCAAGCACGGGCCCAATGCGTACTATGGTCAGAAAAAGAAATAAATCCAAACACTTTTAACTAACAACTAAGATGCTTAACACATTCAAAGACTTGGAAATCTGGTGGGTGACCGGAGCACAGCTCCTCTACGGCGGCGATGCCGTAAAACAGGTCGACGGCCACTCAAAGGAAATGGTAGAAGGACTGAACGCCAGCGGTGTCATCCCTATCAAGATCGTCTATAAAGGAACCGCAAACAGCTCCGACGAGGTAGAAGCCGTCATGAAGGCTGCTACAAACGAGAACAAGTGCGTCGGCGTAATCACCTGGATGCACACGTTCTCTCCCGCAAAGATGTGGATCAAGGGTCTGCAGGCCCTGAAGAAGCCTCTTCTGCACTTCCACACCCAGTACAACGCGGAGATTCCCTGGAGCAGCATCGACCTGGACTTCATGAACCTCAACCAGAGTGCCCAAGGAGAAATCG
>CAYTXA010000035.1:11383-14361 GCA_964440865.1 uncultured Muribaculaceae bacterium | reverse complement strand
AAGCCACTCTACGACCTGCTGCTGGTGGGCAAGCGTCCGGCGAGCTACCTGTTCATCTCCCTTGTGGGAGCTTTCCTGCTCATGCTCGCGATGGGAATCACTCCGCTTCTGGCCGTGGGAGGCGCAGTCGCGGTAACATTCTGCTCCTACAACATGCAGATAATCCAGGTAGGGCACAATGCCAAGATGCTTGCCCTGGCCTTTGCGCCATGGGTTCTCGCAGGTGTTGTCTACACCTATCGCAGGGCGCTGGACGACAGGAAGAAACGATGGCTGCCTCTGACAATTCTCGGAGTCGCCCTCTTTGCCATGGCCCTGAATTTCCAGATCAAGGCCAACCATGTCCAGATTTCCTACTATCTCGCGATCATCATCCTCTGCTACATCCTTGTACTCCTTGTCTGGCTCGCCGCCTCGAAGGAGCGCCGCCATCTTTTCGGCCGCTTCTTCGCAGCATCGGCCCTGCTTATGGTACTCGGGTGCGCAGGCATAGCGACCAATGCCAACCGCCTGATACCCACGTGGCTCTACACTCAGGAGACCATGCGCGGGGGATCCGAGCTCTCTTCCACGGATGCTTCCGACGGGGGGAAGAGCAAGGGACTCGACCTCGACTATGCAACTTCATGGTCCTATGGCTGGAACGAACTCCCGAACACCCTGATTCCTGACTACAACGGCGGAGCGTCCTCCGGGGCGATAAACCCTGACAAATCCGCCACGGTAGACCTTCTCAAGCGAGCCGGACAGACAAACTATCGCACTGTGGCAAAGGCACTTCCGCTCTACTGGGGACCTCAGCCCTTCACCGCCGGCCCCATGTACATGGGCGCCATCACGATCTTCCTCTTTGTGCTGGGGCTTGGACTGTGGAAGGACAAGGAGAGATGGTGGCTGCTGATTCCGACCATGATAGGCATCCTGCTCGGCGTGGGCAGCCATTTCATGCCTTTCACGGAGTTCTGGTACTACCATATGCCTTTCTACAGCAAGTTCAGGACTGTGTCCATGGCTCTTGTGATCCTGCAGATCACTCTGCCGGTGCTGGGCTTCCTAATCCTTGACCGCATCGTCAGGGGTAGCGTAAAGAAAGAAGAATTCCTACGCTGGGGCGTCGTGGCCCTTGTCGTGACAGGCGGATTCTGCCTGCTTTCTGCGACCGGAATGGGCCGCAGCTTCACGGGCGGCTCCGACAGCCAGATGCAGGATGTCATAGTGGATGCCCTGAAGGAAGACCGCAGGATGCTCCTCCGCCAGGATGCCCTGATGTCCTTCTTCCTGATAGCGGTGACTTTCTGTCTGCTGTGGTGGTCCCTTCTCCCGAAGAGCATGGAAGACGGCCGCGGACGCCGTCTCGCGGCAGGTCTTGCCGTATGTGCCCTCGTGCTGATCAACATGTTCGCTGTCGGCAAGCGCTACCTCAACGCAGACCATTTCGTCAAGGCACGCACCTTCAACAACCAGTTCGCCGAAAGGCCCGTGGACAAGAAAATCCTCTCCGACCCGGAGCTTTCCTACAGGGTGCTCGACCTTTCGACAAACGTGTTCAACGACTCCTACTGCAGCTACTTCCACAAGAGCATCGGAGGCTACAGCCCCGTGAAACTGCAGCGCTATCAGGACCTTATCGACAGGTACATCGTCGCGGAGATCAACTCCGTCTACGGCTCGCTTGACGGCAAGAAGACATTTGCGGAAGCGGAGGCTGCTCTCCCCGGGATTCCGGTACTGTCCATGCTGAACGACAAGTACATCATCCTGAACCAGGACATAGCGATAAGGAACCGCCATGCGCTCGGAGAGGCGTGGGTAGTCGATTCCGTTGCCACGGCAGCCACGCCGGACGAGGAAATCGCACTTCTCGGGAAAGTGGACCTCGGAACGACAATGGTGCTCGGCCCTGATTTCGCCGGAAAAGCTGCAGCTCTTCCAGCCCCCGCCGATTCAGTCAGCAGGGCAATCGGGATGACCTCCTACGCTCCCAACCAGATCACCTACACCTACGACTTCGCTAAGCCGGAGGCCGTAGTCTTCAGCGAGATATACTATCCGAGGGGATGGAAGGCGGTCCTTGACGGAAATCCCGCCGGAAAGACTCCGACGGGAACAGAAATAGAGCTTTTCCGTGCTGACTGGACGCTCAGGGGAGCCGTGCTTCCTGCCGGGAAGCATACCCTGACCATGAGATTCGATCCGGAATCCTATGCTGTGAGCTCGAACATATCGCGTGCAAGCTCTGCAGGGCTGATTCTGCTGACCCTGCTGTCTATTGCGGCTGCTTTGCTGCCCGGGAAGCAGGAACTCCCTCGTAGCGGTCGAGAGCAGCGCTCATAAGGGCACGCCCTTTCTCGCATATCTCTTTTCCCTTGGCGTAATCCGGGATTGCGCCATAGGAATCGAGGTCCATGTTGACCAGAAGGTCAGGCGTCGTCATGTGCTTTTCCAGCGTCGCGATCGTGTGGTTCATGATGTCGAACGAGCGGAAAACTATGGACAGATAGCTGTCGTCCGCTCCGATCGGGTCCTTCAGCGTCTTCGTGATTTTCCTGGCTTCGCCATACTGGGCCATTGCCTGTCCGATTGCGCGGATCTTGTCCATCATGGATATGCCCTTCTCGTTCCTGACAGTCCGGACCGTTGTGTCGGCCTGCTCGGCGATCAGCCTGGCCTCTTCCACGGTCTTGTAGTTCTTCTCGAGGTAGTCGTTGATTGCGGCAGCGTTGACCTCGTTGACGTCGAAGGCGAACAGCACATCATGTCCGTTGCGGTCCACGACCGACAGCGGGAGGGTGCTCGAAAGACCGCCGTCCACGAGTGTCCTGTGCCCGATCTTGACAGGCTTGAAGAGGAAGGGGATCGAGATGGACGCCCTGATTGCCTGGAACATGGGCCCGTGGTCGAAGATGACCCTCTCGCCAGTGTAGATGTCAGTGGCAACGGCCTTGTAGGGGATCTTCATGTCCTCTATGTTCATGTCC
>CAYTXA010000035.1:0-11373 GCA_964440865.1 uncultured Muribaculaceae bacterium | reverse complement strand
GACCACTGTCTTTATTGCCTCGATGACTTTCTCGCCCTTGACAAGATGGTTCTTGACGACATCCACGTCCATCACTTTCAGGATCTTAAGGCTGTCGAGCTGGAAGAGCCACTCCTTGAATTCCTCAAGTTTTCCCGATGCATATATTCCGCCTATCAGGGACCCGATCGATGCCCCGGCTATGGACGTGATCCTGTAGCCGCGCCTCTCCAGCTCCTCGATTGCTCCTATATATGCAAATCCACTCGGGCCACCGCTCGAGAGGACTAATGCTACATCTTTCGTCATGCCTATTCGTCTTCTGACTGCTGAGCGGCTGCGTACTCGTCGATGAGCTTCTTCTGCCTGTCGGCGGGAACCGGCTGGTAGCTGTCGAAGGACATCGTGAACGTTGCGCTTCCGCCTGACAGCGAGCTCAGTACGGTAGAGTACCTGTAGAGCTCCGCAAGAGGAATCTTGGCGTGGAGAACCGTGAAGTTTCCGTCCACATCCTGGTTGAGGATCATTCCCCTGCGGGTGTTCAGGTCGGACATGCACGGGCCTACGAAGTCGGACGGAGTGGTGATGTCGACATTGTAGACAGGCTCGAGAAGCTTCGGACCGGCTGCGCGGAATGCCTCGCTGAACGCATTGCGGCCTGCGATGATGAAGGCGATTTCCTTGGAATCCACGGGGTGCATCTTTCCATCGTAGACGTAGACCCTGATGTCACGGGCATAGGAGCCGGTCAGAGGTCCTTCCGTCATCTTCTGGTTGATACCCTTCAGGATAGCGGGCATGAACTGGAGATCGATGGCTCCGCCGACAACGCAGTTGTTGAACTCGAGCTTGCCGCCCCACTTGAGGTCCTGCACATCGCTGGTCTTGACAGCGAGGATTTTGTCCTGTCCGTCGATCTTGAACTTGGTTGGCCTTGTCTCGCCTTCTACGTACGGGCATACGATGAGGGCAACCTCGCCGAACTGTCCTGCGCCGCCGGACTGCTTCTTGTGGCGGTAGCGTGCGGACGCTGTCTTCGTGACAGTCTCCCTGTAGGGAACCTTCGGCTCGAAGAACTCGGCGCTGAGCTTGTATTCGTTTGTCAGTCTCCACTTCACGAAGTTGATCTGCTGCTCGCCCATGCCGGTCAGGACCGTCTGGCGGCGCTCATCGTCGTAACGTACCGTCAGGGTAGGATCCTGGGCGGCAATCTTGTTGAGAGCCTCGCCGACCTTCGCGTCGTCGTTCTTGTCGGTAGCCTTGACCGCGCAGAAGTACTTGTAGTCGGGATAGGTGATGTGCGGGATAGGCTCGACACCCTCTTCTCCGAGGGTCGTGTCAGCCTTTCCTGCCTTGAGCTTCATCGTACATCCGATATCTCCGGCGTTGATAGCGGGCACCTTGACCTTGTCTGCGCCAGCTACGGCATATATTGCGGAGAGTCTTTCAGTGTTTCCGGTCTCGGCATTGACGAGATCGACACCCTCCCTGAGGACACCGCCTGCTACCTTGAAGTAGGAAACGTCTCCGAGGTGGGGTTCAACATCGCTCTTGAAGATGAAGACCTTTGCCGGGCCTTCCATGGAATTCTTCGGGACTGGGGCGGAGTTGATGATGAACTCCATCAGCCTCTTGATGCCGACGTCTCTCTTTGCGGAAACGCAGAAAACGGGCATTGCAAGCCCCTTTGCGATGTCGGCGGCAAGACCCTTGCGGATTTCGTCGACGTTGAGGGAACCTTCCTCGAGGTATTTCATTGCGAGCTCGTCGTCTCCTTCCGTTGCCTTGTCCATCAGGGCCTCGTGGAGCTTGTCGACCTGGGCGGCATATTCTGCCGGGATGTCAAATTCCTCGCGGTTGCCGTTCTCGTCCTTGTACTTGTACATCTTCATCGTGAGGACATCGATGAAGCTGTCGTAGGAGGGTCCGGGATTCAGAGGAATCTGGATCTGGGCGATCTTCTTTCCATATGTGGTCTTCAGGGATTCGAGGGTGCGCTCCCACTCAGCCTTCTCGCTGTCAAGCTGATTGACCGCAACGATCATCGGGACCTTGTACTGGTCGGCGTAGCGGGAGAAAATCTCCGTTCCCACCTCGACGCCCTGCTGGGCGTTTACGACGAGGATTGCGCTTTCGCATACCTTGAACGCAGAGATAGCGCCGCCGCAGAAGTCATCGGAACCAAGCGCATCGATGATGTTGAACTTCTTGTCCATGAATTCGGCGAAAAGCGGTGTGGAGAACACTGACTTCTGGTTGTCCTGCTCGTACGGGGTGTTGTCCGATACGGTATTCTTGCCCTCGACTGTTCCCCTCCTGCTGATCACCTTGCCTTCAAAAAGCATTGT
Source organism: uncultured Muribaculaceae bacterium (assembly GCA_964440865.1). Lineage (GTDB taxonomy): Bacteria > Bacteroidota > Bacteroidia > Bacteroidales > UBA932 > Cryptobacteroides. The sequence goes on along the minus strand of CAYTXA010000035.1, from coordinate 9,046 downwards.
CTCCGCCAATGTTGTCTTGCCGGACTTTGTACTTCCGATCAAGACGACATTGCGGATGTCCTTTGTCTCGTAATTTTTCATCTTATTCAGTTTTAGTTGTTATTCATGTCTTACAAATATAACAATTAAAACGCAATAAGAAAGGGCTAAAACGCAGAAATATGCTCTTGCCTCCTGTATGCCTCGATAATTTCGTCCCCGTTCATGCCCATTTCCTTCATGACGAGGTCTCCGAGAGCCTCAGGATCGGCTCCGATGATAGTGCAGATGCCCGCGAAAGTTGTGGCGGGATCCCGGTAGATCTCCTCGTCCAGCAGGAGACGGGAGAATTTTTCGTAACTTTGGTATAGAGTTCCGTTGTCCATGGTGTGGTACTTTTATGCAGCAAACGTCGCATTTTGGTAACACATTGTCAAGCGCGGAAGGTAAAGATTTCTGCAGGGTGCGTGAACAATACGTAATCTTTTACTTTTTATGGGAAAAACCAGACCAAGCCTGAGGAGATTCTTTCAGGAAGGAGAAACGGAGGCAGGATGTGACGAGGCGGGAAGGGGGCCTCTTGCCGGGCCGGTGTTCGCTGCCGCAGTGATACTGCCGCCGGATTTCTTCCATCCTCTGCTGGACGATTCGAAGAAAATGACTGCCACGGCCAGGGAGACCCTCCGGCCTATAATAGAAAAGGAGGCCGTAAGCTGGGCTGTCGAGGCGGTGTCTCCGGAAGAGATCGACGAAATGAACATCCTCTGGGCGTCCGTCGCTGGGATGCAGAGAGCTCTGGACCGGCTGACGGTCAGGCCTGAACTGATACTCGTCGACGGGAACCGCTTCCGCCCGTACAAGGGGATTCCGTACAGGACTGTAGTCCACGGAGATGCGACCTACGCGTCCATAGCCGCAGCCTCGGTTCTTGCCAAGACCTACAGGGACGACTTCATGCGGAAGCTTGCCGCTGAGTATCCCGGATACGGATGGGACCACAATTTCGGCTACCCGACGAAGGATCACGTGGAGGCTATCCGGCGGCTTGGCTACACTCCGTGGCACAGGAAGAGTTTCCATGTCAGGGAGCTCGAGCCCGGGCTCTTCGACGCGCAGGGGGAAAAATGACTATATTTGCATCCAACCATTAATATTGTATCGACATGAAGAAAGTTCTTCTCACTCTAGCTGCTACGGCTATGCTGGCTCTGGGCGCAAAGGCCGACGAAGGCATGTGGCTGCTTCCTCTTCTCCAGAAGATGAACGAGGACGCCATGACCGAGCTTGGCTGCCGCCTGACTCCGGAACAGATCTACAGTATAAACAATTCCTCCCTCAAGGATGCGATCGTGCAGTTCGGGGGCGGATGTACCGGAGAAATGATCTCCGAAGAAGGTCTGCTCGTGACGAACCACCATTGCGGCTACAGCAGCATCCAGAAACTTTCTACCCCGGAACACAACTATCTCGAGGACGGCTACTGGGCTATGAGACGCAGCGAGGAGATCCCCGTCAGCGGGCTGACTGTCACCTTCCTCGAGCGCATGACCGATGTCACGGATATCCTCGACAAGGTCCGCGAGAAGACCCTGAAGGAATACAAGAAGGATGAGAACGCAGAGGCAAATGCCGAGGCTGCCGTTGCCGCTTCAGCGCAGGCTCTCGTGGACCAGGCGGAGGCCGAAAACCCCGGATGCGATGCCCAGATCATGGATTTCTACGACAACAATGTCCAGTATCTGATGGTCTACAAGACATTCCGCGATGTCCGCTTTGTCGGCGCTCCTCCCGTATCGATGGGCAAGTTCGGCGGCGAGACCGACAACTGGGTATGGCCGCGCCACACCTGCGATTTCTCGATGTTCCGCGTCTATGCCGGTGCGGACAACCAGCCGGCGGACTATTCCGAGGACAATGTGCCCTACAGGCCGAAGAAAGCGCTGACGATCTCCCTGAAGGGGTACAAGGACGGCGATTTCACCATGATCATGGGTTATCCCGGCGGCACCCAGCGCTTCCAGACTGCGGACCAGCTCGCATTCATGATGGAGCGTCACGGCATTTCCGTGAAGGCGCGTACCGTCCGCCAGGATGCGATGATGTCCCATATGGAGGCTGACCCGGCAATCCGCCTCAAATACGCCAACAAGTACGCCAGCAGTGCCAATGCATGGAAGAAGTGGCAGGGAGAGCAGCTGGCTTTCGACAAGCTCGGGATCATCGCAAGGCAGCAGCAGGCCGAGAAAGATTTCATGGAATGGGTCGGGAAGAAGAGGAGCCGTGCGGAGAAATACGACGGTGCCCTCGACAAGATTTCCGCTGGAGTGGAGACAATGCGAGCTCCCTACGACGGTCTGACTCTCCTAAGCGAAACTCTCTATAAGATAGGAACTTGCGATGTGGCTTCCGCGATTATCAGAAGCTACAGGGACTATACCCGTGACGGACAGGACACTGTCCTGGCGCTCAGCTCCGCGATCGACGACGGCATAGCCCTTTTCAAGGATTTCGACATCCCGACTGAAAGGGACATGGCAGTGGCAGTTGCCGGCTTCTACCGTGACAATGTCGCTGAAGGGGACTTGATCGACGCCCTTCCGGACCTGAAGACCATGGATCTTGGAGCATGGGCCGACAAGCTGTTCGCCGAGTCTGTCCTTGCCGACTCCAGCAAGCTCTCCGCCCTTAAAGGCGAGTCTTTCGACGAGGCGCGCAAGAAGCTCGATGCCGACCCCGGAATCGTGCTCTACAACTCGATTATCAACAAAGTCCAGGAGTTCTACCAGCCACTCTACCTTGGCGAGGCTCTGGTCCAGGGTGGTGCCAAGGCATATACTGCGGGCCAGCTTGAGTGGAAGGAAGGCCAGCCGTCATATCCTGACGCCAACTTCACGATGCGCCTGACCTACGGCACCGTCAAGTCCTACTCTCCCAAGGACGGCGTAATCTACAAGATCAACACTACGCTGAAGGGCGTGATGGAGAAGGAGGATCCGGACAATTACGAATTCATCGTTCCCTCCAAGCTCAAGGCTCTCTATGAGGCAAAGGATTACGGCCAGTATGCCGACCGAGACGGTTCGCTACCCGCATGCTTCCTGACCAACAACGACATCACCGGCGGCAACTCCGGAAGTCCCGTGATGAATGCCGACGGGCAGCTGATCGGACTTGCTTTCGACGGAAACTGGGAGAGCATGTCGAGCGACGTGTTCTTCGAGCCGGAGCTCCAGAGGTGTATTTGCGTGGACATCCGCTATGTGCTCTTCGCCATGGACAAGTTCGGCGGGGCAGGATGGCTGCTGGATGAAATGAATATTGTAAAGTAATGACAGAGAAAGAGATAACCGAGTGGCTGCGTGAAGTGGTGCACCCGGGGAAGGGAGACCGCGACATCGTCTCTCTCGGAATGGTCGACCAGGTCCATGTCGATGGAGGCAAGGTGTCCATCGTGCTTGGATTCACGAACCACAAGGACCCGCTCGAGGGCTACCTTCTCGGTGCTGCCAGGGCTGCGGTCTACCGCCATGCCCCAAAGGGGACCGAAGTTGAGGCAAAGTCCATCGTCCGCGAGGCTCCGAAGCCAAAGCAGATGAATTCGCTCCAGGCTCTGGGGCTCGAGGCAGTAAGGAACGTCCGTCATATAATAGGAGTTGCGTCAGGAAAAGGCGGTGTGGGCAAATCCACGGTTGCAGTGAACCTTGCCATCGCTCTGTCCCGTCTCGGCTACAAGGTCGGACTTGCAGACGCCGATGTCTATGGCCCTTCAGTCCCGCTCATGACCGGGACCGTCGGCACAACTCCGGATGTGGAGGAGCAGGAGGACGGCGTCCAGATGATCCTTCCGGTCGAAAAGTATGGCGTGAAGTGGATGAGCATAGGATATTTCGCTCCCTCGGACCAGGCTCTGATCTGGAGAGGTCCGATGGCCAGCAATGCCCTCAAGCAGATGATCCTGCAGGTGAAGTGGGATGTCCTGGACTTCCTGCTTATCGACATGCCGCCGGGAACAGGTGACATCCACATCAGCCTTGTCCAGGATATCCCTATGGAGGGAGCTGTCGTCGTGACGACGCCCCAGGCGGTCGCTACTGCCGATGTGGACAAGAGCATAAACATGTTCGTGAACGAGAATGTCCACAAGAAAGTCTTCGGCATCGTGGAGAACATGAGCTGGTTCACTCCTGCCGAACTTCCTGACAACAAATACTTTATATTCGGAAAGGGCGGCGGAGAGGCTCTCGCAGGGAAGTACCATGTCCCGCTTCTGGGACAGATCCCCATTGTCCAGAGCGTGCGCGAGGCAGGTGATGCCGGTACTCCGGCGGCCCTGTCCGACAGTTCTGAGGGCAAAGCCTTCATCTCTCTTGCCGAGACCCTCGCAAAGATAGCGGGATGAAATATTCTATAATAATACCTGTCTACAACAGGCCTGATGAAGTGCGCGAGCTGCTGGGCAGCCTCGCCGGGCAGCCGACGCATGAGTTTGAGGTCATAGTCGTTGAGGACGGCTCTTCTGTTCCATGCGGGGAGGTTGTGGCCCAATTCCGCGACCGCCTCTCAATCCAGTACCTTGTCAAGGCTAACGGAGGCCCTTCTGCTGCAAGGAATTACGGAGCCGAGCATGCCGAAGGGGACTATCTCCTGATTCTGGACTCTGACGTGATTGTGCCCGAGGGGTACATCGCCGCCATCGACAAGTATCTCGCGGAGGACCCTGCCGACGCCTTCGGAGGTCCTGACAGGGCGCATCCCTCCTTCACTCCGGTCCAGAAGGCCATCAGCTATGCCATGACGTCGTTCTTCACGACGGGCGGCATCCGCGGAGGGAAGAAGAAGCTCGACAAGTTCTACCCCAGGAGCTACAACATGGGCGTGCGGCGGGAGGTCTTCGAGACTCTCGGAGGCTTTGCGGACGATATGCGCTTTGGGGAGGATATAGATTTCAGTATCAGGGTATTGGAGCATGGCTACAGAAGCTGCCTTTTCCCTGATGCGTGGGTATATCACAAGAGGAGGACCGACCTTCGGAAGTTCTTCCGGCAGGTCCACAATTCCGGCATCGCGAGGATCAATCTCTACAAGAAGCATCCTTTCTCGCTGAAACTGGTCCATCTGCTTCCTGCCGTGTTCACGGTGGGCGTTGTCCTGCTGGCTGTGCTGGGGATCTTCTGGCACAAGTTCTGGTGGCCGATCGTGCTCTACGCTCTTCTGATATTCGTAGATGCCACTATGCAGAATTTCAATCCTCTGCCTTCATGCTGTTCGACCGGGAACAAGGCGCTGGACAACAAGAAGATGTTTCTGAGGGCATCGAAAATCGGGCTCCTTGCGGTAGCGGCATCCTTTGTCCAGCTCATAGGCTACGGGACGGGATTCCTCAGGGCATGGTGGGAGCGCAGCGTGCTTGGCCACGGCCCCCTCGAAGCCTTCCGCAAGAACTTCTACAAGTAGCCACTCCCAGCCGGGGCATCTTCTAGGTCAAAGACCCTTATTGTCAAGCTTTGGGCTCGGACTTCGGGTCGGCTGAGGGAGCAGCCTGATCCTCAGGCTTTTCACCCTTCAGGTAGTCAGGTAGCTGCATGCCGGCCATCTTGAACAGGTCGTTCAGCGGCGGGACGCTTCCCATCAGTCCGGAGATGAAATCCGCGGTGGAAGTCTTCCCGTCCTTTCCCTTTCCTCCGTCCCAGACGGTCACCTTGTCTATCTTTATGCCCTTGACAGCCTCCACCTGAGTCCTGACGAGCTCCGGCAGACGGTCCGCAATCATCATGAGCACAGCCTTGCTCGGATCGCCGGCAGCCGCATTGACTGTCCTGGCGAAACCTTCGGCTTGCTTCGTGAGAATCTCCATCGTGCCTCGCGCCTGAGCCTCCATCTTGGCGAAGGTTGCGTCGGCCTCTCCCTTTGCAATGCGTCGGGCCTGCTCGGCCTGGGCCTCAGCCTCGATGATCTTCTTCTCCTTGTCGATCTCGGCGGAAACGACGATGTTGGCTTGCTGGGTAGCCTTCTCGCGCTCGGCACGGGCAAGCTCGGCGTCACGTTCGCTCTGGTAGGCTTCCTGCAGGGCTTTGGCTGCCTGGACCTTCTCGGCCGCAACCGCAAGCCTGTCTGCCTCGGCAGTCTTCTGACGCCTCAGGGCATCGGAGTTGGCAATCTCGATCTTCGCGGAGTTCTCTCCCTTGACGGCGTCGGCATCTGCCGCAGCCACGTTGATACGTGTATCCTTGTCGGCCTGGGCCTTTCCGGTCTCACCATAGCGGTTCTGCTCGGCTACGCTCTTCTTCGCGTCGTTGATGGCTTTTGCCGCAGCCTCCTTTCCGAGAGCCTCGATGTATCCGGACTCGTCGCGGATATCGGTTACGTTGACATTGATGAGCTTCAGTCCGATCTTGCGGAGTTCGGCCTCGACATTGGCAGATACGCTGGCCAGGAACTTGTCTCGGTCAGAGTTGATTTCCTCGATGTCCATGGTCGCGATGACGAGACGTAGCTGGCCGAAGAGGATATCGGTCGCGATGCTCTGGATCGACTCAGTGCTGAGCCCGAGCAGACGCTCTGCAGCGTTGGTCATGACATCGGCCTCGGTGCTGATACCGACCGTGAACCGGCAGGGGCCGTCGACGCGGATATTTTGCTTGGAAAGGGCATTTGTCAGGTTGCATTCTATGCTGATCGGCTTGAGGTCGAGGTATGCATAGTTCTGGAAGACAGGCCAGATGAAGGCCGCGCCACCATGGATGCATCTTGCAGAACTCTTGCGGCCGGTCTTTCCGTAGATCACGAGGATCTTGTCCGACGGACAGCGACGATAGCGCTTCAGGATCGCGGCGAATGTCACGATCAGCACGAAAGCGATGACGATGATTAGATAGATTTGGTCCATATGGTATTAGTTTTTGTTTGTCTCCATCCTTCCCACGAGGAGCGTGCTGTCGTTGATCACCGAGACGACCTTGATGGGGGTTCCGGACTTGATCGGGGCAACTTCCTCAGTCTGCGCATTGTACTCCCGGATTGCTCCGTTTATGCTGATCTGCACCTTGCCTTCGCCGCCCCGCGAGGCGGGAATTGTGAGGTAGACGGTGCCCTGGCATCCGACTGCGGACTTGTAGACATCGATGTTGCCGCTCTGCTGCATGCGGCTCAGCAGCTTGAACATGTACATTACCAGGGCGACAAGCCCTGCGCCGACTGCGACGGACACGACCATTAGCAGAAAGTTGGACTCTATGCTGTCCTTCAGCAGGATGGCGCTCCAGCCGAATCCCAGAAGGAAGTTTATGAGGTTGCGGAACGTGTAGAGGTTCGCGCCCCCGGAAATGTCCCCGTCAGCGCCTCCGGCGATGTCAGCCCCGCCCATGTCGGCGCCGTCAAGGCCGCCCGTATCGGCGTCAGCCCCGATGAAAGTCAGTACGGTCTGGATAATGAAGATCAGAGATGCGGTCAGTGTAACGCCCCAGAGAATTTTCATTGTGACGGACAGCCCCGCCCACCATGTCGCTATCATCTTTGTCAGGTTTTAACAGTACCCTAAAAATAGCAACAATTTTCCCAAATAGCAACGGGAATTTCCTCTATATGGCGGCAATGCGGTTCGTCAAAGACACGAAGTCCTCCACGCCAAGCCGCTCCGGACGAAGGTCAAATACGGGATCGGCCATGAACTCCGCGGCGACAGGGGACGGATCGGCATTTCCGGCCGCAGCCAGCCTGCCCAGCACCAGCCCTCTGAGCGAATTGCGGAGGGTCTTTCTTCTCATCCCGAAGGAGGTCTTGACGACGTCGCGGAACAGCCCCTCGTCGCACCCCAGCTCCGTCCTCGAATTCCTGCGGAGGCGGATGACGGCGGACTGGACCTTGGGCGGCGGGGCGAAGGCTCCGGGGCCCACGGGGAAGAGATATTCTATGTCGTACCATGCCTGGAGGAAAACGGACAGGATTCCATAGGTCTTCGTGCCCGGGCCTTCCGCAATCCTCTCCGCCACCTCCTTCTGGATCATGCCGACTACCTCGGGAATCCTGTCCCTGTAGTCCAGCACGCGGAAAAAGATCTGGGAAGAAATGTTGTAGGGAAAATTCCCGATCACGAGAAAGTCCCCTGGAAAGGCCTTTCCAAGGTCAAGTTCGAGAAAATCTCCTTCGATCAGGCGCCCGCGGATCTCCGGCAGGTTTTTCCTGAGATATTCCGCCGCCTCGGGGTCAAGCTCTACTGCCTTGAGGTTCACGTCGCCCCTCGTGAGAAGGTATTTCGTCAGCACTCCCATCCCGGGCCCGACCTCGAGCACATCGGCAGTGCTTCCGAGGCGGATCTGGAGGGAGTCCACGATCCCCTCCGCGATGCGCTCGTCGGTCAGGAAATGCTGGCCAAGAGATTTTTTCGCTTTTACTTTCATGGTTGTAGGCAAAGATAAGACAATAAGTCACAAATTTCAGTAAATTTGTAGTTCAGACAAACAAATAACCAACAATATGTATCGTACACACACCTGCGGAGAACTCCGCATCGGCGACGTAGGCAAGAGCGTGACGCTCGCCGGATGGGTACAGAGGACCAGGAAGCTTGGCGGAATGACCTTCGTCGACCTGCGTGACCGCTATGGAATCACGCAGTTGGTCGTTGAGGCCGATGCGCCCGCAGCCCTGGTAGAAGCTGTAGAGAAACTTGGACGTGAGTATGTGATCCAGGCAAAGGGAACCGTCGTCGAGCGTGCCAGCAAGAATCCCAAGATGGATACTGGCGACATCGAGCTCAAGCTCAGCGAGGTCAATGTGCTTGGAGAGAGCCTTACTCCTCCTTTCACGATAGAAGACAACACCGACGGCGGCGAGGATATCCGTGCCAAGTACCGCTATCTCGACCTTCGCAGGAATCCTCTCCAGAAGGCCCTGAAGCTCAGGCACCGTATCTGCCATGAGGTCCGCAACTATCTGGATGCCCACGACTTCCTCGAGATCGAGACCCCGTTCCTGATCAATTCCACTCCCGAAGGCGCCCGCGACTTCGTGGTTCCTTCCCGCATGAATCCGGGAACATTCTACGCCCTTCCCCAGAGCCCCCAGACCC
>CAYTXA010000034.1:0-14407 GCA_964440865.1 uncultured Muribaculaceae bacterium | reverse complement strand
AATATCCGAGAACATAACTGCTGTTGTCATACAGGAAGATCGGGACTACGCCGCTTGATCTTCCGACATGCTTGCAGACTAGGAATGAATCAGCGGTTTTCCTGTCTTCTTTTCGTCTGTCTTCAAGACGAAGGAATTTTCCATCTTTGGAAATTACGAGCACGAATCCGATTTGCTTCAATTCGCGTCCACTGACCGGCATTTCATCCCGTTTGCGATTGTAGTAATCGCACAATGCACTGAGTATCATTTTAGTACCTCCTTACTTGACTGGCTTGGGACTTCAATGATGCCATGTTCCATTCTCGCGCGGTAGAACATGGGTTCTGCTTTGCCCGAATTGTCACTAAAGTCCATGTCATAAAGCATGATCCCAAAATCACGAGTTTCATCGATTGGCTGGTCAAGCTGTTCGCCATCCTGCGCAAGATGCCAGTCGGCAGAGAACTCACGACACCCTAAGTATGGCTGGGTGAAGCATTGTCCTTTGCTCGCTCTGCGTAAAAATATTGCATTATATTTCCCTGGATTCTCATCCTGATGTAGCAATGAGGCTTCCTCAGCATCTATCCCGGGATTTTTTGTGTCCGGGATTTTCCTGTCACGTAGTGGAATGAAAACCATCCGTGCATGAAGCCTATACCTTACATCTTTGAGAATCAGTGAGTTCCTTTGCTGCCGCTTTTCTTCAATAACGACGGGTGTTTTGGAAACTGACCCCACTTCATTCCTGCGGATGGATGTCCACCTGATGGGATTCAGCACTTCGATCCTGGTAACTTGCCAATGGATTGCAGGTTTCCAGAATATTGCCTCGAAGATTGAGCGAGCTGCAGATGGCGTAATGACATCGTAACTCACTCTCTCGACCTTTAGCTCTGGTCTTGTAAAGCAGGCCCATGGCCCACTTACTTCCAGGCAAAACTCTTTGTCAAAATGTTCCATGTATCAGATAATTAAATTTTCGTTCAACCAATCATTGTCAAATACCAACCCGACTTTGCCGTCATAATTTGATTTGTCGTTCAGGTAGTACAGGTCGTCAGTTATTTCCCCAACGTTGCCTGATTTCTCTAACTTAATGAAATCTCCTTTTCGGACTGAAACTGTATATTGTGCCAACTCACGTGCAAGCCTATAGTTTAGTCCATGTTGTTTTACTGTGGTTATTAACTCATTCGAGTTTTCCCAAGGGACAACTACGCTCACACCATCATCATCTATGAGATGGAAATCGTTTGATGCCTTCTCAAAATTCAGTTCATCCGGTTTCTCCAAATCAGTACAAATGTTTTTTTCATCAAAAGAATCAGTGCGGGAATAGAACTGCCTGAAGTATTGACTCATTGCATCTTGTGAGAACCAGTCAAGATTTTCTGGTAAATTCAGCCGCGCAGAGTTTGCCTTGGAAATGTATCCGGGCGGTAATGCGCCTTCCTTGCCAAGACTGAAAACGTAGGTGGTAGAAATCTTTTGTCTCCCCTCGCGGTTGCATCTTCCTGCCGCCTGTAGGATTGAATCCAATCCCGCTTCCTGGCGGAAGACTGCCGGGAAATCAATATCAACTCCAGCTTCAATCAGCTGAGTGGCAACTACCCGAATTATGGTTTGCTTCGGGTCTGACAAAGCCATTTTGATAGTAGAGATTGTCTCCTTGATATGTGCAGGACACATCATTCTTGACAGGTGAAGTGTCAACCCTTCTTTTGGTAATCTCTCAAATAGCTCTTTAGCCGCATGTCTTGTATTGACAATACACAGAACGCGATTGTAATTTGCAATCCTTGAGGCTATCTCATCATATGTCCTAGGCGTATTGTCTATTTCTATCCTTACGCGTCTAAGTTTGTCGTGCAGGTTTGCTCCTGAAGGAATGATTTCTTGCACAGCTGGCAGTCCTTCCAGAATCTTATTTGTCCCTACAATCTTTCCTGTCAAGACTGGCTGGCTCGCAGTAGTGAACAGAACAGATGTGTTGAAGATTCTGTTCAAACTTTTCAAACTGTCCAATATCGGCTTCAGGAAATCAATTGGCAAAGTTTGGGCTTCGTCAAGGATGATTACACTGTTGACTATATTGTGAATTTTCCTCGCAGATGTCGGATGACTGCTGAAAAGTGATTCAAACAATTGGACGTTTGTCGTAACGATGATGGGGTAGTCCCAATTTTCTGTTGCGAGCTTTACCCGTAATGAATCATCATTGTTGTCGATGTCATCCAGCTCTACTTGAGAGTGGTGTTCGAGCACGTTTTCAGGGCCAAAGATCCCTTTTAGCGTTGCCGCTGTCTGCTCGACAATGCTTGTGTAAGGAATTGCTATGATGATTCTTTGCTGTCCGTTGTGAATGGCGTGTTTCAGGGCCCAAAGCACAGAAGAGAGTGTCTTTCCGCCACCAGTTGGAACCGTCAGACTGTAAAACCCTGTTGGGATTTCACTTTTTCCCCGGCACCAGGATTGTACTTGATTCCTAATTTCATTTACAATTGAATTACTTGCTTTGTGCTTCAAATCAGCGAGATAACTTTCAAGCAGAGGCAGCAGATCTTTTGGAGTCGATTGTGAACCTCTCAATGAGAATACCTCTGGGATCATAAATCTCTCAGTGTCCAGTCGGTCCGCATCTACGAGACAGCTGAAAAGCATCCGTTCAATCATCTGGATGTCCATGGTCTCGTTGGGATTTATCTTGCTGAGAGTATCCTGTGGCGGTTCGAGCTTTGGGAAATTTTTTGGTGTGGAAATCTCCGACGGCATCTTCTCGTTCATGACGACAGACAATTCGCCCTTGTCATACATTCCGCGGTGGTGTCCTGCAATTGCGTTGCAAAAAAGCGGATAGAGGCTTGGATACAGCTGCTGTGCAAGCTGCGCTCCTATAAAAGCGTGCTGATACTCTCCCTCAACGCGTACGCTTTCGTCGTAACCGCTGTCTTTCCTGATGTGCTCCTGGAAAGTCTTGCGTTCCTTGCCCTTGTCATGAAGAAGCCCCATGGCATAACCTATCTCCCCCATGCCGAAAACAGAAGCAAAAGTCTTGCATAGCTCCGCTACACCACGACAATGGTCATCGTTGGTTTGTATTGTCCATCTGCCGTCCGCAAGCTTCTTTATATGAGATATTGTATCCATGTCTTAAATTTACTAAAACTATTTTGCAATACAAAAATATATCGCACTTGCGCCATACTGCGGCACAAGCTCAATTTTTTTCACTTCCTCCTTTCAGGCACGGTTTTCGCTAACGTAACGGCGGACTAAAAAACTTTTACACAATGAAAAATATAGGCAAAATCAACGCGGCCTTCCCGACCCCGATCACGGTCGTAGGCGCAATGGTCAATGGAAAACCCTCATGGTTCGAAGTCGCATGGGTCGGCATCGGCGACGCCGGCGTAGTGACCCTCAGCGTCACCCGCGACCACTTCACGTGCGACGGCATACGCGCCGAGAAGAAGCTCAGCATCTCGCTGATCGACGAGACCGTGCTCCAGAAGGCGGACTATGTCGGAATCGTCAGCGGCAAGAAGGTGGACAAGAGCGGCGTGTTCTCCTGGCACAAGGGCGAGCTCGGCGCACCGATTCCCGAGGAGTTCCCGGTCAGCATGGAGTGCTCCCTGCTCGACATCTACGATGCCAACGGCTGCTACATTCTTCTCTGCAAGGTGGAGAACACCTACGTGCAGGACGGACTTCTGCAGGAGGACGGCAAGAAGATCGACTATGGCAAGTTCCATCCTGTCCTCTTCGAGCAGCAGGGATTCCGCTACGTCCGCACAGGCGAGCCCATCGGCCCTTGCATCGCCCCCGGCAAACTTTTAGCCGCCACCCTCGACCCGAAGAAGTAGCCAGGGCTTAGAGCTTCGTTCTCCGCGCCTTGCCAGACCTCGTGGCCTCGCGCGGAGAATTTCGTATCTTTGTCCCCTCAACAAAACATAGAAAATGACACATGGGCACGAAGTCCTTGCAATGATGCAGGGGAAAAGCTACCCACGGCAAGTTCATGCCCGCCGGCGACGGTTTCACGGTGGATCCGTCCCGCGTCTGTCATCACTGACCCCGCCGTACTTGCTGACCCCAGCTCGACCCTTTTCGTTCCCTTGCCGCTCGTATGTCCCTTGAGGTCCGATGTATGGCACTTCAAAGAGCACTTAAATCCTTTTCTTGCTCCTTGAGGTGGCGATTTTAGTTCCTCAGAGCGCATTTTGGTCCATTTTTGCTCCTTGAGGTGCCATCCTCTGCACCTCAAAGCACATAAGAGTCTCTGTCCCCCGCCGCGATTCGAAGGAAATTGCTAACTTAGAGTCACCTAACAAACCTGATTCCAACGAAAATGAGAAAAGCAATCATCACCCTTCTCGCGGGCATCGCAGGCCTTCTCGCCTGCTCCCCGGCGGCAACAGCCCAGATCCGGAGCAACGACCCCAAACCCGAAATCCACGCCGACGGCACTGTCAGCTTCACGCTGAATGCGCCTCAGGCGAGCCATGTCCAGGTCGAATTCGCAGGCACGCGCTACGAAATGACCCGCGGCAACGGAGGCGCATGGACAGCGACCTCCCGCCCGGAAATCCCTGGTTTCCACTACTATACGTTCATAGTCGACGGAGTCGTCATGCCCGACAGGGCCAGCTTCCCCTACAATCCCTACACCCACAGTTCCAGCGGAGTGGACATCCCTGAGCCGGGATGCGAGGAGTTCGAGGTGCAGGACGTGCCCCACGGCAAGGTCAGCATGGTCAAGTATTACTCCAAGGTCGACGAGGAGTGGCGCGAGATGATGGTCTATACGCCGGCGGGCTACGACTCCGGCAAGAAGAAATATCCCGTGCTCTATATCCAGCACGGCGGCGGCGAGGACCACACCTGCTGGATGTTCCAGGGCAGGACGCCCAACATCATGGACAACCTCATCGCCGAGGGCAAGGCTGCGCCCATGATCGTAGTGGCTTCGAACAGCAATCTCAAGAGGCGCGACGGTGTCGGTCTCGGCGGTTACAACTGGGAAGGCATGCAGGGCTTCCTCAAGGAGCTGACAGGCAGCGTGATACCCTTCGTCGAGAGCAACTACAGGGTCATTGCCGACCGTCACCACAGGGCCCTCTGCGGCCTGTCCATGGGCGGGGGACAGTCGTTCTACATCGGCCTCCGCTCTCCGGAAGTGTTCGGGTCCGTCGGAGTTTTTTCCACGGGAATGTTCGGCGGAATTTCACAGGCCGAGAACTTCGACCTCGAGAAGGAAATCCCCGGAATCCTGTCGGACACGAAGCATTTCAATGAGAATATCGACTGCTTTTTCGTAACTTGCGGCGAGCAGGATCCGCGCATCGGGTACACCCGCAAGGTGATCGGCACCATGGACGAGGCAGGAGTCAACGTCCGCTTCGCCTCATATCCCGGCACCCACGAGTGGCAGGTGTGGCGCAAGTCCCTGCGAGACTTTGCTCCGATGCTCTTCCGCAAGTAAACTACACATAACCGATTGTTATGGAAGGAAATGAACTCATGAAGCCCAAGTACACCGGGGCGTATTCCGACAGGAATTTCTGGCGGAAGGTGGCGCAGATAGCGAAGAAGGGCGGCGAACACATCGTCCGTCTCGCCCTCGAGTTGTACTACGTGATGAAGAGCGACAAGATCGAGCCGAAGAAGAAGCTTGCGATTGCCGGAGCTCTGGGCTACCTGATCCTGCCTGTCGACCTGGTTTCGGATTTCCTGCCGGTCGTGGGCTACACGGACGACCTTGCGGCGCTCATGGCTGCATACAGCATGGTAAAGGCCTGCGTCACCCCGGAAATACGGGCACAGGCAGATGCGAAATGTGCCGAGTGGTTCGGCCGGCTGGACCACGATGCTCAGTAATCCATGAAGCGGCTGGCTGTCAGACTGTTGGCGCTTGCCGTTACGATGATTTTCCAGTTTGCCGCCGTGGCTCAGCCATGCGTCGACAGCCTGGTTTCCCGTGGTCTGTCCCGGGCGAGGGAGCAGGCGCTCCTGATGTTCCGGAGCATCTCGGAAGGGGAGAGCGAGGCGATTCCGGAGTGGGACTGGACCAGCGGCTTCTTTCCGGGCGAGCTGTGGCTGCTGTATGAGTACTACGGGGACAGCACCCTGGCGGAGGCGGCTTCGGTGATGACGGAGCGGCTGGAGGACCAGCAGTACAACACGAGTACGCACGATGTCGGATTCATGGTGGGGTGCAGTTTCGGGAACGGGTTCCGGCTGACTGGCCGGGAGGATTACCGGGAGGCACTCATCAATGCGGCGAATTCCCTGCGATCGAGGTTCAATCCTGGGTTGGGGCTTCTGCGTTCATGGGACGGGCCCGGGTTCATGGTCATCGTGGACAATATGATGAATCTGGAGCTGCTGGCGGAGGCGTCGAGGCTGACGGGGGATAGTTCATACCTGCGGGTTGCGGTTTCGCATGCGGACCGGACGCTGGAGAACCATTTCCGGGAGGACGGGAGTTCATGGCACATGGTGGACTATGATACGTTGTCGCTGAGGCCTTTGCGCAAGGTCACGGTCCAGGGGCTGAGCGATGGGTCTTCGTGGGCGCGGGGGCAGAGCTGGGGGCTGTATGGGTATACGATGATGTATCGTGAGACCGGGAAGGCGGAGTATCTCGCGCAGGCCCGCAAGATCGCTTCCTTCCTCATGAACCACCGCAACATGCCTTCCGATCACGTTCCCTACTGGGACTATGACGCTCCCGACGCCGCGTCCGCTCTCGCCGCTTCCTCTGCTCCCGGTCCTGCCGTTTCCGCTCCCTCCGCTCCCGGCACTTCCGCTCCCTCCGCTCCCGGCACTTCCGCTCCCGCTTCCTCCGCTTCCGCTCTCGCCGCCGCCCCCTCTTCCCCTGCTGCCACTGCCACCCCTCGCGACGCCTCCGCCGCCGGCACCGATCCCGCTTCCGCTCCCGCCTCCATCCCTCGCGACGCCTCCTCCGCCGCCATCATGGCCTCCGCCCTCATCCAACTCTCCGACCTCACAGGCGATGAATCCTACCGCAACTACGCCATCACCCAGATCGCCACCCTCGAAACCCCCGAATACCTCGCCGCCCCCGGCACCAACTCCCTCTACCTCCTAAGGCACAGCACCGCCGACCTCCCCAAATCCCGCGGCATCGACCAGCCCGTCACCTACGCCGACTACTACCTCGTCGAAGCCCTCCTCCGCCTCTCCAGGCCCACCCATCCCGCCACTCCTTCCCGTCCTTCCCGTCCCTCCCGTCCCTCTCCTCCGCCTCTACCGCGCCTCGCTCCACCTCCGCCACTCCCGCCCCTTACTTCTCCTCCCGCTCCGCCCGGCCCTGGCTCCGCATTCTCCCGCTTCTCTCCGACTCTCCGCCTCTCCACCTCCGCCACCTTCGCCACTCTCGCCCCTTCCTGCTTCTCCTGCCTCCCGCTCCTCCCGGCCTTTCCGCTCCTCTTATCCCTGATCCCGTTTTCTTCCGCCCCTCCTGCTCCCTTCCGCCTGTCCACTGCTCCGTCCCGAGCAATATCGCCCTTTTCGTAGCCCTACCCCGGGCGACAGCGAGCGCGAGGAGGGCCGCTTCTCCGAGCACCCCGCAGCGCTCGCTGTAGCAGCCGCTCCTCGTTTTGAGCGGCTGCGGCGCCCCCGTCCGCCTAGTCGACGCTCTTCCTTCCCGAGCGTCGGCGGAAATCCCACCAAAACTTTCCTCAACACTCCTCGCTCTCCCTCGAATGGTCGCTAATTCTGCCAGGTGAGCGAGAAAATGGCCGAAAACTCCCTCGAATGGCATACAATTTTTCCATTCGAAAGAGGAGTGGTCGGACGGAAACACGATTAAAACCTTTTCGCGCTCTTTCGGTCTACCCTGGGGTCGGACGAAAACACGGTTAAAACCTTTTCGCGCTCTTTGCTCCTACCCTAGGCCGCCCCAAGGTACAGGGGAAGGTACCGTCCGTCGGGAAAAGCCGGGAAAAGCCGCCCCAAGGGACAAGGTGATGTACCGTCCGTCGGGAAATGCTGTGGAAAGCCGCCCCAAGGTGCAAATGGCGTGAACCTTGGGGCGGCGTGAGTATGGCGGTTCGTGGCTGGCTGAGGAGCGGCGGTATGCGAGCGGCGGTATGCGAGCGGCGGTATGCGAGCGGCAGTATGTGAGCGGCAGTATGTGATCGGCGGTATGTGATCGGCGGTGTGCGATCGGCGCTAATGGATCGGCGAAAGGGGCCGACGCAGGCCGATGTGCCGAGCGGTACGGCTACTTGCAGTAGAGCGAAACTATAGCCTCGTACTTCTCCTGCTTCCCGCTCGTCTGCGCGGGCTCACCGTGCTGTTTTGCATAGCTGACAAGATCCTCAAGGGAAAGTTCGCCGTTCTCGAAACGCTTGCCTTCTCCCTCATCGAAGGAGGCGTAACGCTCGCGCAGCATTCCGGGCAGCGGACTCTCGCTCAGGATCGCGGCCGCATTCTCCAGGGCACGCGCCATGGCATCCATGCCGCTGATATGGGCGATGAAGATGTCCTCAGGGTCGGTGGAATTGCGGCGTAGCTTGGCGTCGAAGTTGCTGCCTCCGTTGCCAAGCCCGCCGTTGCGGATAACCTGCATCATCGCCTGAGTCAGCTCCCAGTTGTCGATGGGGAACTGGTCGGTGTCCCATCCGTTCTGGTAGTCCCCGCGGTTGGCGTCTATGGACCCGAGCATGCCGTTGTCGACGGCTACAGCCAGCTCGTGGTCGAATGTGTGGTGGGCAAGCGTGGCGTGGTTCACCTCGATGTTCACCTTGAAGTCCTTCTCCAGTCCGTGGGCACGCAGGAAGCCGATTACGGTCTCTGTGTCGACGTCATACTGGTGCTTCGTCGGCTCGCAGGGCTTCGGCTCGACGAGGAATGTGCCCTTGAAGCCGTGGGCACGGGCATAGTCGCGTGCCGCCCGGAGCATCTGCGCCAGATGGTCCTTCTCGCGCTGCATCTGGGTGTTGAGGAGGCTCATGTAGCCCTCGCGTCCGCCCCAGAATACATAGTTCACACCGCCCAGGGCGATGGTCGCGTCGATGGCGTTCTTTATCTGCACTGCCGCGCGCGCTACGACGTTGAAGTCGGGATTCGTGGCAGCGCCGTTCATGTAGCGCTTGTGTCCGAACACGTTGGCCGTGCCCCAGAGCAGGTGGCGTTCGGGATCGGCTGCAAGCTTCTCCTTGAGGTAGGCCGTGATGGCATGCATGCGGCGCTCGTACTCCTCGATGTCGTCGGAAGGGTCGATGAGGTCCACGTCGTGGAAGCAGAAATAGTGGATTCCCAGCTTCTGCATGATCTCGAAGCCGGCATCCGCCTTGTCCTTCGCGCGCTGGAGAGGATCGTCGGCACGATCCCACTCATAAGTGCGGGTCTGGCCTCCGAACTGGTCACCGCTGGCCTGTCCCAGCGTGTGCCACCAGGCCATGGCGAAACGCAGCCAGTCTTTCATCTTCTTGCCCATCACCACCTTCTCGGGGTCGTAATAGTGGAAGGCAAGGGGGTTCTTGCTGGCAGTTCCCTCGAAGGGAATCTTGCCTATCTGCGGAAAAAATTCTTTTGACATAGTGCTATTGTTTATGGTTGTTTATGTTCTACAAGTGTGCGCCAGCGGGCATATGCCTCGAGGTAAGCGTCTGATTTCCGGTAGTCCGGCTCGATGACTGCAAGACGCTCCAGCGAGCTGAAAGCCTCCTCCGTGGTCCTGTAGATGCCGCAGCCAAGGCCCGCTCCCTTGGCGGCGCCCACGCTGCCGTCCGTGTCGTAGAGCTCGATTGTGGCTCCGCTTGTGCAGGCGAGGGCTTCCCGGAAGAGGGGAGAGAGGAACATGTTGGCACGGCCGGCGTGTATCTTCCTGATAGTCATCCCCATCTGCCGCATGATTTCCATCCCGTAGCAGAACGAGAAGACGATTCCTTCCTGCGTGGCTCGCAGCAGGTGGGCACGAGTGTGGCGGTTGAAGTCAAGACCGTGGAAGGAGCATCCGGGGTTGCGGTTCTCCAGGACGCGCTCTGCGCCGTTGCCGAAAGGAATCACCGTGAGCCCGTCGCTGCCGGGCTGCGTCGTGGCGGCGAGGTTGTTCATCTCGCTGTAGGAGAGATCGGGGGCGACCTGGTGGTGCATCCATGAGTTCAGGATTCCGGTCCCGTTTATGCACAGCAGCACGCCCAGCCTTGTCTGCGAAGGGGTGTGGTTCACGTGGGAGAAGATGTTGACCCTGCTCAGGGGGTCGTAGCCCACTTCGCCGAGCACGCCGTAGACTACTCCCGATGTGCCTGCAGTGGAGGCGATTTCTCCGGGATTGAACACGTTGAGGCTCAGCGCGTTGTTCGGCTGGTCCCCGGCGCGGTAGCTGACCGGCGTGCCCTCCGCGAGCCCGGTTTCGGCTGCCGCATCGGAGGAGACACGCCCCTGGATGCCGAACGTGGGGACTATGTCGCAGAATTTCTCCCGTGGGAAGCCGAAGTAGTCCATGAGCCGCCATGAAGGTTCTCCACCTTTGAAGTCCCATAGTATGCCTTCCGAGAGGCCGGAGGCTGTGGTGCTGGCTGTGCCTGTGAGCCTCATGGCGAGGTAGTCGCCAGGCAGCATCACCTTGGCCGTACGAGCGAAGACTTCCGGCTCATGCTCCTTCACCCAGGCCAGTTTCGCGGCAGTGAAGTTCCCTGGCGAATTCAGCAGATGCTGCAGGCAGTAGTCCTGTCCGAGGTCGTGGAATGCGCGGTCTCCGTATGGCACGGCACGGGAGTCGCACCAGATGATGGCATCGCGTACGGGACGGCCCTTGTCGTCCGTGCAGACCAGACCGTGCATCTGGTACGATATGCCTATGGCGCGGATGTCCCGTCCCGAAGCGCCCGACTGCTGCATCACCTGCTTAAGGGCGTGGCAGGCTCTCTGCCACCAGTCTTCGGGGTTCTGTTCCGCCCAGCCGGGCTTCAGGGCCTTTATAGGCGCTTCATGGTCCGGCCAGAAGGCAGAGGCTGCAACGCGTCCCGTCTCCGCTTCGACAAGAGAGGCTTTCACCGAGCTGCTGCCCAGGTCAAAGCCCAGAAGGTAGTTCTTGTTCATCGTAAGGTTTTATGCTTCCCCTAAGATACGAAACTTTCCGAAACTTTCCGCAACTTTTCGCAATATCTTTACGGATGCAGCAGTACGGCGGTGTAGGGGCCGGATGTTATGGTGTCGGAGGTGTGGGGGCTGAGGAAGGCCTGGAGGTCCGGGTTGGAGTCGAGCTTCGAGGTCTTTATGAGGAGCACGTCGAACTGGGCGGCATCACCATTGCGGAAAGCGGCCATGAACTCCTCTGGCTTCTTGCCGAAGTCGGTTATGGGCTTTCCGAGGTACACTTTCATGTTCTCGGGGCGGCGGATGTTGAGGGTTGCGACGTTGCTGCCGGCGGGAACCTTGGAGCAGAGGTCGCCGTAGCCGATATAGGGGTTGATCTGGTCCATGGCGAGGCCTGCGCAGAGGACGAGGGCGAGGATGCCGGATGCGGCGGAGACGATGGCCGGAGCGGCAAGGCCTCTACGGAGAAGGCGGAGCGCGAGGACGGAGGCGGCAAGAAGGAGGGCTGCTCCGGCTATGACCTTGAGGCTGAGTAGGTAAGGTGCATCTGCGACAAGGCGCAGGATGTCGTTGCAACGGGTGATCTTCGCGGCGGCGAGACCAATGGTGCAGACGGCCGAAACGGCCATGAGAATCCATATGGTGACACTCAGCAATGTCCTGATCCATGCGGGATTATCCCTGCGGTCTGCTTCGAGGGGACGGCGGGTGCGGAACAGCCCTGCAACCACGACGGGAACGATGAGGAGACACCATGGAGCGAGATCCACGAAAATGCCCCAGCAATAGTAGTAGAATGGCTCGCTGTGGGTGAACGCATTGGCGGCGCGCCCGACGGTCTGGTGGACGGTGAGGTTGTAGAGGTAGTCGCTTCCACCTTCGATCCATACGCAGAGAAGCCACAAAGCACTGAGTACCAGCAAGGTGCCGAAAGTCCGGAACCCGAGGTAATGGGGTGCGGCGGGGACGATGGCTGGAGCGGCGTTGCGCCGGGAGATGCGCTCCAGAAACAGAAATACCCCCACGGACAGGAGCGGCATCAGCAGCCCGACAGGGCCCTTCGTGAAAAGCGCGAGGAATGTCCACACCGGGAACATCCACCTCTCGACCCGCGGATTGCCCTTTCCGGTGTACCACTTGTAGAACGAGAACAGCGCGAGCACGATGAACATACCCATCATCTGGTCCATGCGCAGGAACACACTGCTGCCGAGGAACATTCCCGAAGTCAGCAGCACGAGCGCGAGAGCAAACCTGCCCAGGGAACTGACCTCCTTTTCCATACGGAGCCATCTGTCCATGGTCCAGACGGTTACGAAGGCTGGGACAAGCGATAGCAGAGACAGCAGGAACACCACATGCCTCCCTGCCAGCAGCCTCAGCAGCATTACCAGCCACAGATACAGCGGAGGCTTGTCTGCGTATGGCTCGCCGTTGAGGGTGAAGGCGAAGACGTGTCCGTCCGAAAGAGCCTCGTCAGCGATCTCCACGTAGCGGAGCTCATTGTCCGGCGTGAAATCCCTGGTCAGCATGAACGGCAGGAAACAGAGAAATGCTGCGATGCATGCCACGGCTACCGGTTGCCGGGCAATCATATCTCTGAAGGGTAGTATCTTGCTGGAAACGAACATGTTACTTTTCTCTGCGTGATGCTCTTACTCCGATCATGACCTCCCTGAGATATACGACAAGCCCGCTGCCCTGACCCACGACGAGGACCGGGTCCCTGCGGATAATCGCATAGATCAGGATCATCCCGGCTCCTACCGAGCTCCAGATCCAGAATGCAGTGGGCATCACCGACTTTCCTGCCTTTTTCGAGAGGTAGAACTGGTAGACATAGCGCAGGGAGAAGAACATCTGGGCAGCTGTGCCGAACACAAGGAGCGCGAGGGGAATGTCCTTGTTCTGGAAGAAATCCCCGATGAAATTTCCGTCGGCCATGCAAGCCGCCAGCGCCACCGGAGGAGTGAGCAGAAGTACCCAGCGAATGGCGGGGGAGATTTTCGCCCACGTGCCCTTGTCCCTCATATTCCAGATGTAGATGTAGTATGAGATCGCCTGCCCGGCCAGGATGGAGAAGTCATCCCTCATCCATCCGTAGATGAGCATCAGGTATGCCCCTATGATGCTGAAGATCCAGTATGAGGCAGGGGAGACCAGCTCATGCGCCTTCTCCGACTTGAACCACTGTATGACGATCCTGGCCGAGAAGAAGAACTGCGACAGGAACCCCAGCGCATATACGATCCATGAGTAATGCGTCATACCTGCTTGTCGCCGACATTGTAGTTGATGTAGCGCGTGCGCATCCAGCGGTAGGCGAAGCAGTCGTTGAGCGGCCCGATGAGCCTGTTCCATATGCTGAACTTCGACTTGCCCGCAGTCCTTGGGAAGTGCCTGACAGGCACCTGCTTATAGGATCCGCCCTCCTGCAGGAGCACCATGGCGGGGAAGAACCTGTGCAGGCCCTTGAACATGGGAATCCTCCTGGCGACGTCGATGTGGAACACCTTCAGCGGACAGCCTGTGTCCGAGGCGCCGTCGTGGGTGAACATCTTCCGGAATCCGTTGGCGAACTTCGACTGGAAACGCTTCGACCATGTGTCCTTGCGTCCCGTACGGATTCCGGTGACCATGCTGTAGGAGTCGATGTCGGCAAGCAACAGGTTGAAATCCTCAGGGGAAGTCTGCAGGTCGGCGTCCATGTATCCGACAAGCGGAGACTCTGCCGTGTCGAAGCCGGCCTTGATCGCTGCGCTGAGCCCGCAGTTCCTCACGAAGCTGATGTAGAAGAAGTCGGAATTGCTCCCGCACAGGGACTTGATGGCATCGAGACTTCCGTCCCTGGACCCATCGTCCACGAAAAGCACGCATGCCTTGCGCGTGCACCTGGGCAGGAATGCCTTCAGGGTGTTTCCCAGGCGTTCCATGTTATCTTCCTCATTGTAGATCGGTACAACGATCGTGAAGTCGTATCCTGAAGTCTTGTTCATCTCCGTAATTTAGCAGAGCAAAATTATTCAAATTTCCAATAATTTAGAATAGTCTATGGCAAAAGCATATATGGGCGGGGGGACAGTCCGGTTGCAGCCTTGAAGTACTTCCCGAAGAACGATGCGTTTTCGAATCCGAGCTGGTATGCGACCTGCTGGATGGAGTATCGGCGGCTCCGCAGCAGGGCCTTAGCGTCCGTGATGACGAAATCCCTTATCCAGTCTGTCGCGAATTTCCCGCTCACTTCGTGGACCACCTGCGAGAGATATTTCGGAGTGACGAAAAGCCTGTCGGCATAGAATTTCATCCCCCTTTCCTTCTGGTAATTCTCCCTTACGACATCCATGAACTGTGC
>CAYTXA010000033.1:6781-14419 GCA_964440865.1 uncultured Muribaculaceae bacterium | reverse complement strand
ACGGCTTCCGCCCAGTATCGAGATGATGTTGCGATCCCCGAGACAAATCCGTCCGACACTGTCGTGCTCACTCTCGACGATGCGCTCCGGATCGCTCTCAGCGAAAACGTGTCTGTCAAGGTGGCAGACCAGGAAATCATGAGGACGCAGTATGCCCGTAAGGGGACGTACGCGTCTCTCTTCCCCCAGGTTGACTTCAGTGGCTCCTATCAGAGGACGATCAAGAAGCAGGTTATGTACATGGACTTCGACATGAGCGCGTTCGGCGGTGGCGGCTCCGGAGAGGGCGGCCAGTCAGGCGAGTCCGGCAGCGAGTCTGGCAACGGCTCTGGCAGTGGCTCCGAAAACGGCGGTTCATCCGATACGCCTCAGATGCCCTCCGGCGGCGGAATCGAAGTCGGCCGATGGAATACCTATTCCGGAGGCATCACCGCGACCATGCCCATTGTCAATGCCCAGCTCTGGAAGAGCCTGGCAATCACCGGAAATGGGGTCGAGCTCGCCGTCGAAAAGGCCCGCTCTTCCCGTCTCGACATGGTGACCCAGGTCAAGCAGGCCTACTATGCTGTCCTTCTTGCGAAGGAGGCTTTCTCCACCTATAAGGACGTGTATGAGAACGCAATGGAGAATTTCAGCCAGACAGAAAAGAAATATCGCGCGGAGAAGGCTTCCGAGCTCGACTACACGAGGGCGAAAGTCAATGTCGCCAATGCCATACCGAATGTCTACAATGCTGAGAGCCAGGTCAATCTGGCGCTCTGGCAGCTCAAGGCCGTCATGGGTGTGGACCTTGACCGCAACATAGACGTTGCCGGCACGATGGGCGATTTCGCTTCCGAGATGAATGTCGCCGTCCAGCCGGACGACTCCCTGGACCTCTCCGGCAACAGCTCCCTGCGCCAGCTGGAAATCCAGGCCGATGAACTCGCCAATACGGTACGCATGCGCAAGTATGCCTACCTCCCGACCCTCGGAGTGTCATTCGCCTACAACATGATCGCGATGACCAATGACTTCAATTTCTCCGAGTACAAGTGGTCTCCGTATTCATACGTGGGGCTTAGCCTGACCATCCCGATCTTCTCCGGCGGAAAGCGCTACAACGATGTCCGCCAGGCAAAGGTCCAGCAGACCCAGCTTTCCCTCCAGCGCCAGGACACCGAGCGACAGCTGCGGATTGCCATCAGGCAGTATCTCACGACCATGGATACCCAGAAGCGCTCCTACAGTTCCGCGAAGGAGGCTGCTGACCTTGCGCAAAAGGCATACGACATCTCCCAGAAGTCCTATTCGGTCGGAAAGAGCACGTTGACAGACCTCAACGATGCCCAGCTCTCCCTGACCCAGGCCGAGCTCGGAGTGTCCCAGGCGGTCTACAACTGGCTCGTGGCCAAGTCCAACCTCGAGAAGACGATAGGCTACGACTTCCTCGACGAGAACGGGGAGACCAATCTTGACGAATCATATCTCAACAACAGAAATTAACGAATCATGAACACAATATCCAGAACACTGATTCTCGCCGGCGTTGTGGCAGCTGTCTCTGCCTGCGGCCAGAAAAAGACAGATGTCGGTACCGCCGAGGCTACGGCGATCAAGGTGACGACTGCTGTAGCCACCACCCAGAAAGTTTCCCAGAACGAGACCTATTCCAGCACCGTCGAGGCTGAGGTAGTCAACAATATCGCTCCGCAGAGCGGGTCCAGGATCCAGAAGATCAATGTAGACGTAGGAGATTTCGTCACGAAGGGCCAGATCCTTGCGATGATGGACAAGGTCAACCTCGAGCAGCAGAGGCTGAAGCTGACCAATGACTCAATCGAACTGAGCCGTATCAGGAGCCTCTATGAGGAAGGCGGAGTGTCGAAGTCAGACTTCGATGCGACCCAGCTCGCCTACAATGTCTCCAGGACTGCCTACGAAAACCTCCTCGAGAACACTGTCCTCCGCGCCCCGGTCAGCGGCGTCATCACGGCCCGCAACTATGATCGCGGGGACATGTACGCCATGGGTTCCCCGATATTCGTGCTCCAGCAGATCACTCCCGTGAAGATGCTAGTGGGCATTTCCGAGTCGGACTACACCAAGGTCGGCAAGGGGGACAATGTCACCATCGTGGCTGATGCCCTTCCCGGAGAGACCTTCACCGGCCACATCCGCAGGATCTATCCGACCATGGACGCAGCGTCCCATACCTTCTCCGTTGAGGTCGTTGTCCCGAATTCCAACCGCAAGCTCCGTCCCGGCATGTATGTCAAGGCAACTGTCGACTTCGGCGACCGCGAGAGCGTTGTCGTCCCGGACGAGGCGGTCGTAAAGCAGCAGGGCTCTGCCCAGCGCTTCGTATATGTCCTCGACGGCAACACCGCGAAGGCTTGCCCCGTTACTCTCGGAAGGCATTTCGACTCTTCGTATGAGATCCTTTCCGGCGTGAACGATGGAGATACCATTGCTGTCAGCGGAAGCGCGAACCTCAAGGATGGCGCGGAAGTAGAAGTTGTTGATAAATAAATAGATAACAAGATATGAGTGTATTCAGGACAGCGGTGGAAAGGCCGGTGACCGTGGCGCTGATTTTCACGGCGTTCGTGGTTTTCGGTATTTTCTCGCTGATGAGAACATCGATCGCTCAGTTCCCGGACTTCGACGCCAACGTTGTCATGGTGATGTCGGCCTATCCGGGCGCCAATGCCTCCGACGTGGAGACAAACCTTACGAAGACCCTCGAGAACGCGCTCAACGGAGTGGAGAATCTCAAGGACATGACGTCCCGTTCCCAGGAGAACATTTCGATAGTAATCCTCGAATTCAAGTACGGTACCGATATAGACAAGGCCTCCAATGACGTGAGGGATGAGCTGGACATGGTCAGCCAGAGCCTGCCGGATGGAGCTTCGACTCCTTTCCTGCTGAAGTTCAGCGCCGATGATATGCCTATCCTGATCCTCTCGGCAACGGCGGATGAGAGTTTCGCCGGGCTTGACAGGATTCTGGACGACAGGGTCACCACGCCCCTTGCCAGAATCGACGGAGTCGGCACCATCAGCGTAGTCGGCGCCCCGAAGCGCGAGATCCAGGTCTACTGCGACCCCGCAAAGCTCCAGGCCTATGGCATGTCCGTTGCCGGAATCGCCCAGATGATTGCTGCCGAGAACAGGAATGTGCCTTCCGGAAGCATCGACATCGGTTCCGAGACCTACTCTCTGCGTATCCAGAAGGAATTCAAGGACCCGCAGGAGATGATGGATATCATTGTCGGCCAGAGCAATGGCCAGGCGGTCTACCTCAGGGACGTTGCGACGATCGTGGACGGTCCTGCCGAGAAGTTCCAGGAGTCATACACCAACGGAACGCGTGCTGCCGCCATCGCCATCACGAAGCAGAAGGGCGCCAACACCGTCAACGTGATCAAGGAGGTGAAGGAGAAGATGCCCGAGATCGAGGAGAGCTTGCCTTCCGACATCAAGATCCATACGATCATCGATTCTTCCGACACCATCATAAACTCGATCAACTCCCTTCTCGACACCATCATCACCACTCTGCTGGTAGTCATGCTCGTCGTATACCTCTTCCTTGGAAGATGGAGGGCTACGCTGATCATCGTGCTCGCTATCCCGATCTCACTCATGGGCTCGCTCGTGTACCTCATGGCCACGGGATCGACTCTGAATATCATATCGATGTCCGCGCTGTCGATCGCGATCGGTATGGTCGTGGACAACTCGATCGTCGTGCTGGAGAACATCTCCAAGCATATCACCAGGGGCGAGAATCCAAAGGAAGCAGCCATCAATGCCACTGAGGAGGTCGCAGGTTCGGTCATGGGCTCGACCCTGACAACTCTCTGCGTGTTCCTGCCGCTTCCGATGGTGTCCGGAATGATGGGTATCTTCTTCAAGCAGCTCGGATGGATCGTGTCGATCATCATGATCATATCGACCACCGCTGCCCTCACGCTTGTCCCGATGATGGCATCGAAGATGCTCTCCGGCAAGCCCAAGACCGGCAAGGTCCACGTTGCCATATTCGGTCCCATCGACAAGGGCCTCGATGCTCTTTCGAACTGGTATTCGAAAATAGCCCGCTGGTGCGTCACACATCGCAAGACTGTGATATTCAGCGCTCTTGGTATCGTTGTTGCCGTGGCTGCCATTTTCGGCCCGGGACTCAAGACCGGCTTCTTCCCGACCATGGACCAGGGACGACTCACCGTCAGCATCTACCTTCCCGTGGGAACAGAGCAGAGCGTGACCGGTCGTCTCGGAGCTGAGCTCGACGAGAGGTTCCGCAGGGAAATCCCCGAGATCCAGGTGCTTGAATACCGCTTCGGCCAGGCTGACACGGACAACTCCTTCGCGAACATCCAGAGCTCGGGTTCGTACCTTCTCAGCATGAACATAAACCTCGGTTCCATGGAGAACCGCAAGCGTTCGACGTCGGAGATTGCCGACATAATCAGGGCCGACCTTGCCGAGTATCCTTCGATCAGGAAGGCTACCGTGACGGAGGGTATGGGCGGCATGGGCGGCGCAACGTCGATCGAGCTCGAGGTCTATGGATATGACTTCGCTGTCACCGATGCGCTCGCCAGGGAGGCCCAGCAGAAGATGGCCGCTTCCGGGAAGTTCTCGCAGGTTACGCTGAGCCGCGATGAGTATACGCCTGAGTATCAGGTGGATTTCGATCGCGAGAAGCTTGCCCTCAACGGACTCACTTCCTCCACCGCCGCTGCTGCGTTCAGCTCTGCGATGAGTGGTTCCGTGGCTTCGCAGTTCAGGGAGGAAGGAGACGAGTACAATATCCGTGTCCGCTACGCAAAGGACTACCGTTCCAGCGTTGAGGACATCGAGAACATGGTACTCTACAACGGCCAGGGTCGTCCTGTGCGCGTGAAGGAGCTCGGTACCGTTGTCGAGACCCAGATTCCGCCTACCATCGAGAGGAAAAACCGTGAGAGGTATATCACCGTCACGGGCGTTGCGAAGACTGGAGTTGCCATGAGCGAGGGCGTGGATGCCATCAACGATGCCATATCGACCATGGAAATCCCTGTGGGCTATACCACTATGATTTCCGGAGATGTCGAGGATCAGCAGGAGATGTTCGGGAACATCCTGACGCTCCTCGTCCTGATCATCATCCTGGTCTACATGGTCATGGCTTCTCAGTTCGAGTCGTTCGTGAACCCGTTCGTCATCATGTTCTCCATCCCGTTCAGCATGGTAGGTGTTATCCTGGGGCATGTGCTGACCGGTACGACGCTGAATGTGATGTCCATGATCGGTATACTGATTCTTGTCGGTATCGTTGTGAACAACGGTATCGTGCTGATAGACTACACGATCCTGATGCAGGAGCGAGGGATGAATGTCATAGAAGCCGCGGTTACCGCGGCGAGAAGCCGTCTGAAGCCTATCCTCATGACGACCCTCACGACTGTCCTGGGTATGCTGCCGCTGGCTTTTGGAACGGGAGAGGGATCCGAGATGTGGCGTTCGCTCGGTATGACCGTTGCCTTCGGTCTTACGATTTCTACGCTAGTCACCCTTGTGCTGATACCTACGATCTACTGCGTTTTCGCTTCCCGCAAGGAGCGCCGCATGAAGCGCAAGGAGGAGGCACGCAATGCTCGCATTGCAAAGGAATATGCTGAATAACAGGAGGAAAGATATGAAAGCAATATTTGTGTCATATAGTCAGGCCTACAATGAGGAGATCATCGAGATTCTCGATTTCTTCGGGCAGAGGGGCTTCACCCGCTGGAATCCTGTCGCCGGACGTGGCGGCAAGGACGGGGAACCTCACTACGGCAACCATGCATGGCCTGAGATCAATCAGGCTGTCCTCACTTTCGTGGAGGACGACGAGAAGGCGGAGAAGATTCTCCGTGCGCTCCGCCGCAAGGACAAGGCCAACCCGGACTTCGGCCTCCGCGCCTTCAGCTGGCCCGTCGACCCCGCCCCGTCCGAGTAGGGTTCGGCGCCTGCCTCCGCCAGGTCGACCCCTCGCCAGGACAGCTCCCGCCGGCCCTCTACACAGACACCACTCTCCAAGCCATCCAGATACCCCCGCCTGGATGGCTTTGCTTTTCCGCCATTTGGGGCGGTCTGGCGCGCACATAAAACCTTTTCCCGTGTATCCGCCTTACCCGTGGCGCGCATGGGAGATTATTCCCAAATTTATTATATTTGTGGACGGAGGATATTCTCCGGACTAAACATTTGAGATTATGTCAAAAGTAGCTACAAACGATAACTTCAAGGAGCTGATCGCTGGACCCGCTCCTGTAATTGTTGACTTCTGGGCCACATGGTGCGGCCCGTGCAGAGTGCTTTCCCCGACCGTGGACGAAATCGCGGACGAGTATGCAGGAAAGGTGGACGTCGTGAAGTGCAACGTCGACGACTGCCAGGACGTCGCGATGCAGTACCGCATCATGAGCATCCCGACCCTCCTCTACTTCAAGGACGGGCAGCTGGTCGACAAGACCGTCGGCCTCGTCCCGAAATCAGACATAGAGGCAAGACTCCAGAAACTTCTTTAATTCGTTATAAATGAAAAAGTTAGTAGGAATTGCCATTGTCGTCCTTGCGACAGTGGCTTTCGGCTTTTCAGCAAAGGCCGGAGATATAGGTACCAATAGGCTCGGCATTACAGGAGGATTCACCTCTTCCACAGCCCGCGTCTCCAAGGGCAAGCTGATCGACTTCGATGCCAGCAGCGTGTCCCTCTACCATTTCGGCGTCACATACCAGATGCAGCTGGGGTCGAACTTCTCCCTCCAGCCCTCCCTGCTCTACCAGACTAAGGGAACAAACCTTGAAGCCCTCCAGAGCGGCGACAAGGCAAGCCTCGACCTCCATGTGGGATTCCTCGAGCTCCCTGTCCAGCTCCAGTGGGGTCCTGACCTGATGCTTTTCCGCCCGTACGTGTTCGCCGAGCCTTTCGTCGGCGTAGGCATTGACACCGACAATGACTTCACGCTCCTGAAGACCAACGTGGACGGTTCCAAGAGCTTCGACGATTCATGCATCAAGCGCTTCGAGTACGGCGTCAGCTTCGGCCTCGGATTCGAATATTCCTTCTTCCAGATCTCCGCGAAGTACTACTGGAACCTCGGCAAGCTTGCCGACGACAACGGCAAGGTCTCCGGCGATGCCATCGTCGATTCCGTAGCGGGCGTGGTCAAGAGCGCGTTCAAGGACAACAAGAACTTCAACGGCCTGATGGTCACGGCTGCAATTTTCTTCTAGGTCAGATGGCTGAAAAGAAACTTGTGATATTCTGCTCCTCGAGCTATGACATAGACCCGAAGTACAACGCCGCCGCCCGCGAGGTGGTCCGCAGCGCAGTGCAGAAGGGCTACACAATAGTTTCCGGAGGCGCAGTCAAGGGCACGATGGGTGCTGTCAGCAAGGCAGTTACCGAATTCGGAGGACGTCATGTCGGCGTTCTTCCGCGCTTCATGTCCCAGTTCCACTATCCTGATCTTTCCGACACCGTATGGACAGACACCATGTCCGAGCGCAAGGAGAAGATGAGGGAGGGATGTCAGGTCGCGATTGCCCTTCCGGGCGGCATAGGAACCATGGATGAGCTTTTCGAGACCCAGGTCCTCGCCAAGCTCGGCAAGTT
>CAYTXA010000033.1:0-6771 GCA_964440865.1 uncultured Muribaculaceae bacterium | reverse complement strand
GCCGCCGTTTGCAGTGCAGATGGCTCATGACCTGGCCGTGCTGCCCGCCTTTATGGAGGGGCTGGAGCATCCCGAGGTGAGCGAAGTGGTGTGGACCAAAACAATGGCGGAGCGGAAGGAGCGGATGCGGGAAGACACGGTGGCCGCCATCGCCCTGCCGGGCGGAATCGGCACGCTGGAGGAACTGATGGAAACCCATACCCTGCGCAAACTGAACAAGTACCAAGGAGAGGTTTTCGCCCTGAACCTGGACGGGTTCTATGAACCGCTGAAGGCGCTTCTGGACAAGTTCGTCGAGACCCGGATGACCGCCAAGGTCGACTGTGACAGGATTCAGTTCTACGATACCGTCGAAGAACTCGTCAAACATATATAGGAAATGTACAAGGCAGCGGCACTGGAACATATCAGCGCGGGCATGGAGAAGGTCAGGGAGCTCATACTCAGCTCCTTGTCCAGCGAAATCGATCTTCTGAACAAGACAAACGAGTATCTTCTCGGCAATCCGGGCAAGATGCTCAGGAGTTCCATCTCCCTGCTTGTCGCCGGGATGTGTTCAGGAGGCCATCTGACAAAGGACAGCTATCGCTTTGCCGCCGCCTC
Source organism: uncultured Muribaculaceae bacterium (assembly GCA_964440865.1). Classification (GTDB taxonomy): domain Bacteria; phylum Bacteroidota; class Bacteroidia; order Bacteroidales; family UBA932; genus Cryptobacteroides. The sequence continues at coordinate 6,168 of CAYTXA010000033.1, read as the reverse complement.
CGAGCTGCTCCACAACGCGACCCTTCTCCACGATGATGTTGCCGACGGCAGCCCTCTCCGCAGGGGAAAGCCTTCGGTGATGTCGCTTCTGGGCGGCCGCTCGTCTGTTCTCCTTGGTGACTACTGGCTCGTCAAGGCTATGGACCGGATCCTCGATGCCGACTGCGACAGCAACCGCGTGATCAGGATCTTCGCCCACACCCTGTCCGACCTTGCGGAAGGGGAGATGCTCCAGCTGCAGAAGGCGGACGAAGCCGACACGATAGAGGTTGACTACTACAGGATTATCCACGACAAGACAGCCTCGCTCTTCTGTGCCGCGGCTGAGAGTGCCGCCATCTCGGTAGGCGCCTCCGCCGAGCAGGTCAGGGCTGTGAAGGATTATGCGGACCATGTGGGCCTTGCCTTCCAGATCAGGGACGATATCCTCGACTATGTAGGAGACGGATCCATGGGAAAGCCTGCAGGTCAGGACCTTATCGAGCAGAAGATCACTCTTCCCCTGCTCGGCGCCCTTTCGGTGGTGTCTCCCGATGAGGCCGCCGAGGTCCGCCGCAAGGTTGCCGGAATTTCCCGCAATCCTGCCTGGAGGGACGAGATTGTCGGCTTCGTGAAGGAGCACAATGGAATCGAATATGCCGAAAAGGCGCTGACCTCCCATGCAGACATGGCAGGCTTCGCTCTCCGCATGTTCCCTGACGGCATAGACAAGGAAGCTCTGCTGCAGATAGCGCGCTACAACGCCGAGAGAAAGGTGTAAGATGCGTTTTTCCGACATTACAGGATTCTCCGATATCAAGGAGGCGTTCGTATCCATGGTGGACCGGGACAAGGTCCCTCACGCCATCATGCTGTACGAAAATGACGGCGGCGGAGCCATGCCCCTGGCCCTTGCCCTGATCCAGTACATGTCGTGTACGGACCGCCGGGATGGTGACTCCTGCGGAGAGTGCCGCTCCTGCAGGCAGAACGAGAAGCTCATCTGGCCTGATGTCCATTTCTCGTTCCCTGTCACTTCCGGAAACATCGTCAAGAAAGAGGTGAAGGACATAACCTGCCTGGACTATGCCGAACCATGGCGAGGACTCCTGCTGGACAATCCGTATTTCCTTGAGAACCAAGAGTCTGTAGCCTTGGGATTCGAAAAGAAGCAGGGCGCCATAACTGTGGCAGAAGGAGGGTCGATCCTGCGGGATCTTTCCCTTTCGACCGTGACAGGCGGGTGGAGGACCGTGGTGATCTGGCTGCCGGAGAAGATGAACACCCAGACGGCCAACATGCTGCTGAAGGCTATAGAGGAGCCTTCCCCGCGCACTCTGTTCCTGCTGATTACCCATGCGCCTGAGCAGGTGCTGAAGACTATCTCTTCGCGCTGCGTCGGGATCCGCATCCCTCCGCTTGCGATGGAGTATGTGGTAGCGGCAGTTGAGAAGATTGCTGGGGTATCGTCTGACGAGGCGTCGTCGGTGGCTTCATTGTCCGGCGGAAGTGTCGGGGTGGCTCTCAGCCTTCTTGCCGGACGGGAGGAACTTGACGAAGACAGGAAACTTTTCGAGGCATTGATGGAAGCTGTGACGGGAAGGGATGTCTATGCAGCGCTGGATGTTGCCGACGCGGCTGCGGGGCTGGATTCCAGGGAGAAACAGAAGCAGTTCTGCTCCTATGCCGTGGAGAGTCTGAGGAAGATGTTCCTTCTCCAGCAGGGTCTGCCGGACATTGCTGGCATTGCGCCCGGAGAGGAGGCTTTCCTGCGGAAATGCAGCGCTGCGATGAGGAAGAAGAGCTATTGCCGCGTGGCGATGGGGCTTTTCGACCATGCATCGGCGATGATCGAGAGGAACGTGAACCAGAAGGTCGTGTTCACGAACCTCGTGGACAGGCTGATACTGAACTTCTGAAGTTGAATTTTATTTGGAACAAAGATATCCGATGGATACTTCTGAAAATATCATATATGACTGCAATCGCGGATGTACGGTGAGCCGTGACGGGAAGGACAACCTTCTCTGCCACTATCGCCCCGGATGCTGCAAGCTGCAGGACTGGGACGTGCTCAAGGGCGTGTCCCTGGCAAAGGATTCCGACCTGTTCGAGGTCCGTTTCAAGAATACCCGCAAGGGGATATACCGCAACGAGTCCGGAGAAAGCGTCCGCGAGGGCGACATCGTCATAGTCGAGTCGCAAAGCGGCCATGACGTGGGGATCGTGACACTCGCCGGCCCGATAGTGTCCCGCCAGATGCGCTGCAAGGGCATAGACCCCGCCACGGCGGAGTTCCGCAGGATCTACCGCAAGGCAAAGCCTTTCGACATCGAGAAGTGGCAGGAGTCGATCGCAAGGGAACACGATGTCATGATCCGATCCCGCCAGATTGCCGCGCAGCTGGGGCTCGAGATGAAGATCGGAGACGTTGAGTTCCAGGGAGATGGCACAAAGGCTATCTTCTACTACATCGCGGACGGCAGGGTGGATTTCCGCCAGCTGATCAAGGTCTTCGCCGAAGAGTTCCGCATCAGGATCGAGATGAAGCAGATCGGAGCCCGTCAGGAGGCAGGACTGATCGGCGGCCTGGGAGTTTGCGGCAGGGAGCTCTGCTGCGCCAGGTATATCACTAATTTCAAGTCGATTACGACTGCCTCGGCCCGTGTCCAGGACCTTTCCCTGAACCCGCAGAAGCTTGCCGGGCAGTGCGGGAAGCTGAAGTGCTGCCTGAACTATGAGGTTGCTACCTATCTCGATGCGCAGACCCGTATTCCGCGTGTCGTGGAGCCGCTCGAGTTTGAGGACGGCCAGGCATGGCTCATGAAGACAGACATCCTGCAGGAGATGATGTATTTCTCCTACGAGAAGGGATCGCTCGCCAACCTGTTCCCTGTTCCTGCCGCCAAGGTGGCGGAAATCATAAAGATGAATCGCAACGGCATCAAGGCAGAGTCCCTGAAGACCGAGCCGGACGAGAGCCCGGAGTTCGTCACTGCCGTAGGGGACGACAGCATCAGCCGTTTCGATGCCCCGAAGGGTAGAAACCGCAGGGGCGGCAAGGGTCAGAGAGGAGGGCAGGGCCGAGGCCAGCAGTCCCGCGGCGGCAAGCGTTCCTCGGATCGCCCCGCACGTCCTGCGCAGGCCCGTCCCGCAGGAGCACCCCGTGACGGCGCACCTGCCGAAGCAAAATGAGGCATGCCGTCATAGCGGCGGCGTTTCTCCTGCTGGCAGTCTCCTGCAGCCGCCCGGCGTCGATGGAGTCCTTCGTAAAGAGCGACGGAAGGGACGCCTATGGGAGGTATCCCTTTGAGCTGCAGATGGATGACTCTTCGTCTGTCTATGACATCTCGGTCATGGCCGACATGGTGTGCGACAAGGAGACATTCTCCAGCTTCGAGGGTTTCCCGCTCCGGGTGACGTACCTCGCTCCCTCGGGCGAGCGATATGCGGAAACCGTATGGCTCGGCAGTTCAGCGCTTTCCGGCCATTCTTATTTCGGGCGCACGCTTTATGCTCCTTACCGCAGCGGCCTTGTGCCGACGGAATATGGGACGTGGCGTCTGCTTGTGGGCGTGCCCGATTCCCTGGTGGCCCGCTACAGGCTGTCCGGGATTGGGATCAGAATAGACAGGAAGAAGAAAAACTAAGACAGAGATAGACCATGGGACATGGCAAGTTGAGAAAATTCGCGGAGAACGAGACATTCAGCTGTCTGCTCCAGCCGGCAGTTGAGGACGTGCTCGCCGGTACGGGAGCTGATTTCGCCCTCCGTCCCCATCCGGTCCGCGGCAACTGGAACGGGGAGATGTTCGCTAATGCCCAGCCGATTGTCCTGGAGCTGGGATGCGGCAGGGGAGAGTACACGATAGATCTCGCAAGCCGCAACTCTTCAGTGAATTACATCGGCGTGGACATCAAGGGCGCGCGTCTCTGGAAGGGGGCGAAGTATGCCACGGAGCATGCCATGCCGAACGTAGCTTTCCTCCGCACCCGCATCGAGTTCATCGAGTCGTTCTTCGCTCCGGGCGAGGTGTCCGAGATCTGGCTCACGTTCTCCGACCCGCAGCTCCGCAGCGAGGGCAACCGCCTGACTTCGCCCCGGTTCCTCGACCGCTACCGCAAGTTCCTCCGCCCCGGCGGCATTGTCCACCTCAAGACCGACAGCCGTTTCCTGTATGAGTACAGCAAGGCTGTCTGCGAGAAGAACGGCCTCCGCATCCTGGCAGGCACTACTGATCTCTACGCCCCGGGGAATGCTTTCCGGGACTCCCTGCGCTCGTCGGAGTACTCTTCCGTCTGCGGCAGTGCGGCCGTCGATGCTCTCTTCGAGTGCCAGACATACTATGAGAAAATGTTCCTCGAACGGGGAATTAAGATCACGTATCTTGCGTTCACGATCGAACATGAAGGCGAGTTCATGAGCCCTGGCGACGCCTTCGACGCCGACTACTGGCGCGAAGTCGAAGGTCCCCGCCGCTCATTCGGACACGGCGGCAATCCCGTTTACGTCAAGGCCTGACCCAGTGGATCTTGCGACCATCCTTTTCCATGCCGCGGAACCACGTCATCTGGCGTTTCGCGAACTGGTGGATTGCATTAGAGAGCAGTAGACGCATCTCTTCATACGACAGGATTCCCAGCACATACTGGGTCACGAACTTGTATTCCAGCCCGTAGTACACAAGGTCTTCGGGGGATATTCCCTTGGCCAGCAGTCCTTTGACCTCTTCCACCATTCCGCCTTCGAGCCTCTCGTCCAGCCTCTTGTCGATTCTGGCGATCCTATCCTCACGGCTGACCAGAGTGCCGATGAAGTAAGTCTTTTTCGGCAGCGTCTCCGACTTTTCCACGGGGTGATTCTGCTCGTAGAGGGCGATTTCCAGCGCGCGGATAGTCCTGCGTTTGGACTGCAGAGTCCCCTCCGGAGTGTCCGGCTTCATCACGAGCAGCCTCGCCCTTAGCTCGTCCGCCCCGAGCCCCTCCAGCTTTTCCCTGAGCTCCGGGTCCGGCGGCACGTTCGTCAGGGCATAACCGCAGGTCGCAGCCTCTATGTAAAGTCCTGATCCTCCGCACAATATGGGAACTCCGCCCCGGCGCAGGATGTCCTGGTATGCCGCCTCGAAATCCTTCTGGTACTCGTAGATGTCGTACCTGGTCCCCGCATCGGCGATGTCGATGAGGTGGTAGGAAATCTCCCCGTATTCGTCGAGGTCCTTTCCCGTGCCGATGTCCATGCCACGGTAGACCTGCCGCGAATCCGCCGAGAGGATTTCGGCGCAGGAAGCCCCCCGCAGGGCATTTATCTCCCTCGCGAGCGAGACAGCATACCTCGTCTTTCCCGAGGCCGTCGGTCCGAGCACGCAGACTAGATCCACGTCCCCGCTGCCAAATGACTTCAGGATATCCGGTACGGAAATTTCCTCCGGCTCGGGAAGGCAGGCGGGCGGCGGGACGCCGGGTCCGGTATGGATCTGTTCTTTGCTCATGGGTCAGAATTTTTCGGGACAGGCAAAATTAGCCAATTTTATGGTATCTTTACAGTTCCATCTACAGCGATATGGCAGAGAAAGAGAAAAAGAAAGTCTACATCAAGAACCGCCGTGCGTCCTTCGACTATGAATTCCTCGAAAGGTACACGGCCGGTATCGTGCTGGTAGGCACCGAGATAAAGTCGGTGCGTGCTGGCAAGGCTTCCCTTTCCGATGCGTTCTGCTACTTCGACACCCGCGGGCAGCTCTATGTCAAGGGGATGAATATCGCCCAGTATTTCTGGGGTTCATGGGGCCAGCACCAGCCGGAGAGAGACCGCAAGTTGCTCCTGACAAAGAAGGAACTTAGGCATGGCTTCGCGAAGGTAGACATTGCCCTTGCACGTGGAAAGAAAGAATACGACAAGCGCCAGACTATCAAAGAGAATGACATCCGCCGCGAAATGGAACGCGGCGAATAGTCTTCTTTTCCCTGTTCTAGAGTCCCAGGCGTTCCTTGATTGCAGGAACGCTGTCCAGACGCTCCCATCCGAAGAACCATACGACCTTTGAGCCCTTGACGCCGTCATAGAGGGTCTCGACGGCAGTCTGGTAGGGTTTCCTGCCGAAATGCCCGTAGGTCGCGGTCTGATAGTAGATCGGTTTCTTGAGCCCGACCTTGAGGATTATGCTGGACGGACTCAGGTCGTACAGCTCG
>CAYTXA010000032.1:0-14657 GCA_964440865.1 uncultured Muribaculaceae bacterium | reverse complement strand
GTGCGCCCGACCTCCGAGACAATCATCTGGAGCACATACAAGAACTGGGTCAAGTCCTGGAGGGATCTGCCCATCCTCTGCAACCAGTGGGCGAACGTAGTACGCTGGGAGATGCGCACGAGGCTTTTCCTCCGTACGACCGAATTCCTCTGGCAGGAGGGCCACACTGCCCATGCAACAGCCGAAGAGGCCCAGGCCGAAACCGACCGCATGGTCCATGTATATGCTGATTTCGCACGCAACTGGCTGTCCCTGCCTGTGATAGTCGGCCACAAGAGCCCGAACGAGCGATTCGCCGGAGCCCTCGACACCATGACCATCGAGGCCATGATGCAGGACGGGAAGGCTCTGCAGGCCGGTACGTCCCATTTTCTCGGGCAGAACTTCGCGAAATCATTCGACGTCAAGTATGCCGACAAGGAGGGCAACCTGCAGTATGTCTGGGCAACGTCATGGGGCGTTTCGACCCGCCTGATGGGTGCCCTTGTCATGGCGCACGGCGACGACAACGGCCTCGTGCTGCCTCCGAAGCTCGCTCCTATCCAGATCGTGATGGTTCCGATCTTCCGCAGCGAAGAGGACCATGCCAAGGTTCTTGACAAGATGTCAGCCCTCAAGAAGGAACTCGAGGCTGCCGGACACAGCGTCAAGATCGATGACCGCGACACTCTCCGCCCCGGCTTCAAGTTTGCCGAGTGGGAGCTCAAGGGCGTCCCTGTCCGCCTTGCCATCGGCCCGAGGGACATCGAGAACAATACCGTCGAGGTCCACCGCCGCGACACCATGGACAAGAATGTCGTTCCCCTCGACGGGGTCGTCAAGTATATTGAGGACCTTCTTCCGCAGATCCAGAAGACCATCTACGACAAGGCAGCGGCATTCCGCGACGCCCATGTCGAGAAGTGCGACGACTGGGATGAGTTCAAGGAGAAGATCGGCACGGGCAAGTTCCTTCTCTGCCACTGGGACGGAACCGCCGAGACCGAACAGAAGATAAAGGACGAAACCAAGGCCACGATCAGGTGCATCCCTGTCGACAGCTATGTCGTCAAGGAGGAGGGCAAGGACATCTACTCCGGAAAACCTTCGCACCAGAGGGTCGTATTCGCAATCGCATATTGATGGACAGAAAACTTATCACATCGCTTGCTGCCCTGCTGCTGGCCCTTGCGCCCGCGGCAGGACAGAACAATGTCCGGGACGCCGTTGCGAACGCCGCGCAGGCAATCTCCGATGCGCCCGAGGAGAAGCCCGAGGTCAAGAAGCCGTCCAACTGGACGAATTCCCTGATGACGAACATCAACTTCCTGCAGACAGGATTCTCCAACTGGGCAAAGGGAGGAACGAACACGTTCGCCCTCAGCACCTACATCGACGCCAACGCGAAGTATGCGAAGGACGATTTCTACTGGAACAACCGTCTCCAGCTGGACTACGGCCTTCTCTATTCGCAGGACAAGCCGATTCTCCAGAAGAACAAGGACCGCATCCTGCTCGAGAGCACAGCTGCCTACAAGGCTACCAAGACCCTGAGCTATTCTGCCAAGTTCACGTTCCTCAACCAGTTCTCCAGGGGTTATACGTATGCCACCCCGACGGCCGACAATCCTTCGAAGCAGGACTGGAAGGACGCCAAAGTGCTGAAGTCCGCGGGATTCTCTCCTGCCATCTTCACTCTCGGACTTGGTATCGACTGGATACCGACCAACTGGCTGAAGGTCAACTTTGCGCCTCTGACAGGAGGCTGCACGGTCGTATCCGAGGAGGCTCTCCGCAAGAAATACGGTATGAACCTGAAGAAGGGGCATGACTCCGAAGAGGCAGTTGCAGATGCCAACGGTCTCCTGACGAACGGAGACATCTACCGCGCTGCCAGGTTCGACCTTGGAGCCCAGCTCTCGCTCGACGCCCAGGTCAAGATCAACGACAACTTCGAGGCGGCGACCCAGCTGATTCTCTTCTCGAACTATCTCCACAACCCGCTGAACCTCAGGACGAACTGGGACAACAGGTTCATGTGGAAGGTCGCGAAGTATTTCTCGCTCAACCTGACGACGAACCTTATCTACGATGATACGGTCCTGATTACGGACGAGGACCATCCTGAAGGCCGCAAGGCTATCCAGTTCTACGAGGCCCTCCAGTTCGGATTCACGTACACGTTCGCGACAAAGAAATAGTGGAATATGATCCGGCTGCAGGACATGTTCGACGACAAGATGAAGAGGCTGTTCCCCGGCGGGGGGACGGCCCTTCTCGCTGTTAGCGGAGGCATCGATTCCATGACTCTCGCGACTCTTGCCGCGTCTTCCTGCACGGGTCTTCGCTATGCGGTTGCCCACTGCAACTTCCATCTCCGGGGCGAGGAAAGCGACGGGGATTCGGAACTCGTCGCTTCATGGGCTGAGGCTCATGGAATTCCTTTCCACAGGGCTGATTTCGATACGGTTGCCGCTGCCGCGGAGGCTGGGGAAAGCATCGAGATGGTGGCCCGGAGGCTTCGCTATGAGTGGTTCGCCGACCTTTGCCGCAGCAATGGCTACGTGGGCGTCGTAGTGGCTCACAATGCCAATGACAATGCCGAGACCGTGATGCTCAACCTGCTGAGAGGCACCGGCATACATGGCCTTACAGGCATGGCGGAGAAAGGCGTCGTGCCCGTCCGGGACGGGGCTCCCGTCGTGCTCGTGCGCCCTCTTCTGGATGTTCCCCGATCTGAGATCGCCGCCTTCGCCAGGGAGCATGGCATCCCTTTCCGCGAGGACAGAACCAATGCATCGGTAGAGATTCCCCGCAACAGGATCCGCAATGAAGTTTTCCCGCTTTTCGCCAAGGTGAACCCCGCTTTCCTGTCGAACATAGCCCGCACTGCGTCCAATCTCCGCGATGCGGAGGCCGTTGTCTTGGACTGGCTCGATGCTGCCAGGGCTGATGTCGTCTCGTCCGGTTCTCCCCTTGAAATTTCCATTCCAGCTCTTCTGGCCCATCCCCATGCCCGGTTCCTCCTCTTCTCGATCCTGTCACCTTACGGCTTCACCTCGTCTGCCGTGGAGGATCTCTTTGAAGTGATATCCGGGAAAGGCACTGTCTCCGGGCGCCGCTTCGCCTCCCTCTCCTGGGAAGCCGTTACCACCTCTTCCGCAATCCTCGTTCGCCAGGCTGCTGCCGAAGTGACTGAAGACCAGCTAGTTGTAACCGACTCCGGAGAATACCGTATCGGCGGGACTGCTTTCGATGTCGAGATCCGGGATTACCGCCCCGGAGAGCCCCTCCGGACTCCTGACGGAGTTTCGATGGCAGATGCCGACCGACTCGGTGTCCCGTTCGTCGTCCGCCGCTGGAAGAGGGGCGACTGGATGCGTCCGCTCGGGGTCCGTGGGCGCAAGAAGCTAAGCGACATGTTCGTGGACCTGCGTATCCCGATGGCCATGAAACCTTCCGCCGTCGTCGTCGCCTCCGTGTCCGCTTCCGGTTCTTCCCGCGTCCTCGCCCTCGCAGGGCGCCGCATCGACGAGGACATCCGCGTCACCCCGGCAACTCGCCGCGTCGTCGTCCTCACACTAAAGAAATAATTGTAACTTTGCATCATGCAAGTACAGAAACCATCGATTCCAAAGGGAACACGCGACTTCGGCCAGGCAGAGACCGCCGAGCGCAACTACATATTCGACACCATCAAAAGTGTCTATCGCACATATGGTTATGCCCAGATTGAGACTCCTGCGATGGAGAACCTCTCGACTCTGCTCGGCAAGTATGGAGACGAAGGCGACAAGCTTCTCTTCCGCATCCTCAATTCCGGAGATGCGTTCGGGAAAGTGACGCCCGAGGATCTCTCCGACGGAGCTGCCCTGACGAAGAAAGTCTGCGAGAAAGGTCTCCGCTACGACCTGACCGTGCCGTTTGCGCGCTACGTGGTCCAGCACCAGAGCGAAATCTCGTTCCCCTTCAAGCGTTTCCAGATCCAGCCCGTCTGGAGGGCCGACCGTCCCCAGAAAGGCCGCTACCGCGAATTCTACCAGTGCGATGCGGACGTGATCGGGAGCAAGTCGCAGGTCAATGAGCTGGAGCTCGTCCAGATCGTGGACCGCGTATTTACCCTCTTCGGCATCCGCGTGACGATAAAGATCAACAACCGCAAGGTCCTCGCCGGTCTCGCTGAGATCTGCGGGTTCCCGGACAAGGTCGTGGACATCACCGTCGCCATCGACAAGCTCGACAAGATCGGCCTCGATGCCGTGAAGGACGAGCTCAGGGAGCGTGGACTGACCGACCAGGCTATCTCCGTGATAGAGCCTATCCTTTCCATGACTGGAACTGTCGGCGAGAAGATTGCGACCATGAGGGGGCTTATGAACGGTTCATCTGCCACAGGAATCGTCTCTGAGGTGGGCATCAAGGGACTTGACGAGCTCGAGGAGCTTTTCGGTCTCATAGATTCTGCTTCCCTGAGCCAGGAGGTCGAGATGGACCTGTCCCTGGCGCGCGGACTGAACTACTACACCGGACCCATCTTCGAGGTCAAGGCACGCGACTGGGAGATCGGAAGCATCTGCGGCGGAGGCCGTTACGACAACCTGACGGGCATATTCGGGCTTCCGGACATGTCGGGAGTCGGCATTTCCTTCGGCGCCGACCGCATCTATGACGTGCTGAAAGGTCTCGGCAAGTTCCCGACGGACCTTGCCACCACGACGACCCTTCTCTTTGCGAACATGGACGCTGCTGTGCTTCCGTTCATAATTCCTGTCGCCAAGGCACTCCGCGAGAGGGGAGTGAGCGTCGAGATCTATCCGGACAAGTCCAAGCTCAAGAAGCAGTTCGACTATGCCGCCAAGAAGGGCATTCCGTTCCTGTCGATCTGCGGGAGCAATGAGATGGAGGCCGGGAAGATTAACGTTAAAAACCTCGGGACGGGAGTCCAGCAGGAATTCGCGGCTTCTGATATTGAGGGGATTATGGCGTTCCTGGCATAGGAAAAGGGCCTCCTCGGGCCTGGAAGTTTGCAAATTCGGAAAAAGTTCTTACCTTTGCACATACAACACCGCGGGGTAGAGCAGTTGGTAGCTTGTCGGGCTCATAACCCGGAGGTCGGAGGTTCGAGTCCTTCCCCCGCTACTACAAGGCCAGTCAAATCGACTGGCCTTTTTCTGTGTCCTGCATCCAATGCAGCGCAGGCAGTTTCTCTATCATGGAAATTGTACATTTGTCTTGTATCCATTGGTTGGCACCAAGATAGAGATAAGTTAAAGTTAGGGGCTGGATCGCCTTGATTGAAAATTATTTCGTATCTTTATGACAATAAAATGGACGTATCATGAGGAAAATTGTCAAGACAATCGGCTGCGCGATGACGATCGCCATTGCCGCGGCTGCAGTAGCCGCCTGCGGAAACGGAAAAGCCAGTGAGCAGAATCCTGCCGCATCTGCCGAAGATGCCGTGTACGAGAACATAATGACAAGGACCAGCATCAGGGCATTCGACGGCAAGACGGTCGAACCCGAAAAGGTCGACAAGATGCTTCGGGCCGGAATGGCAGCGCCTTCCGCAGTGAACCGCCAACCATGGCATTTCGTGGTCGTGGATGACCACGGGGTCATGCAGAACATTGGCGCAGGCAGTTTCAACGCGCGCATCTATGAGACTGCAACCCTCACCATCGTAGTGTGCGGGGACATGAGCAAGATTCCTGCCGACCAGATCAACGAGACTTGGGTCATGGATGCCAGCGCCGCTACGGAGAACATCCTTCTCGAAGCGCATGCGCTGGGCCTGGGGGCTGTCTGGACAGCAGTATATCCATACAAGGACCGAATGGACGCGGCAGTTTCCGCTCTCGGCCTGCCGGAGAACATCGTCCCGATGAGCTCCATAATCATGGGCTATCCGGCGGAAAACCCGGCCCCGAAGGACAAGTGGAAACCGGAAAACGTCTCCTACAACAAGTTCGGCGGAAAGAAGTAGAGCGAGAGGAAGACAGGCACAGACGCATGGCAGGAGCTGCTGAAATACAGGAGGATACGGAAATGAAGCCGATGGCCGCGCCGGAAAAGGGAAGCGGAGGGGAAGTCATCGCCCTGCTGAACACCCTGATCGAGAAGGAGAAGAACCGCTCATGGTTCATCTACCGCGTCTCGCGTCCTTCCCTGACCTCGGACAAGGTGTTCATAGACGCCGGGATGTTCCCGTACTACCCTCTGATCGAGGTGAAGACGAAAGACTCCCGCGGCAAGACAAGGACCATCCGCAAGCCGAAGCTTCTGAACTACATTTTCGTCCTCGCGACGGACAGGGATGTCGAGAGGCTGCGTTTCTCCGACAACCACCTCTATCTCTATCCTCTCTCCCGCCATCTCTCCCAGAAGGAACTGGAGGCGATAAGAGCCCAGAAGAACGACGGGACAAAGCCCCTGGAAACAATCTGGCAGAAGGTCCGCCCCGAGGAGGTCCACCGCTTCATCCGCTTCAATGCGGGGTACGACGGCGAGATCAGCCTCGTAGCGCCTGACAATGAACTACTCGACAAGGGCGACATCGTCGAGATCATAAACGGGCCGTTCAAGGGATACGAAGGCGTACTGAAGACAAGCGAGCGGCGGAGCGGAGGAAGCGTCTACATAAAGCTGACGTCCTTCCTCGGCGCCGAGACGCTGCACATGAAAGACATTGACCTGAAAGTCAAGCGCTTCGGCAAAGGCAGCAAGCACTTCTACACGAAGATGGACTCTTTCGAGAAAGTGCTCCTCGACGCGGCTGCGGACTGCCGGTCCCATGGCCAGCTTTTCGTCTCCGACAGCACGCTCCGAGGCAAGATAGCGTTCCTGCTGCACCGTTACGACTCTCTCGAGGAACTGAGCAGGGTCAACGAAGCACGGCTCAACACGATATGCTACGTCGCCGCGACGCTCCTGAACGACCAGCGCGAAGCGGACTCATACCTTGCGAAATGGCAAAGGATGAAGAAGCTCCCTGAATCGTCGCTCGCATACATGGCGAAATGGCAGGAGCATCTCGCCGAACTGAACGGAAAAGATTGATTAATAGACCAATAAGTATGAAAGGCATTGTACTGGCAGGAGGCAGCGGCACGCGCCTCTACCCGATCACCAAGGGAATCTCTAAGCAGCTGATCCCGATTTTCGACAAGCCGATGATCTACTATCCGATCTCGGTTCTGATGCTTGCGGACATACGCGACATCCTGATCATCTCGACCCCGGCCGACCTGCCGGGATTCAGGAGACTTCTCGGGGACGGAAGCCAGTTCGGGGTGCATTTCGAATACGCCGAGCAGCCGTCGCCGGACGGACTGGCCCAGGCCTTCATCATAGGCGAGAAGTTCATCGGGGATGACGACGTATGCCTTGTCCTCGGAGACAACATCTTCAACGGCAGCGGATTCACGAAAATCCTCAGGCAGGCACGGGCGAATGTCGAGAACGAGGGAAAAGCAACCGTTTTCGGCTACTGGGTCAGCGATCCGGAGCGCTACGGCGTAGCGGAGTTCGACAATGACGGCAACTGCCTCAGCATCGAGGAGAAGCCGGCCCATCCGAAGAGCAATTATGCAGTCGTCGGCCTGTACTTCTACCCCAACAGCGTCGTGGACATCGCCAAGCACATAAAGCCCTCGGCACGCGGAGAGCTGGAAATCACCTCCGTGAACCAGGAATACCTGGAAGCCGGCAACCTGAAGGTGTCGACTCTCGGCAGAGGCTTCGCATGGCTCGACACCGGAACCCATGACTCCCTCTCCGAGGCATCCACCTACATCGAGGTCATCGAGAAGAGGCAGGGCCTGAAGATAGCCTGTCTCGAGGGAATCGGCTACAGGAAAGGATGGATCACCGAGGAGAAGATGAGAGAAAACGCCCAGTCGATGATAAAGAACCAGTACGGGCAGTACCTGCTCTACGTCATCGACGAGGTCAAGAAAACCGGAAAATCAAATCTGGATTAGGATGAATATATTGGTAACAGGCGCCAACGGACAGTTGGGCAATGAGATACAGATCGCCAGCAGAAAATCCGCAAAGGACAAGTACTTCTTCACGGATGTGTGCGACGGCTATGAGAAACTGGACATAACGGACATTGAGGCCATCCGCAATGTGGTGAAGGAAAGGGACATACGCTGCATAATCAATTGTGCGGCGTGGACAAACGTGGACAAGGCGGAGACGGCAGGGGAGATTGTGGAGACTCTGAACGCCACTGCTCCGGAGAACCTCGCGAAGGCTATGAAGGAGGTAGGCGGACTGCTCGTGCACATATCGACCGACTACGTTTTCGGCGGAGATCCCTACAACACCCCCTGCAAGGAGGACCAGAAGGGCACGCCGACCGGGGTCTACGGCCTGACAAAGCTCCACGGAGAGGAAAAGATCAAGGCGACGGGAGTGGAATACATCATTCTCCGCACCGCATGGCTCTACAGCGAGTACGGCCACAACTTCGTCAAGACCATGCTGAACCTGACCGAGATGAAGCCCAAGCTCAGTGTGGTGTTCGATCAGGCAGGCACGCCGACCTACGCGGGAGACCTCGCGGACGCGATCTTCGACATCGTGGAAAACCGCAAATACGAGGGCCACACCGGCATATACCATTTCTCGAACGAGGGTGTGACCTCATGGTACGACTTCACGAAGGCAATAGCCGCATTTGCAGGGCACACCTCATGCGACATCCAGCCATGCCACAGCGACGAGTTCCCGTCCCCTGTCAAGCGCCCGGCATATTCCGTCCTGGACAAGACAAAGCTGAAGGAGACCTTCGGAATCAAGGTTCCGTACTGGATTGACAGCCTCCGCAAGTGCATGAGCAACATGGGCGTGCTGAAGGTATAAATTGCTGAAAGAAAGAACGATGGAAGTCAGGAAGACAGACATAAAGGGCGTGCTCATCATCGAGCCGCGGGTATTCAAGGACCAGAGGGGCTATTTCTTCGAGAGCTTCTCCGAGAGGGACTTCGAAAAGCAGGTGGACAGCCTCCTCGTGGAGGAAGGTATCCTTCCGGAAGGCGGACACATCCGCTTCTGCCAGGACAATGAATCCTGCTCCAGCTACGGAGTGATGAGAGGACTCCATTTCCAGAGACCTCCGTTCTGCCAGAGCAAGCTGGTGCGCTGCGTGCGGGGAGCCGTGCTCGATGTCGCAGTGGACATCCGCAAGGGAAGCCCGACGTACGGGCAGCATGTGGCTGTGGAACTGACCGAGGACAACCATCGCCAGTTCTTTATCCCCAGGGGCTTTGCCCATGGCTTCTCGGTACTGAGCGAGACGGCTGTGTTCCAGTACAAGTGCGACAACTTCTACCACCCGGAGGCAGACGGCGGCATAGCGATCACCGACGACAGCCTCGGCATAGACTGGAAGATTCCCGTGGAGAAGGCCATCCTCAGCGAAAAGGATACCAGGCACGTCTCCCTGGAGGACTTCGACAGCCCGTTCGGGATGGAAAACTATTGATGCCGATGACGCCGACAAAGCCGATGACGCCATTCCTGAAACAGGTCGCTGAACACTATTTCAAGGACAATGGGCAAGTAATACTGTCGGACCGCGTGTTCGTTTTTCCGAACCGCAGGTCCGCAGTTTTTTTCCGCAAGTGGCTCGCAGACGTGAACAAGGGAAGCATGAAGCCTTTCTTTGCTCCCACGATGCTGACCATAGACGATTTCTTCCGTCAGGCGACGGGACTCAAGGTTGAGGACCGCATCCCGCTGCTGCTCAGGCTTTACGGCTGCTACAAGACTCTGAATCCCAAGGCGGAATCCCTCGACGAGTTCATATTCTGGGGTGATGTCCTGCTGCGGGATTTCTCCGACGTGGACAAGTACCTGATCGCCCCGGAGAAGATATTCGTCAACATCTCCGACTGGAAGAAGATTGGAGGCGGCGATCTCTCATATCTCACGGAAAACCAGCGCATTGCGGTCGAGCAGTTCCTCCGCAACTTCGGAGACGGACCGGAAAAGGAGTTCAAGGAAAAGTTCCGCGGAGTGTGGGACCTGCTTCTTCCGCTCTATCGCAACTTCACCCTCTCCCTGGAGAAGGACGGGAAGGCATACGACGGCGCGATCTACAGGAAACTGGCAGAAGACATGAAAGAAAAGCCTGCCGTGGACGTGCTGGAGGACGCATTCCCCGGCAAGCGCAGCTTCGTGTTCGTGGGCCTGAATGCCCTTGACGAATGCGAGAGGGTGGTGCTGGGCAAGATGCGCGATGCCGGAATTGCGGAATTCTGCTGGGACTGGCCGAAGGAGAAGCATCCGCTTCTGACCGCTCCGGAGAACAAGGCCGGGCTTTTCATGCGCGGGACGGCCGGAAAGAAGGGAAACATCTCCCTTTTCCCGCAGGCATTCAGCCTGGAACCAGTTGACAGCGAGCCGGTTTTCCATGTCATAGATGTCCCCTCGGCTGTCGGCCAGGTCAAGCTGCTCCCGAACATCATGGACGAGGAGACTGCGGTCGTGCTGCCGGACGAGAGCCTGTTGGACCCGCTCCTCAGGACGCTCCCGCCTTCGGTCAGGCACATAAATGTCACGATGGGCCGTTCCATGACAGGAAGCATGTTCTTCGGACTGCTCCGCTCCCTGCTCGCGATGCAGCTGCACCTGAGAAACAGGGACGGCGCCTGGCTCTTCTATCATGCCCAGGTCCGCGCAATCCTGTCCAACGGCCTGCTGCGCAGTGTGATGACAGAGGAAGAGAGCACTCTTGCCGACAGGATATTCCACGGCGTGAAGTACTACATCCCGCTTGAGGACTTCAGTACTGCTGGCGGCAAGTCGCTGATAGACATGATATTCCGCCCAGTGGTGACTGACACAGGGACTCCGGACAATGCCCAGGTGCGCCGGCTCGAAGGCTATCTTGTCGGCATCGTCTCCGAGGTGGCGTCCCGCATCGACGCGGACGAGAAACAGAACGGCGAGGCGGAATTCGCCCATGCATGCATCGCATCGGTCCGCCAGCTGTCCAAGGCCGGGCTCGAAGTGCTTCCGCAGACGTATTCCCGCATACTGCTCCAGTCTCTTGCAGGACTTTCCGTGCCGTTCAACGGAGAACCGCTGCAAGGCATGCAGGTCATGGGTCCGCTGGAGACCAGGTCGCTTGATTTCCGGAAAGTTGCGATTCTTTCCTGCGACGAGGGCGTGTTCCCCCGCAAGACCGTGTCGTCCTCGTTCATCCCGCCCGAGCTCAGGCAGGGATTCGGACTCCCGACTTCGGAGTACCAGGACGCGGTCTGGGCGTACTACTTCTACCGCCTCGTGCTGAGGGCAGGCGAAGTCTGGCTCCTGCACGATTCCCGCACCAGTGGCGTCGGGACCGGCGAGGAGAGCCGCTACATCCGTCAGCTCGAATACGGATTCGGGATAAGCCTCGACAGGAAGGTCAGCACCGCCGGAGTTTCTGCAACAACGGTCTCCGACTTGATAGAGAAGACTCCGGAAATCATCGGGAAGCTCATGGACATGGAGTATTCGGCCTCGTCGCTCCAGTCCTACCTCAAGTGTCCGGCTCAGTTCTATTATTCCAAGGTCATGGAACTCCGCCCGGAGGACGAGATTACGGAAGAACTGGATGCCGGAATGCTGGGTGACGTCTACCACTCAGCCTTGTGCGACCTCTATGGCGAGGACTACGGGGCCAGGGGCGGCATCGTGACCGCGGAGGCTCTGAAGGCGCTGCGGGAGGACAAGGGCCGGATCAAGAGCCTTGTGGACAGCAAGATAGAAGAGCAGCTGCACTCTGGCGCCGTAACTGGGAAAAACCTTGTCTATGAGGAAGTTGTATGCCGTTTCATCGACGAGACGCTCCGGCGCGACATCGAACATCTCTCCGGCGATAGTACCGGCAAACGCCACGACGGATACAAGATCCTGGGGAGGGAGATGAAGCTCCGTTCGGTCTTCCATACTCCCAAGGGAGATTTCCGCCTGAAAGGGACGCTCGACCGTCTCGACATGTTCACGGGCGACGAGTCCGCCGTCAGGGTCGTGGACTACAAGACGGGAACTGTCGAAGACAATGACATAGACATCTCCGATGACCATGCCGGGAAGATAGCAGAGGCAGTATTCACGGGGGCGAACAAGGCGCACTGGCCGAAAATCGCCCTGCAGATCTATATCTATGACTATCTCCTCAGGAACAGCGGCGAGACACGGGACATTGCCGGTGGACGCAATGTGCTGAATGCCATATATTCCACGCGCAGGCTCTTTTCCAGCCCCGTCAGCGATGTCCCCGAGAGCCAAGCATTCGGCGAGGAGATGTGCATCCGGCTTTCCGACCTCTTCGAGGAGATCGTGGACCCGGACACGCCTTTCGTGGCGGACTGGAGGCCGGGAGAATTCGGCCATTGCAAGAATTGTGATTTCAGGGAAATCTGCAGGAGGTAGGACCATGGAAAAGCCATTGAGAATATTGAGCGCTTCGGCCGGCTCCGGCAAGACTTTCAACCTTGCCCAGACATACATCCGTCTCCTTCTTTCGAATCCGGATCCCAGGGCATACCGCGGGATACTGGCGGTGACGTTCACGAATGCCAGCACCGACGACATGAAAAAGAAGATTCTGGAAAGCCTCAGGACTCTGGCCCTGAGCCCGGAGAAATCTCCCTACAGGAAGATTTTCGTGCCGTTGGTCTTCAAGTCGGACACTGAACTCCAAAGGAAGGCCGGGACCGTGCTGGACAACATACTCCACGACTACGGGGCATTCGCTGTCAGCACGATAGACAGCTTCTTCCAGACAGCCATACATGCTTTCTCGCGGGAAATAGGACAGTTCGCCTCATATCAGGTGGAGCTCGACAAGGATTCGCTGGTGGGCGAGAGCGTGGACAGGGTGCTGGAGAATCTCGGCAACGACAAGGTCCTGCTGAAGTGGCTGCAGGACAATGTGATAGATGCTGCGCAGTCCGGCAAGGGCTACAACCTTGACGCGAAGCTTCAGGGGATGTCGAAGAGCTTGCTTTCCGAAGAGCACTCCCGCCTCATGGACCAGATTGCAGGAGACGGGAATTCCTCCTCTGAGGTCGAGGACAAGATCTACAGGGAGGACAACCTCGAGAGGGTCAGGAAGCTGCTCAAGACATATCGCAGCGGCTTCGTGTCGGAGGTCCAGTCTGCGGCGGACGGAATGCTCAAGGCTCTGGAATCCAACGGAATCGAGCCGGAAGACACATCCCGGGGATGGCTTAAGGCAATAAGGAACTATGCCGGTAGCGAATACCGCGAATTCGTTTCCAGGGAACCCCGGCAATGGCAGAGGACGGTCCCGACGAATGCTTTCCTCGGGCATGGCGAAGACTTTGCGGCATGGTGGAAGAAGTCCGATGTCGGAAAGTTCGCCGGATACGAGGGCGCGCTGATGGGGCCGTACAGAGCTTTCACAGACCTTTTCACTGGGTCCAAGTACAAGCTGTATTGCACTGCAGGACTGATACTTGGCTCGCTCGGAGAGCTAGTGATCTCTTCCCGCCTGAGGACGGCGTTCCAGACGTTGATGAAGGAAAAGAATGTGCTGAGCATCGACGACTCGAACACATTCCTGCGCAAGATAATCGACGGCAGCGATGCTCCTTTCGTCTACGAAAAGATCGGAGTGCGCTACAGGCACTACCTCATGGATGAGTTCCAGGACACCTCCTGCGTGCAGTGTGACTGCTTCAGGCCTCTGATAGAAAACAGTCTGGCAGGCGGTCCGGACGATGAACCGGAGGACCTGCTCGTGGGCGACGTGAAGCAGAGCATCTACAGGTGGAGGGGAGCGGACTGGCAGCTTATGCAGAAACAGGTGCCGGAAGAGTTCGCTTCCGGAGTCACCATCGAAAAGCCTCTCGAGGGAAATTACAGAAGCCTTCGCAACGTGGTCGGATTCAACAACGAGTTCTTCCGGTACGCCGCTGACTGGCGCGACAAGGAATATTCCTCCTCCACGAAAACGCAGTCATCATACATCAGCGAAATCTACGGCTTCCTTGCGGAAGGCGAAGATGCCGGCTTCCAGAAGCCGATGCAGACCAAGGACCCCGCAGCCGGCCACATCAAGGCTGTCTTCTGCAATAAGGACATGGAACTCTCCCAGGTGCTGGAGGCAATTTCCAGAGCCCGTTCCCGGCACGCCCGCTACGAGGATATTGCGGTCCTGGTCAGGAAGAGAGATGACGGCGCCGCTGTAGCCGCGATGCTGGCTGAACACAATATCCCCGTGATTTCGGACGATTCCCTGAGCCTCAAGAATTCTGCCGTTGTCAAGGTCCTGACGGCGCTTCTCTGCCGCTGGCAGAACCCGTGCGACAAGATAAAATCCTGGTTTGCCCAGGGTTACGACATCAGCGAAGACAAGTTCCGCGGAGAGTCGCTCCCCGAGGTGTGCGACTCCCTGCTGGCGGAAATCAAGAAGAAGATTCCCGAAAAGTTCAGGATGGAATCGCATTATGTCCAGGCGTTCATGGACGCGCTGCGGGATTGGACATCGAAAAACGGAAACGACCTGCCCGCTTTCCTCGAATGGTGGGAGTCCGAGGACCCGAAGCTCAGTTCCCCCTCAGGTGCAGATGCGGTCAGGGTCATTACCATCCATAAGTCCAAGGGTCTGGAGTTCCCGTGCGTCATTTTCCCGTTCGTGGAGGAAGTCCAGT
>CAYTXA010000031.1:0-14669 GCA_964440865.1 uncultured Muribaculaceae bacterium | reverse complement strand
GGCCCGGTGTAGGAGTTGACCATGACCGAGAATACGACGGTGCTGCCGGCAACGGCGGCACCTTTCTTTATTGCCGCAGGGGTGGAGCCGGACGGGGCGATGTAGCCGGAGTAGCAGCGGACGCCTTCCATGGAGCCGCTCTTGTAGGCTATGCGGGAGCGGGCGGAGGCGGGCTCATTGCGCATGCGGCCTGCCTGCGACCCCTGGCCCGGAGTAGTGAGCGATCGTACAAATGGCTGTGCTGCAGGAGATTTCAGCATAGCGCCGAGGAAATCCACGAACAGGCTCGGCGACACTACGTCCTTGCGCGCCAGTCCGCTGCCGTCGTAGAGCCTGATCCTTCTGACAGGGTCCACGCCAAGGCTGAGAAGGGCTTGCTTCTCGGCCTCCCAGCAGTCATCCGCCAAGTCAGACCCCGACAGCTTCTTTCCCATCTCGCGGAACATGGCCTCTGCATAGAAATTGTCGCTCCTCTGGTTGGTGACATATGCGATCCGGCTTAGGGCGGGGGATTCCGTGGAACCTATGACAGTCAGAGAGTTGGCCTCTGCGGCAGGAATATCCAGGTCCTCTGTCCACTCCTCCGGCGATTCCCTCAGCATGGGCTTGCCGGTTCCGGCAGAAGCCCCCGACATCATCACTATGTCGGCGGGAGAGCCTGAGACGGGGATGCCGCCTGCGCGGAGCCATGTCCGGAACTCCGAGGCGCATGTGTATGCCCCGAACTTGTTGCTGCACTTCACGGTCTTTGCAGCCCTGTCCGCAGCGAAAGTCCCCCTCAGTACTCCGAAAGGAGCAAGCGATGTAGTGTAGAGGTAGATCTGGTCTCCGGTTCCAGCGGCGCCTGTCGTACAGTCATAACTATATGACATCCATGGAGTTGACGGATAGCCTTCCTTTACGCTCAGCGGCTTTCCCTGGGATGTTCCCGGGGTGACCAGGAAATCCTTTATGTTGCGGTAGAAGCTGAGACCGTCCCCACCTGTGCCGTAGTATGTCCCGAGATCCTCGTAGAGCCAGTCCGGGGATTCCGCCTGGCCTCCGTAGCAGCGTCCGTCCCCGACAATGTGCCCGTCGATTCTGGAAATTCCCTCCTTGACGAGAAAGCTCTTCCAGCGGGCGAAAAGACTCTGGGCCGAGACAGCTATGGAATCTTTCGAGCCGATGGTCGGGTCTCCGCCGCCGATGATGTAGAGGTCCCCGTGCAGCGTTCCGTCCATGACCTTCCCGGAGTAGCCGATTTTCGTAGTGTACTTGTAATCCGCGCCCAAGGTGCTGAGAGCCAGACCTGTAGTGATGAGCTTGGCGTTGGAGGCGGGCATAAGTTTTCCGTCGGGAAAATACGCTGCCAGCGTGTCCCCGGACACGGTCACGGCGAGAATGCCGACCTGTGCGGCGGCAAAGTCGGGGTCAGCCATGAAGCTTTCTACATAGCGCTGCGAGGCGGTCTGGGCGAAGCCAGAGGCGACAAGCAGCAGCACGGACAGGGTCAGAATCAGCCTTTTCATCCCTTGAATACATTCTTTATCAGCGAAGGAATGTCCGCGACGCGGACAACCTCTATCCCCTCGGCGGCGTCCTTTCCTATTGACGCATAGCGAGATACGAATATCTTCCTGAATCCGAGCCGGGCAGCCTCGGTCACCCTGCGCTCTGCCTGGCTGACGGGACGGATCTCGCCTGAAAGTCCTACCTCGCCGGCAAAGCACCATGTCGCGGGGATCGCGAAATCGAAATTGGAAGAGAGAACGGCGCATACGACAGCCAGGTCGCAGGCCGGGTCGCTGACCCTGAGGCCTCCTGCCATGTTGAGGAACACGTCCTTGGCGGCGAGGCGGAAACCTGCCCTTTTCTCCAGCACGGCGAGGAGCATGTTCAGACGGCGGACATCGAAGCCGGTGGCGCTCCTCTGTGCGGTACCATAGGCTGCCGTGCTCACAAGTGCCTGAACCTCAAACAGAAACGGCCTCATCCCGTCCAGCATCGCGGCGATCGCCGTGCCGCTGAGCCCTTCCTCATGCATGGGCATCAGCATCTCGGACGGATTCGTGACCTCCCTCAGGCCCGTCCCTGTCATCTCGAATACGGCGAGCTCGGACGTGGAACCGAAGCGGTTCTTGATGCTGCGCAGGATCCTGTAGGCTCCCTTGTCGTCCCCCTCGAACTGCAGGACTACGTCCACGATGTGCTCCAGCACCTTAGGCCCGGCGATGTAGCCGTCCTTTGTGATGTGCCCGATCAGGATCACGGGGATCCCGGAGGATTTCGCGAAGTGGAGCAGCCTTGCGGCCACTTCACGGACCTGTGTGACGCTGCCGGCGGAAGAGTCCGCCGTCTCGGACCACATCGTCTGGACAGAGTCCACGATGACGAGCCCGGGCTGGGCGCTTTCGGCCTCCGCGATGACGTTCTCTATCTGCGTCTCGCTGTAGATCAGACAATTGTCTATGGCGGCGGGATCCGTTGCGAGGCGGTCTGCCCTCATGCGGACCTGCCGGGGGCTTTCCTCTCCGGAGACATAGAGCGTCTTGAGACCTGGGCTTCCGAGAGCGATCTGCAGAGAGAGGGTGGACTTTCCGATGCCGGGCTCGCCGCCTACCAGGACCAGCGAACCTTCGACAAGCCCGCCTCCCAGCAACCTGTCGACTTCCGGGAGCCCGAGCAGTATGCGGTGCTCCTCGGCGGAATTCACTTCGCTGAGTTTCTGGGGCTTATGCCCCGTCGATATCGGAGAATTCTTTCTGGGCTTTCCGGTTGCGACTGTCTTCTCGACTATCGTGTTCCACTCTCCACATGCCGGGCATTTGCCCATCCACTTCGAATATTCGTTGCCGCAGTTCGTGCAGAACCACAAACTTTTTTCCTTTCCTGTAGCCATTTTCGCTGTTCCGTATTTCCATGCAATTTACCAAAATTTCATGGCAAAAGGCGGCGTGCGAAGAGGAATCGGGACAGATTCTCGTATGAATCAGGAAGGCCTGGAGTCACGGAATTGACCCTGACAAGCTGCGAAGCATGGACCATGCGCCCGTTACCTATATATATACCTACATGGGTCACATGGACTTTCCCCGTTTCCTCGTCCCTCCGCCCGAAAAAGAGAAGGTCGCCCGGCAGAAGCTCGCTGACCTCTGTCCCAAGCTTTGCCTGCTGGGATGCATTGCGGGGGAGAGGCATGCCACACATGCGGTAGGCCATCTGCGAAAGGCCGCTGCAGTCGAATCCCTTCGGAGAGGAGCCTCCCCAGAGATAGGGTACTCCGACGTACCGGAGCGCCTCTGCTACAACGGCTTCCCTGCTCGCGGCCCGGCTGCCGGTCCATTTCCCGTAATCTTCCAGATGCCTTGTCCTGACCCATCCGGACCGTCCTCCGGGAAGGATTACGGCGGAGAATCCGTGCTTCCTTCCATGCCCTTTCAGCAGGACGTCTCCCCGGACAAGGTCGGAGACATGGGCGGAACTCTCTGAGGGAAGGGTATATACATTGGAACAGTTTTCGAGCACGATAAATTTCGACGCCGAGTCATAGTCCTCCGTCCACGGGGCCAGGGACATCTCGTTCGCCCACGCCTCGTAGCCGTCGGGAGTTCGGATGAGCCTCCAGTAGGAAGACGAGTCCAGTACTTCGACCACTGTTCCCATAAGTGCCTGAGTGCCAAGCTCGGCAGTGTAGTCAGGCTTCTCGCGCATGTAGTTGGCGGAAAGGGTGACGACCGCCTTTTCCGTCTGGGCGGAGGAGGGCAAAATCGCCACAAGGAGGGCCGTCAGGGCAGAAAGTATGTATATGTAACTTTTCATATCTTTTTGTAGAGCCTGCCCTGGAACGTGTCCCGCTCCTCGAGCCGCCTGTCCAGCATCCTCAGGATGTCGAAATTGCGTATGAGACCCCATTGCGGAGTGTCCACGAACCGCGGCGGCACTTCGCCCGCCACCCGCTCTATCGCGAGGTCCGGCCTCAGCCTCTCGAGCATGTCTATTATAAGGTCCAGATAGTCAGGCAAGGTTAGCCGCAGAAATTCCTCCGGATGAGCCTCGTATTCCGCCTTCATCTTCGTGCCTTTCACGAACTGGAGCTGGTGGAACTTGACAGACCGCAGGGGCAGGGAGTTTATCTTGTCGCAGGATGCGAGCATCATCTCCCTGGTTTCTCCGGGCAGGCCGAGTATGAAGTGTGCGCCCACTGGAATCCCGGCGCCGGCTGTGCGCCTGACCGCATCTTCGGCGCATGCGAAGTCGTGGCCGCGGTTGATCCGGAGCAGGGTCTTGTCGTAGCAGGACTCGATGCCGTACTCTATGGTGACGAGCGGGGCAGAGAGTATTGTCCCGCTTAGGAGCGTGCGGGACCATCCCGGAAGCGCCTCGCCCCTTGCGAGGGCGGCGAGCCAGTCGATCTTTTCCTGCTGCGCGCAGTCCGGCCTTGTCCCGACGACGATTCCCACTACGGCGGGGTGCGAAAGGGCCTCTAGATAGCGCTCCTTCAGGACGGGGAGAGGGGCGTAAGTGTTTGAGAATGACTGGAAATAGGCAAGGTAATGCGACACGTTGCGGTACCTTCCGGCATGGAACGAGATGCCCTCGTCCAGCTGCTCGGTCAAGGATTTCCCGCTGGTGCTGTAGGCTGGGTGGAACGCTGCGTTGTCGCAATAGGTGCATCCGCCCCGCCCGACGGTCCCGTCCCGGTTCGGACAAGTGAAGCCGGCGTCGAGCACCAGCTTCTGGAGCCTCTCGCCGCAAGTCCTCCGGTAGTAGCCGACGGACGTACAGAATCTTTTCCCTTCCGCGAACATACTGCAAAAATAACTATCTTTGCCAGATAATGCGCAAACTGCTCTATATACTGCTGGCTGTCATTGCCCTTCCTTCCTGCAATGTGGCCTCGTCGCTTATCCACGACGGGACGCTGGTCGCGGAAGTGGGCAAGCACAAGCTCTACTCAGGGGAAGTGGACATGTACATTCCCGACGGGCTCCCGCCAGAGGACAGCTCCGCGCTGGCCTCGCAGTTCATCAACTCATGGGCCAGCAACTGGCTCTATCTCGATGCGGCGGAGAGCGAACTGAGCAAGCAGCAGCTGAACGTGGACAAGGAGACGGAGGAATACCGCAACGCCCTGATAAAGTACCGCTACGAGCAGGCCTATGTCGAGAGCCACCTCGACACGACCGTGACTGATGATCAGATTGATGCCTATTTCGAGGCGCACAAGGCCGATTTCGTGCTGAAGGAGCCCGTAGTGAAGGCGCGCTTTGTCAGGATGAACGCGGGGTCTCCGTACAAGAGAAGGCTCTCGAAACTGATTCAGGGATCGACCGACGACGAGTATGGCGAGGTTTCCGACGAGGATTCGCTGGCGTACCGGTCTGCGTTGAGGTACACGGACTACGGAGGAAAATGGATTCCTGCCTCGACTCTTGCCCGGGAGCTCGGCACGGACTATGAGACCATGTTCAGGAAGGCTCATGACGGATTCGTGGAAATCGAGTCGGAGGAGGAAGGGCTTGTGCTCATGGCCCAGATTACTGATATCGTGGAGGAGGGGAAGACGGCTCCGGTGGAATATGAGGGGGAAAGGATCCGTGAAATCCTGCTGAGCGCGAGAAGGCAGTCCCTTCTTTCAGGTTTGGAACGGGACTTGCTTGAGAACGCACGCGCGGAAAAGAAATTCGTAATACACCAATGATGAGAATCAGACACTTCATACTGGCTGCCGCGGCGCTTCTGTCGGCAGCAGGCCTGAAAGCCCAGGAATATCCCAAGGGCCTCGTGGACAAGACGATAGCCGTGGTCGGCGGCGAGATGATCACTATAGGCGAGATTGAGTCCGAGAGGAACTACCAGGCAGTCAACGGCGTGAACACCACCCGCTGCAACATGCTGGAGGGCATGCTGGAGAGCAAGCTTTTCCTGATGCAGGCGAGGATCGACTCGATCGAGGTCAAGGATGCGAATGTCGCCTCCCAGGTGGAGCAGCGCATCGCCTCGGCCAAGACGCAGCTCGGCGGCGAGGAGCAGGTCGAGAAATATTTCGGAAAGTCCATGTACAGGCTGCGCCGCGACTGGACGGACATGATGAGGGACCAGTTCCTGATCCAGGAGGAGCAGAACGAGATCATCAAGACGGTCCCCGACCTCACTCCTTACGACGTGAAGGAATATCTTTCCCAGGTCGACAGCGCGGACCTGCCCATCGTGCCCATCCGCTACCAGCTCAGCCAGATATGCATCTATCCTGACCGCCAGGCAGCAAACCTCGCCGTGAGGGAGAGGCTTCTGGAGCTCCGAGAGAGGATAGTGAACGGGGAGAGCTTCGCGACTCTCGCCCGACTGTATTCCGAGGATCCCGGCTCGTCACGCAAGGGCGGCGAACTAGGTATGGCTTCGAAATCAATCTATTGGCCGGCATTTTCGGACGCTGCCATGGCTCTGAAGCCCGGCATCGTCTCCCAGATTGTCGAGACCCCGGACGGCTTCCACCTGATCGAAGTCCTGGAGAAGAAGGGCGACATGTTCAATGCCCGCCACATCCTCATGAGGCCGAAGTACACCGACGAAGACCGCACGAAGGCTTTCAAGACGCTGGACAGCCTCCGTACCCAGATAGACACCGGCGCTGTAAGCTTCGAGCTCGCGGCCCGTTTCTACTCCCAGGACCCCACCACACGTACGAACGGCGGGCAGATGGCAGACCCCAACACCGGATCATCCTACTTCGAGATCGACCAGCTTAAGCCGCAGGACTATGCAGCCATCAAGGATCTCAAGGAGGGGGAGATATCCGAGCCCGTCGAATCGCTTGACAATGAGGGCCGCAGCGGAAACACTGTCTACAAGATCATCCGTCTGGACAAGATTCTCCCTGCCCACCCTGCGACGTTTGAGAATGACTACAGCGAGCTGCTGGACCAGGCTACCGCCAAGAAACGGCAGGACGCCATCGACAAGTTCCTGGACGAGAAGATCGGGACGACCTATGTGACCATAGATCCGATATTCAAGGATTGCCCGTTCAAGAGGCACGCGTGGAAGGACAAGATAGTCGAGGACGACTGATTTCTCTGATATGTCAGGGACGGGGAAGATAGCTTTCATCATAGTGGCGGCGTTTGCCACCGCTGCGCTCTTCGCGAGGTCTCCGCTGCGCCCGGACGTGCCGCAGGCCGGAGGGGGCGATGACAAGGATTCGCTTGTCAGCCTGCTGAGCGCGCAGAAGATGGAACTGATCGAGGACCATGGAATTGCCTACCGTAAGGTTACCGGCCCTGCCCGCTTCTTCCACAACAACACCTATCTCCTGTGCGACACCGCTCTCTGGAATGTCAGCACAAATATCATCAAGGCGGAGGGCCATGTCAAGATACTGCAGAACGACACGCAGCTGACCGGCGACAGCCTTCTCTACTTTGTCGACCAGGACCTTGCGCAGTTCCGCGGTTCGGTCGTGCAGCTGTCCGACAAGGAGGGCAACACTCTGAGGACCAGATTCCTGGACTACAACACGAAAGACAGTGTCGCCACGTTCATGAACGGCGGCGCTTTCCGTGACAAGGACGGGCAGGTGATAGAGAGCACGTCCGGCAACTATGATTCGAAAGTGAAGACTTTCACGTTCAGGAGCCAGGTCAACATGTTCACGGACAGCATATTCGTACGGGCCCGCCTGCTGGACTACAACACAGCGTCCGGAATGGCTACCTTCTACCAGGACACCGATGCATGGCAGGACGACAAGATGCTCTCCGCCAACGGGGGCTGGTACGACAGGGGACGGGACCTGTTCCTCTTCACTCGCAATGTCCATGGCCTTGCTCCAGGCAGGGAAGGCTGGGCGGATTCGCTCTACTTCAACAAGACCACCCGTGACATGGACCTGCTCGGAAATGTCTGCCTCGTGGATTCCGCAAGAAACACGACTGCCATGGCGGGAAGCATCCACTATGTGGACTCTCTTTCATGGGTCAGGATGACGCGTGACCCTGCTGCGTTGATTGTCACCGCTCGCGATTCCGCAGCAGTTGATTCCGTGTGGGTTGGTGCGGATACTCTTGACTATCAGTCATATATGAAGTTCCAGATCGACTCTTCGGAATTCTCCGATGCTGAGGAGCGCCTTTCCGTGATGTCCAACGATGCCGTTTCCACCTACAGGATAGAGGCGGCGAAGGCTGCCGCGGAGGCCGCGCAGAAGGAGCTTGAGTCGACCGATGAGTACAAGGAGAAGAAGGCTGCCGAGGAGGCCCGCGCCAGGGCTGAGGCTGCAAAGAAGGAGAAAGAGGTCGTACAGGAGGTGCCCACGCCGGCGGCAGATACACTTGAAATTGTGGCAGACACTGTGGAGACCGTTGCTGATACAATGGAAACTGTAGCTGATACTCTACGGAATGTAGCTGATACTCTGGCAATTGCAGATTCTGTTGCTGTCATGGACAGCATCGCCACCGCGCCGAAAGATTCCACGAAGCTGGGATTTGCAACGGGAAAGGGCAACGTCAGGCTCTTCCGCTCCGATTTCCAGCTTGCCTGCGACTCTCTCCGCTACAACGACATAGACTCCCTCGTGCGGCTCTACAAGAGTCCGGTCGTATGGAACGCCGGCAATCGCCAGTATCTTGCCGACAGCATCTGGGTCTCCTTCCATGAAGGAGGGCGCGCCATGGACAAGGCGTACCTTATGTCGAATGCCTTCATATCCGTCCAGGAGCAGGCGGACAGCAGCGACCATGGATCCGGTCTCTTCGACCAGATCCGCAGCACCGAGATGCTCGCATATTTCGACACCACCAGCGCCCTGAGCCGTTTCGACGCCCTCGGCGAGGTCAATACCGTGTTTTACCTGAAGGAGGATTCCGTCATTGCGACCGTCAACAAGAGCACGGCCAAGATGATGATGGCCCTCGTCAAGGACAATGACCTCCAGTCAGTGTCGTATTTCGACGAATCGAACAACGATGCCTACCCTCTTGCCCAGCTTCCCCAGCGGGACCGCATCCTGAAGGGCTTCGAGTGGCTTCCGGACCGGCGTCCAAATGGCCCGTCCGACGTCACTGCATTTGTTCCGCGCCAGTCCCAGAGGGCTGAGTATGAGGCTCATCCCCGTACTGTCTTCAACCAGACAAATATCTATTTCCCCGGCTACATGGATGGCATCTACAAGGAGATAGAAGAAGGAAAGGCCCGGAAGGCCCATGCCCGTGCCGTGAAAGATTCTCTTGCTGCCGTGGATACGGTCGCCGCTGCCGTCCAGGTTCCAGACTCTGTTTCCTCTGCCACGCCGGAAAGCGTCATGTCTGTCCGGGCTGAGTCTGCGGCTGATACTCTTGCAGATACTGTCTCCGTTGCCGCAGCAGATTCCCTTCCCGGAACGGGCTCCGGCACGGCCCTCAGCGCCCGTGAGCTGAGGCGTCAGCAGCAGGAGGCCGAAAGGAAAGCCCGTATCGCTGCGAAGGAGGCGAAGTGGGCCCGTCTCGACAGCCTTGATGCCGCCAAGGCGCAGGCCAAGGCCGACAGGAAGCAGGCGAAGATACGTGCCCGCAAGGCAAAGATGATCCTCCGTCAGCACGAGCAGGAGAGGAAGGATGCCGCCCGGCTCGAGAAGTACCGCGAGCGTTATCAGCGCCAGAAGGATCGCCGCAGCCGTTAGGTTTCATCCCCTTGCCGCCAAGATTTTCCGGACAATCCGTGAAAATTGTTGATTTTCCTAAAAAGTTTTGGATTTTCTTAAAACGAAAAACTTTTCCCCGCCGAATTTTTTAAAGTTTTTAAAACCCGGTCGGTCGATATTAAAAAAATTACCTTAATCGTTTATTTTTAAATGATCCAAACTGCCGAAAAAGACGTTTCCGATTTACAATTGTAACCTAATTTCCTTGGATTAATTCTTGTTTTATTGAGAAACTATTGATATTTTTACAACAAGCAATGTTGCCTAGTGATGAATACTGAGCATGTTGCCCACGGAAGAAATTATTATCAACTATGTTTAATTAAATATGTAGCTTATGAAAAGAGTCAAGCTATTCTTTGCGGCTACTGCGATGATCCTCCTCGGAGCGGTTTCTGGTTTCGCCCAGAACATCACCGTCCGCGGTACCATCACAGATGAAAGTGGGGAAACCCTCCCCGGTGCGGCCGTGATCGTAGAAGGAACTACGATAGGAGTGAATGCTGACGCTGCCGGTATGTATGAGGTCAAGGCCCCAGCACAAGGCACGCTCGTCGTCTCTCTTATCGGCTATAAGGAAGTGAAAGTTCCTGTAGATGGAAGAGGACAGGTGGATATTGTCCTCTCGGTAGATTCCCAGCAGCTCGAGGACGTTATCGTAGTCGCCTACGGTACATCGACCAAGGAAGCCTTCACGGGTTCTGCCGCAGTAGTCGATGAAAAGACAATTGAAAAGAAGATTGCCACCAACGTTACCAGCGCCCTTGCAGGTACGACCCCCGGAGTACAGATGATTTCCTCCAGCGGCGACCCTGCCTCCAATGCTTCCACAATCCGCATCCGTGGTGTGGGATCGATGAGCGCAAGCAACTCTCCTCTTATTATCGTGGATGGTGTTCCGTATGACGGAAGCATCTCCGACATCAACCCGAACGATGTCTCCAACATGTCCGTCCTGAAGGATGCGTCCGCATCTGCCATCTACGGTCACCGCGGAGCCAACGGTGTCATCCTCATCACCACAAAGAAAGGCGAGGCTGGCGAGGCTGTAGTACGTCTCGATGCCAAGGTCGGTGTCAACAGCAGGCTTATCCCGCAGTACAACGTCATCGACAATCCGGCAGAGTACTATGAGACATGGTACAAGCTGATGTACAACAACTACTTCTACAGCGGCCACAGTGTTGCGGACAGCTACGCCTACGCCGATGCAAACCTCTTCAACGGCAATGCCGGAGGTCTTGGCTATCAGGTATATACCGTCCCCGAAGGACAGAAGCTCATCGGTACGAACTTCAAGCTCAACCCGAATGCCACCCTCGGATATTCCGACGGGCAGTACACCTATCTCCCCGATGACTGGTACGACGAGACGTTCCACAATTCCATCCGTCAGGAGTACAACCTCAGCGTCAGCGGTTCTTCAGACAAGTTCAACTACTACGCAAGCTTCGGTTACCTCGATGACGGCGGTGTCGTAGACAACTCAGAGTATCAGCGTTACACTGGCCGTATCAATTCCGAATACCAGGCAAAGAAATGGCTGAGGTTCTCCACGAACATGAGCTTCTCCCATTCCGATTCCGAGACGCCTACCTACACTACGTCTGATTGGGCATCTTCCGGCAACGTGTTCTACCTTGCCAACAACATCGGCCCGATCTATCCTCTCTACGTCCGTGACGCCGAGGGCAACATCATGCACGCCAACGGACACAAGGTATACGATTTCAACCAGACGAATTTCAAGCGTCCTACCTTCGTCGGAAACGCTATCTTCGCCAATGAGGTCGACAAGTCCAATACGGCAGTCGACATGATCAACGGCAAGGTCGGTGCGACCGTAACTCCCATCAAGGACCTGAGCCTTTCCGCCAACGTGGGCTTCCTCGCCGACAACACGAGGACCAATGAACTCGGAAGCTATGAGGATCCGAACCAGGCATCTCACGATGGTTACGCACAGGTTCAGTCCAGCCGTTACTTCACGGTCAACCAGCAGTACCTTGCTACCTACAAGCACAGCTGGAACAACGTGCACAACTTCGACGTACTTGCCGGTTACGAGCAGTACAACCTCAAGACCCAGAACAACTGGGGCTACAACGAGTACCTGTTCGACCCGTTCATCGGCGAGCTCAACAATGCCGACGGTATCGACAGCAAGCAGCTCGGTTCTGCTACCAGCACGTACATGACCGAGGGCTTCCTCGGCCGCGCGCAGTACAACTATGACGAGAAGTACTTCCTCAGCGCTTCAGTACGCCGTGACGCATCCTCGAGGTTCGCAAAGGGCCATCGCTGGGGTACTTTCTGGTCCTTCGGAGGTGCATGGCTCCTCAGCAAGGAAAACTTCATGTCGGGTATCGACTGGGTTGACGAGCTGAAGCTCAAGGTCAGCTACGGACAGCAGGGCAACGATAACCTCAAGGTCAGCTACGGACAGCAGGGCAACGATAACCTCGAATCCTACTATCCCTATTCCGATCAGTATTCTCACTCCTACGATGGAACGAAGTACTCCATCTCCCTTAGCTACAAGGGAAATGAGGATCTGACCTGGGAAACCAGCAAGTCTTTCAACGTCGGTACTGAGTTCTCCCTCTTCGGCGGCTATCTCAACGGTGAGTTCGACTACTTCCGCCGCAAGACAGAGGACCTGCTCTACGACAAGAATGTTCCGCTTTCTTCCGGCAACCCGACCGGTGTTGTTCCTGTCAACGTCGGCAGCATCATGAACAGCGGTTTCGAGGTTCAGCTCGGCGGAAACATCATCAACAACAGGAACATCCACTGGGACTGGAACCTGAACCTCAGCCACTATCACAACGAGATCCTTTCTCTTGATGAGAGCGTGAGCGAGAAGGGTATCCGCGGAAGCAACTACATCTACACTGTAGGCGGCTCTCTCTACGAGGCCTACATCTACAAGTTCGCAGGAGTCGATCCCGAAACCGGAGAGTCCACATTCTACAAGAAAGTCATGGACAAGGACGGCAACTGGACAGGCGAAAGCGAAGTTACCAAGAAGTTCGACGAGGCTGACCAGTACGACATCGGCACTACGATGCCTGACGTCTACGGCGGATTCGGAACAACATTCAGCGCCTACGGTTTCGACCTTTCCGCGCAGTTCTCCTTCCAGCTCGGCGGCAAGTACTATGACGGTACCTACCAGAACATGATGCTGACCCAGGGTACTACTTCCGCAGGACAGAACATCCACAAGGATCTTCTCGACGCATGGACCCTCGAGAACCCCAACACCAATATTCCTCGTCTGGACGGCGACGCTCAGGTCGCCCAGTCCGCGCTTGACAGGTTCATGACAAGCTCCGACTACCTCAGCGTGAACAACGTCACCCTCGGATACACCTTCCCGGAAAAGATTGCGCATACGCTCAAGCTCGCTTCCCTGAGGGTATATGTAGCAGGCGAGAACCTCGCAGTATTCTCCGCCCGCAAGGGTATGGATCCCCGCTTCAGCATGGGTATCGGTTCCATGACCACCGGTGCAGGACGCAACTCCGACGGTTATTCCGCAATGCGTACCATCACTGGAGGAGTAACTCTTACATTCTAGCAATTAATACTTGATCATCATGAAAATCAATAAGATATTTCTTGCAGCGTCTGCTGTTGCTGCCACCCTGCTTGCGGGATGCGACAATATCGACGAGCAGGAGCCCCAAGGCGGGTCTCTGCTGCTGAGCCAGGTTCAGGAGACTTATGCTGCGCAGCCGGAACGTACGGAAGCTGCCTTCTCCGCTCTCTATACCAACCTCGGCCAGCTCGCCAAGCTGTACGATACTCCTGACGACTGGGAGTTCCTCTCGATTCTCTTCTGCAATGACCTCGAAGGTGCTGACGCAGAAGGTCCTGACTCAGGCTACAACTGGTTCAGCGTCTGCGGCGAGTACTTTTCCCGCAACGCCAACTACCGCAATCCGTACATTCGTTACCAGGCTCCGTACAACGAGATCGGAAGCATCAACGACTTCATCGCCTCTGCCGACTCGACCTCTCAGGACGGTATCTGGCAGATTGCTCAGGCTCGCGCCCTCAGGGCATATTCCTATCTGCTTCTGGCCCCGAACTTCCAGTTCAACTACCAGAACCACAAGGATGACCCGTGCATTCCTATAAGTTCTCCGAGTGTTGCAGACTTTACCAACAACCCCCGTGCGACCGTAGGCGAGATCTACTCCATCATCATGGACGACCTCAACTTCGCCGTCGAGAACCTCAAGGGCTACTCCAGGGAGAGTAAGGGCAACATCGACCAGATGGTTGCATACGGTCTACGCGCCAGGGCTGAGCTCGACATGGGCGAGTGGGCTGCCGCCGCTTCCGATGCGGACGCCGCGATCCAACTTGCTTCTGCAGCAGGACTCACTCCTGCGACTATCGACGACCTCAGCAGTGTTGCAGGCAACCAGCACCCCATATCTTTCAACAAGATCAGCGAACACAACTGGATGTGGGGATATGACAATACGTCGGACAACGCCAAGAGGTATCTCGTCGGCGGTCCTGACGCATGGCTCAGCTCCTTCTCCGCAAACGGCTATGCTGCAGGCGCCGGCACCTACGTCACCATCAACAAGCTTCTCTGGGACAAGATCCCCGCAAGCGATGTCCGCAAGGGCTGGTGGGTTGACGCCGAGTTGCAGTCCCCGCTCCTCAAGGGCCTGACCTGGGACGGAAAGGGCGATATCGGCAACCTCGAGATCGATGGTGTCAAGCTCGCGTTCTCTCCGTATACCAATGTCAAGTTCCTTACCGATCCTATCGGAACCACTACCAACGAGGATGACTTCCCGCTCATGAGGGTTGAGGAAATGTACCTCATCAAGGCTGAAGGGCTTGCCAAGAGCGGCCAGGAAGACGATGCGAAGACTTTCCTCGAGAACTTCGTGAAGACCTATCGTGATCCTTCCTATTCCGCTACCGACGGCGGCCGTACCCTTGCCGACGAGATCTGGTTCCAGCGCAGGGTCGAGCTCTGGGG
>CAYTXA010000030.1:0-14696 GCA_964440865.1 uncultured Muribaculaceae bacterium | reverse complement strand
CCAGGTCGAACTTGGTCCGGCGGACGATGACCTCGTGGCGGAAATCCACGAACACGCGGATCATGTCCTTGAGAGTCATGGTCACGGGCCTTCCGTTCACGAGCGCGACGTTGTTGATCGCGAAGCTCGACTGGAGAGCCGTCTCCTTGAAGAGAGTGTTCAGTATGACGTTCGAATTGAAGCCCTGTTTTACGCGGATGATGACACGCAGACCCTCGCGGGAAGTCTCGTCGTTGATGTACGTGATGCCCTCGAGCTTCTTCTCCTCGACAAGCTGCCCGATCTTCTCGATCATCTCGCGTTTGTTGACCATGTACGGGATCTCGGTGACGACGATGGTCTCGCGGCCCTTGTCGTCCACCTCGATCTCAGTCTTCGAGCGGATCACTACCCTGCCACGGCCTGTCTCGTAGGCATCCTTGATTCCGGAAATGCCCTGGATGATGCCTCCGGTCGGGAAATCCGGGCCCTTGACGTACTGCATCAGGCCGGCGGTGTCTATGTCCGGGTTGTCTATGTATGCGCATATGGCATCGCAGACCTCGCCAAGGTTGTGCGGAGCCATGTTCGTGGCCATTCCGACCGCAATTCCCGCAGACCCGTTCAGGAGCAGGAGCGGCACCTTCGTCGGGAGCACGCTCGGCTCGGGGATCGTGTCATCGAAGTTCGGCACGAAATCTACCGTATCCTTGTCCAGGTCGCCGAGCACATCGTCCGTGATTTTCTCCAGCTTCGCCTCGGTGTAACGCATGGCGGCGACAGGGTCACCGTCCATGGATCCGAAGTTTCCCTGGCCGAACACGAGGGGATACCTCTGGTTCCAGCCCTGCGCAAGCCTTGCCATCGCATCGTAGACGCTGGAATCGCCGTGGGGATGGAACTTTCCCAGCACCTCTCCGACAATTCTCGCCGACTTCTTCGTCTGACCTCCATATACAAGCCCGAGGCCATCCATTCCGAAGAGCACCCTCCTCTGGACAGGCTTCAGGCCGTCCCTGGCGTCAGGAAGCGCACGGGACACGATGACGGACATCGAGTAATCGATGTACGCCGATCTCATCTCCTCGTCGATATCCACCCTTTCGATGATACCGGACGTGTTCTGTTCTTCTTCTATGTTTCCGTTGTTGTCCATTATGCTTAATATAAACATGCAAATTTAACAAAATTTTTCCATACATTTGCGACTATACTATAGGAGCAAGGAGAAAATCAATGGACATCAAAGTATCTGACGAGCTCAACGAAATCATCAAGTACGCAAGGGAGGAAGCACTCCGGACCGGAAGCTACGGCATCGGCCCGGACTACCTCTTCCTGGGCATGATAAGGCATGGCGACAATGACGCATGCCGCACGCTCGAGGGAGTCGGGGTCAGCCTACAGCAATTCAAGGACTACATCGACTCGAGAGTCTTCACAAGCGAAAAGATACCATACACGGCAATCGAGGAAATCACCCTGACCCGTGCATCACAGACCATACTGAGCCTGACGGTGATGGAAGCCGGAAGGCTTCACAGCACGGAAGCGAAGTCGCAGCATCTGCTACTTGCACTATGCAGAACGACAGGCAGTTACGGACAGGCATTCCTCCGCGGGAACGGAATAGACTACGGGCGCATCCTGACCTACATGGATAGGAACGGGATGCTTTCCATCAGCGGGGACAACACCAGCGACGACGGCGACGAGATCGAAGGGGGCGGAGAGGAAGAGGAAGAGCGCCAGGACGGGAACGGGAACACGCCGGGGAAAGACCCGCTGGACGAATTCGCATACGATCTCACGAAGGCGGCAGCCGAAGGCAAGCTGGATCCGGTGATAGGACGTGACATGGAAATAGGACGCGTCATCGAGATCCTGGGAAGGCGCAAGAAGAACAATCCCATGCTCATCGGAGAGCCGGGAGTCGGCAAGTCAGCGATCGTCGAAGGCATCGCGGAGCGCATCGCATCCGGGAATGTCTCCCCTGTCCTTGCGAAAAAACGCATCCTGTCCCTCGACATCGCGTCAGTCGTCGCCGGCACGAAATACCGCGGCGACTTCGAGAAACGCATAAAGACGATAATAAAGACGGTCAGCGGGAATCCGGACATCATCCTGTTCATAGACGAGTTCCACACAATCGTGGGCGCGGGCGGAGCGCAGGGCAGCCTCGATGCGGCCAACATGCTTAAGCCTGCGCTTGCACGCGGAGAGATCCAGTGCATCGGAGCCACGACCATGGACGAGTTCACGAAGATTGTCGAGAAGGACGGGGCTCTCGACCGCCGCTTCCAGAAGATCATCGTGGAGCCGACCGACGTGCCCCAGTCCATAGAGATCCTCCGCCAGATCAAGGACAACTACGAGAAGTTCCACAAGGTCACATACACGGACGATGCGATCGAAGCATGTGTCCGTCTGACTGACAGATACATAACGGACAAGACCCTGCCCGACAAGGCCATAGACGCCATGGACGAAGCAGGAAGCATGGTCCGTCTCCGCGCCAAGGGCAACACGAAGACGGTGACTGCGGACGACATCGCCACAGTAATCTCGAAGATGACCGGCATCCCCGTCAACAAGGTTGCCGAGACGGAAGGGAACAGGATCATCAAGATGCGCGGACGCCTGAAATCCAGGATAATAGGCCAGGACAAGGCGATAGACACGATAGTCAGCGCCATCCAGCGCAACCGCGCCGGCCTAAAGGATCCTTCAAGGCCCATCGGCTCATTCCTCTTCTTCGGCCCGACCGGAGTCGGCAAGACCCAGCTCGCGAAATGCCTTGCGGAATACCTCTTCGACTCGGAAGACAACATGGTCAGGATCGACATGTCCGAATACATGGAGAAGTTCTCCGTGTCGAGGCTCATAGGAGCGCCTCCCGGATACGTCGGCTACGAGGAAGGCGGACAGCTCAGCGAGCAGGTGCGCCGCAAGCCCTACTGCGTAGTTCTGCTCGACGAGATCGAGAAGGCTCATCCGGACATCTTCAACCTGCTCCTGCAGGTGCTCGACGACGGACGCCTGACCGACAGCGAGGGACGCACCGTCAACTTCCGCAACACGATCATCATCATGACCAGCAACGTCGGAAGCCGCGACCTCCAGGAATACGGAAAGGGAGTAGGCTTCGCGACCAGCTCCCGTGATGTGGCGAAGGACCGCCTGGCCGTGCTCGAGAAGGCTGTCTCGAAGACTTTCCCGCCGGAATTCCTCAACAGGGTTGACGAGAAGGTGTATTTCAATTCCCTGACAAAGAGCGACATAGAGAAGATCATAGACATAGAGCTCCGCGACCTCAGAGCCCGCGCGCTCGAGGCTGGATACAAGGTCAACGTGACCGATGCGGCGAAGAAGCTGGTAGCGGACGCAGGCTATGATCCCGCATTCGGAGCCCGCCCCCTCAAGAGGGCAATCATGCGCTACGTCGAGGATCCCGTTTCCGAGTTCATAATCGCCGACCGCGCCCTCCACTCGAGGAAGAAGGCCTCCGGCGAGGCGTGCCTGCTGACCGTCGGCATCTCCCGTGACAAGGAGCACACCAGCGTGACCATGAGGGAGCCGAAGGCACTGGCGGCAGCCGAAGACGGCAAATAGCAGCAAAGGACATGGCAACAGAAGAAAGGCAGATAGACAAGCTTGCAAGGTGGACGATGAGAGCGGCCATAGCCGCGATAGTCATCGCTCTGGGCTGGTATTTCCGCAACGAGCTGCTGTACATCATCATAGCGGCTATTTTCTCCCTGATCGGGCGGCCGATAATGAAACTGCTGAGGAAGTTGCGGATCAAGGGCAAAGCCGCCCCTGACGGACTCCTCGCGGTCATCACTCTCGTGCTGCTCATCTTGTTCTTCCTCGCTCTCTTCACGCAGATCATCCCTGTCATCCTGAACATCATCTCGGAGATATCCAGAAACTTCGAGAACACAACCGATTCGTCATACCAGCTCAGCAACATCGCCGACAGCCTGAACCGCCTGCTCGTGTCCACGTTCCCCAGCCTCGGGGAGGACTTCTCGATAGAGCAGGCTGTCGAATCATTTTTCGAGAAACAGCTGAATCCGTCGAAGATGAGCTCCATCATAGGCGGAGTGGCATCCGGGGTCGGCAATTTCGTCATCGGGGCGTTCTCCGTCGTGTTCATCAGCTTCTTCTTCATCCGCGACGACAAGCTGTTCCGCAAGATCGTGGCGGCCATAGTTCCGGACAGACATGAAGGCAAGGCCATTGCCGCAATCGGAGACATCGAATACCTTCTCTCCCGCTACTTCGTGGGGATGATCGTGGAAATCCTCGGGGTGTCGCTCCTCAATTTCCTTGGGCTCTGGCTCATAGGCAGGCTCAGCGCATCGGTTGCCATCGGCATCGCGTTCATGACGGGAATCCTCAACGTCATCCCATACCTCGGACCGTGGATAGGAGGCGCCATAGGTGTCGTACTGGGCACAGTGCTGAAAGTCAGCGCCGCCGCGGCAGTAGGGGCGAGCGTCAACATCCCGATAGTTCTCGTAGTTCTCGCCGCCGTGTTCGTCTTCACCCAGATGGTGGACAATTTCTTCTTCCAGCCGACCATCTATTCGACCAGCATCAAGGCCAGCCCGCTTGAGATTTTCATCGTGCTGATACTTGCAGGACATGCCGGAGGCATCATCGGAATGATCGCCGCGATCCCGGCCTACACGGTAGTCCGCGCAATCGCTATCCACTTCTTCTACAACATCAAGGCTATACGGCGCCTGATCCCGGAGAACGACATCATAAAGGAAAAAAGAGACGCCAGGCAGATTGCCAAGCGTCTCGACGAATAGTCCTTCAGGGATTCTACTTCTTGAGCTTTTTCTCTTCGGCCCTCCTTTCGCGGCGGGACTTGCGCAGGTGGTATGCGCTCTCGACCAGCAG
This sequence comes from uncultured Muribaculaceae bacterium, assembly GCA_964440865.1. Taxonomy (GTDB): domain Bacteria; phylum Bacteroidota; class Bacteroidia; order Bacteroidales; family UBA932; genus Cryptobacteroides. The sequence continues at coordinate 9,803 of CAYTXA010000030.1, read as the reverse complement.
CTGGTCGGCAAGGATCCCCCTGACAGCCATGATGTTGAGTATGATGCTGAGAACAGGGAACACTGCCGTGTAGCGGAACACCATGGACCCGTGGTTCTGGATGAAATCTACGAGAAGCCAGACCGCGAATGCAAACGTGATCAGCGCCGAAAGCACAGCCGTGCGCATCTGGAAGACCCTGACTTTGAAGGTGGTGAGGGCAAGCAGATCCAGCAGCGAGATGATGATGAGCAGGATCAGGTAGGGCGTGTAGGCCGCATACTTATAGGCTTCCGCCCATGATCCGTCTGCTGCCGGGACGACAGCCTTGACGGAGAAAATCATCACGACCATCAGGATCGTGGAAATCGCAAGATATAGAGTCTGTTGTCTTTGCCACATGACTTGAAATGTTTAGGAAGGGCAAAAATAGGAAATATCAATTTGAAATCCTATTTTTGCGGAATAAGGTCAAACGATACACACCATGAGAATACCTGAATCAGAACTCATAATCAATGATGACGGGTCCGCATTCCACATCCATCTTCTTCCCGAAGAGCTTGCCGACAAGGTAGTGATCTGCGGAGATCCGGGGAGAGTCCAGATGATATCCGGATTCCTCGACAAGATAGAATTCCGCAAGCAGAGCCGCGAATTCGCCTCAGCTACAGGATATTACAACGGGCAGAGAATCACGGTCCTTTCCCACGGCATCGGCACCGACAACATCGACATCGTGATGACGGAACTCGATGCTCTCGCCAACGTGGACTTCAAGACGCGAGAGGTCAAGCCGGAGCACAGGCGCCTTACCATCGTCCGCGTCGGGACGTGCGGAGCCGTACAGCCGGACATCCCGATCGGCTCGTTCATCTTCTCCCACATCTCGATCGGCTGCGACGGCATGATGAACTGGTACGGAGGCATCGACGATATCAAGATTCCGGGAATGTCGGAAGCATTCATGGACCACACTCACTGGAGCAAGCATCTCCCCTACCCGTACTTCGTCAAGGCTAGCGGCAAGCTCATAAAGAAATTCGAGGACTGCACCGTAAAGGGCATGACAATCTCCGCTCCAGGCTTCTACGGTCCCCAGGGTAGGGTCGTCCGGCTACCGCTCGCAATGCCGAACATGCTGAGGGACATCGAGAGCTTCATCTACAACGGCTTCCGCGTCACGAACTTCGAGATGGAAAGCTCAGCCGTGGCAGGAATGGCACGTCTGCTTGGACACGACGCGGGCACCGTGTGCTGCGCCATAGCCAACCGCTACCGCAAGGACAGCGACCCTGACTACCACGACTATATGAAAGACCTCGTCAAGCTGGTGCTCGACAAGATTACGGAAGACTGACAGATGCCGGCTTCTCAAAGAAACTGAAATGCACTCGCCCGTACTTCCTCTCCTTGACGAAGTACGGGTGATTTTTGTAGCTGTGTGCAGCCCCGTGTTCAAGGATGAAATAGCGGTCGGGATAGAGGATGCCCTGCGATAGAACCTTGTCCGGGAAATCATCCAGCCCCTCCAGGGCATAGGGAGGGTCGGCAAAGATCAGGTCGAACTTCTGTCTGCAGAGCGGCAGGAAGTCGAACACATTGTCGCGCACTACGGAAATGGATTCGGAAAGGCCAAGGGTGCGCGCCTGGGAGGAAATGAACGCGGCATTGCGGGGATTCATCTCCACAGCCCACACGTGGCCGGCACCTCTCGAGCAGAACTCGAACGACACGGCCCCGGTGCCGGAGAACAGATCCAGGACCTTCAGATCCTCGAATTCATACTCATTGTTCAGGATATCGAACAGGGCCTCCCTCGCAAAATCGGTCGTGGGCCTTGCCTCGTATCCCATGGGCGGCGTGATAACCCTGCCGCCAAGACGTCCTCCGATGATTCTCATATCTTTTCCACAGACTTGAAATAGCGGTAGAGCGACATTTCCTGCTCGCCTGTCAGAGGAGAGCGGAAAGCCACCGTGGATATCTCAGGGTTCAGCTGGAGCTTTTTCAGCACCATGAATATGAAATACTCCGCCGTCGTGAAGTCGACAGCCTCAAACGAATTCGCAAGGAGAAGGCTTTTCCCCTGGGCTACAGCAAGATACAGCCTCCCGTCCATGTACGAGGCGACAATCTTGTTGTAGTCTCCAACCTCCTTCAGGCTAGAAATCATGTAGTAGATTTCCGGCAGGATGCGGGCCTGGTTTCCAGCCGTGTCCAGCACCGAGGAGCGGATCGCCCTCGAGAGGGACTCGCCTATCGCGTTCGAATAGACAAGGACAGCCCCGTACTCCGGGATCTCCACCCATTCCACGGCGTCCCCTTCGCCAAGCCTGGCAGTAGAGGAAAGAGCCATGCGGGCCTCCTCCGGGTTGAAGAAGGGTCTCGGGACAAGGGAGAACTTCGGGGTGAAGAGAGAGATCGAGACATGGTCATAGCGCTTCTGGAACTCCGGCGTCGTGAACACTCTGTCGGCACCAAGCCACCCGGAGCGGCGTTCCCCTCCCGTTCCCTCCAAAATAAAAGAATATCCACTCAGGGAGACCTGAATGGATATTCCATTGATTGCTGAAGATTCCACTACTCCCAGTTACCTGCGTTGTTGTTAGGAGCGGAAACGCTTCCGACCATCAGACCCTCGTAGCGGTTGGAAGCCCTGCGGTCAGCGTCGAGGTTGATCCTGAGCTGGTTGTCGAGACCCTTGAGGAGAGCCTTGTAAGGCATCTTGGCCTCGAAGAGAGGAACCGGCACTCCGGACACGGTCTTTACTACTGCGTCGAGCTGGGTCTTCTGCTTTCCGGAGAACGGGATGTAGCGGAGAGAGTCGATTTCGTAGCCGGGACGGTCGTTGAAGAGGGTGTCGCGTACGTTTACCTTGTTGGTAAAGTAGAATACGAGACGCTCGCCCTGCTTGTAGAGCGGGTACATTTACTGCGGAGTGATGTTGCGGTTGCGCTTGCGGAGAGCCTCGGTGTGGGCTACTGCAAGGGAGTCATCGTTGGAACCGATCTGCATGATGACATCCATCTGACCATTCCTGTAGAAGTTGAAGAGGGAGTCGAAATCAGCGGTGTACTTGCCGTTGACGCTGTTGTAGGCAACTTCAAGAGACCTGATGTCCTTCAGGCGCTGGATTGCGACCTGCTCACGCTGAGCCTGGGCCTTGTTGAAGTTCACAGGCTGCTGGATGCTCTTCACGATCGCAACTACGAGGCCGGCGATCACAACGAGAAGGAGTAACTCCACAATGATTTTGAGTGCTTTGTTCATTTATTTTAGTTTTTGTTATAATCCACAAACTTCCGACAAAGTTATGTATTTCATTTATCAAAAGCAATAATTTGATTAATTTTGCAAATCAAAAAACAGGTCATGGATATGCTGGACGCGACAAGACTGGAAAAACTGCACGAGACACTGACAGGAGCTGCCAGGGCCACGGTTTTCGCGCACACGCATCCTGACGGGGACGCAATCGGATGTACGGTCGCCCTCGCGCTGTGGATGAAAGAGCATGGCGTGGACGCCAGGGTCGTGCTTCCGGACAAGGTCACGGACAATCTCGCCTTCATGACAAGGACGCTGAGGCCGGCAGACTTCAGCACCGATCCGGACGCCGGGGAATGGATTGCAGGGAGTGACCTTCTGGTCTGCATGGACTGCAACGCATTCGACAGGACTTCCCCCGAAATGGAAACTGCCCTCCGGGCCAACACTTCCGCCCGCAAGGTGCTGATAGACCATCATCTGGATCCCGACATCAGCTCCTTTGACCTTGTGTTCTCCACCCCGGACATATCCTCGGCAAGCGAGCTGACATTCTGGATACTGATGGAAATGCCTGAGATTCAGGGAGATGCCACAAAGCTCAGCGCCCCTGTCCGCGAAGCCCTCCTGACCGGCATGACGACCGACACGAACAACTTCGCGAACTCCGTCTTCCCTTCGACTCTCGAGATGGCCTCGAAGCTGCTCGCCGCAGGAACCGACAGGGACAAGATTCTCTGCTTCCTCTACAACCAGTACAGGGAAAACAGGCTGAGGCTGATGGGCACGATGCTGAAGGACCAGATGGTGATAACTCCCGAAGGAGTGGCCTATATGCTGCTGCCTTCCGAACTGATCGGGGAATACGACATCAGGCCCGGGGAGACGGAAGGCTTCGTCAACATCCCCCTCGCCATGGCAAAAGTCCGCATGAGCCTGCTGCTCAAGGAGGAAGGCGGGCTCTGGAGAGTGTCCATCCGCTCGAAGCGGGGCACATCTGCCAACAAGCTTGCGGCAAGGTATTTCCATGGCGGAGGACATGAGCTTGCTTCCGGGGGAAAGTTGCGCTGGCCGGAGGACATTCCGTCCCGGGGCGACGCCGGAAGATACATAGAAAGGGCTACAAGAGAATTGCTTGCAGAGGAGGACGAGTCATGAAAAGGACGACAATTGCATTCGCGGCGGCAACCCTCGCGGCACTCATATCGGCGATGTCCTGCGGCAAGGAGGACATCAAGGAGAAGTACGCCAACCAGGAGAACAGGATAGCGTCATTCGTGGAGAAGGAGATGGCTTCCAACGACACGGCAGTGCTCACGACACGCGGAGGCACCACGAGACTCACCATAGTCCCGGGATCAGGCGACACCCTCTCGAAAGACGGCACGATCTCCTTTTACTACGCGGGATACGTCATGGAAGGAACATCCATCTCGGCATCCAACATGTTCGCCACCAACAGGAAAGAAACTGCGGAATCGGCTGCATGGAATCTTTCCGACACGACTGTCTTCAAGATCGAAACCCTGAATCTCGGAGAGAAGAGCCTGGTCGAGGGCCTGCGGAACGGGCTGATCGGGATGAGGGGCGGAGACGAGGCATACATCCTGTTTTCCGGCAAACACGGATTCGGGAAAAGACAGGTAGGCACGATTCCTGCAAATGCAGCACTGGCCTACCACGTATGGGTCGAAAGCATATCGAACGAATGAAAATGAAGAATCTGCACAAATACATTCTTATGGCTGCGTTTGCCAGCCTCGGCGCGGTTTCCTGCGCCGTGTCCGACGACGACACGTCCAACGACATAGCGTACCAGTACATGCGCTCATGGATCAGCCTCAACCACCCCGACGCAAAGGAGTCCGGGAACGGGATATGGATCCTCGGCGACACCCCGGGCACAGGTGATGCCTACAACGGGGAAAATTTCATAATCATCGACTACACGATCTCCGGCATGAGCGGGACCATCTCCCAGACTACAGTGCCCGAGACCGCAAAACAGCTCGGAACATACTCGAAGACAGACTACTACGGGCCCCACGTTTTCTACGCCGCCGAGGACAATCTCCCTGTCGGGGTCGAGGACATGCTCAAAGGGATGAAGGTCGGCGGCACGAGGGAGGCGCTGATCCCGCTCTGGCTCCTGGGCACGAAACGCTACGACAAGTCTTCCGAATACATAAAGCATACTCCGAAGAACGTCTACACGAGCATCTACAAGGTGACGCTCCGGGGCGTAACCGACAACATCATCTCCTGGCAGAACGACTCCCTCGAACGCTACTCCGCGAAGATGTACGGCGGGGTCGATTCCCTCTCCAACGGCTTCTACTACAAGCAGCTGAAGGCTCCCACGACCACGACTGCCTTCCCGAAGGACACCACCGTCTACATAAACTACATCGGCCGCCTGCTGGACGGCAGGGTATTCGACACTTCCATCGCCGACACGGCGAAGAAATACGACATCTACTCCGCGTCCAAGACCTACTCCCCCGTCTCGATCAAGTGGGGCGAAAAATCCGAAGAACTGACGATGGGTTCGTCCAACTCCTCGATGATAAGCGGGTTCTCCATGGGTCTCTGGCAGATGAAAGCCGGGGAAAAGGGCGTATGCTTCTTCAACTCCAACTACGGGTATTCGAACTCCGGCCAGGGCAATTCCATCCCTGCCTATGCGCCGCTTCAGTTCGAGATTGAAATGACGGCGAAACCATAATGGCCAACACAGCGGCACCGACCGAACTCGGGACAAAGAAGATCAGCACCCTGCTGAAGGAATACGCGGTTCCTGGCATCATTGCCATGACCGCGTCTTCGCTGTACAATATGGTCGACAGCATCTTCATCGGCCATATCCCGGACATCGGGTCCTACGCGATCTCCGCCCTGGCCATCTGCTCGCCGCTGATGAACCTCGCGGCAGCCCTGGGGACGCTGGTCGGAGTCGGAGCGTCGACCATCCTGTCGGTCTTCCTCGGGCAGAAGAACTTCTCGGTGGCGAACAAGGTGCTCTCCAACGAGGTGACGCTCAACGTGATACTGGGCCTGCTCTTCACGGTGCTGACCCTTCCCTTCATAGATCCGATACTGTACTTCTTCGGCGCGAGCGAGAACACTCTCCCCTACGCCAGGGACTACATCGTGATCATCCTGCTGGGCAATGTGTTCACCCACCTGTACTTCGGGCTGAACAGCATGATCCGTGCTGCGGGAAATCCGAAGATGGCCATGAGCCTGACGCTCTTCACCGTGGTCTCCAACACGATCATGGACCCGATATTGATTTTCGCCCTCGGGATGGGCATCCGCGGCGCTGCTATCGCGACTGTCCTCTGCCAGGTCATGGCACTCGCATTCGCCTGGAGCTATTTCATGAAGAAAGACCGCTTCATCCATTTCCCGAAGGGCATATTCGGAATCGACTGGAGAGTTGCCCGGGAGTCTCTCGCGATAGGCCTCGGGCCGTTCCTGATGAACAGCGCGGCGTGCATCGTTGCCCTCTTCATCAACCAGCAGCTCCGCAAGTACGGCGGAGACCTTTCGATCGGGGCCTACGGCATCGCGAACCGCTTCACTTTCCTTTTCGTGATGGTCGTTGCAGGCCTCAACCAGGGGATGCAGCCTATCGCCGGCTACAACTATGGGGCAAGGCAGTACCACAGGGTAATGGAAGTCTACCTACAGGCGGCAGGCTGGGCCACCCTCGTATGCATAGTCGGATGGTTCTTCTCCGTGATTGTCCCGGGACCTGCAGTCAGGATGTTCACCAATGACCCGGAGCTCATCGACAGGTCGGAAAAAGGCCTCAGGATGATGAACATGTTCCTGCCGGTCATTGGGTTCCAGATGGTTTCCACCAACTTCTTCCAGAGCCTCGGCATGGTCGGGAAGTCGATTTTCCTCTCCCTGACGCGCCAGCTCCTGTTCCTCGTTCCGGCAGTGTATTTTCTCCCGACGATATTCGACATCAAGGGCGTATGGTATGGGTTCCCGGTGTCTGACCTTCTCGCATGCATCACGACGCTGGTTCTGCTTGTTCCTCTGCTCAGAAAGTTCCACTCGATGAAAGACGGCGATGACCCGTCGGTTCTCGGCAGCACAATAAAGTAATATGAAAAACACACTCATTGTCATAGGGCGCAAGTTCGGCAGCGGCGGAAAGCTGGTTGCCGACGCGATAGGGTCCAGGCTAGGGATCAAGGTTTATGACCGCGAGCTCGTCTCCGAGGCCGCCGAGAAGAGCGGTTTCTCGAAGGTTCTTTTCGACCGGAAGGACGAGAAGAAGGGGCTGTTCTCCAACTCGGGATTCTTCTCGGTCGGGAGGTTCGGGTTCGTGGACAACTACTTGGGGGACAATGAGCTGTTCAAGATCCAGAGTCAGGTGATCCGCCAGATTGCGGACGAAGGCCCGGCTATTTTCGTTGGCCGCTGCTCGGACTACGTGCTCCGCGACCGCAAGCGCCTCAGCGTCTTCGTGACGGCGCCTGCCGCCGACTGCATCAAGAGGGTTGCCGGTAGGGAGGGCATTTCGCCCGAGGAGGCCAGCCGCTACATCGATAGGCAGAACCGCGAAAGGGAGACCTACTACAACTACTTCACGTTCGGGAACTGGGGTGTGGCGTCGAACTATGACCTCTGCGTGGACACATCCATCCTCGGGACGGACGGCACGGCGGATTTCATCATATCTTTCGCCGAGAAAATGGGAATCGCCTGATGGAGAGGAAGAAGCTTTCAGTCTGCATCATAGCCGCGGCAATCGTGCTCGGAGGCTCCGTGCTTGCCGCATGTTCTTCGAGCAAGGCCGGGGACAAGGGAACGAGCCCAGAGCGGAAGGCTGTCGTCCTCAACGAGACGCTGACCAATGCGATGTCCGATTCGATCGGGCTGGACCGTCTCGACCGCAATGTCGAAGTGTACATGCAGAAGTGGATGATCAAGGGGGCGTCCCTGGCAGTAATGCGGCACGATTCGCTTCTTTTCGCGAAGGGCTATGGCTGGGCTGACCAGGCCAAGGGGGAGAAAATGTCCCCCGCCAATCTTCTGAGGCTGGCTTCTGTCTCGAAGCTCATCACGGCTACGGCTGTCATGAAGCTTGTCGAGGATGGGAAGATGTCGCTTTCCGACAGGGTTTTCGCACTTTCGTCAGCCGGCTCGGACGTCTCCGGCTCCGACACTTCCAGTTCCGACACCTCCGGCGCGGCCGCCTCGCCAAGGAAGTCCGGCATACTGGACAATCCCGCCTACATCTCCGCCATCCGGGACCGCAACTACTACAAGATAACCGTCGAGGACCTGCTGCGCCACAAGGCCGGCTTCACCGGTTCCGATCCGCTCTTCTCCACGAGGACCATAATCGGGGTGAACCATCTTGACGAAGCGCCTGACAATGAGACGCTTATCCCCATCGTTCTGCGTCGTCCGCTAGGGTACCTTCCCGGCACGTCCCAGAGATATTCCAACTTCGGCTACCTTCTGCTCAGCAAGGTCATTGAAAAGGTATCCGGAATGTCCTACGAGGACTATGTGCAGGAGAACGTCCTGAGGCCGGCAGGGTGCGTCGATTTCCACATCGCAGGGAACTACTATGCGGACAAGCTTCCCGGCGAGCCACGCTACTATGTCCAGGCCAACGAAGGGCCTGTGCCTGAGTACAATGGGAGCGGAAAATATGTCACGAGGCCTTATGGCGGCAACGACATCCGGGGTCTCTCCGGCGCAGGTGCATGGGTCGCTTCAGTCCCGGAGCTGATGCGTTTCGTGGCATCGATCGACGGGCGTCCCGAGGTTCCAGACATCATAAAGCCTTCGAGTGTGGCGCGCATGACGGAGTACTTCGACGACAAGACTTATTCCCTGGGGTGGAATGACACGAAGCCGTCCTCAGGGTGGGAGCGTTCAGGCTCATTCTCCGGCACAAGTGCGATGATCAAGTATTTTCCCGACGGCGAATGCTGGATCATGGTGACGAACACCAGCACATGGAAAGGCTCCGCCCAGTCCCGCCAGACCGCCAACTTCTTCAGCCAGATGCGCCCCCTCGTATCCGCCCTCTTTCCTCCCCGCGACCTCTTCACCGACTAGACGCCAGCCTCACAAGGCCGCACCCAGCCACTCCCCGCCGGCGCCGAGGGCGGCCATGGGCTTGGCGGCAAACGCCCCGCCGCCACTTGCAGAAGGCGCTATATGCTCCCGGAAGCATTCTCTCCCACCGCCAGTGCAGTTATGGGTATCGTAATGCCGACCCATAACCGTATATAAATCGTTATTCCGCAGTCATCGGAACACATAACCGCGACCCATAACGTCATTTTCGGCCAAAATCGCGGTTATGGGTCGGATCAGTCATACCCATAACGTCACTATGAGTATCAATGGCTGCATCATCCGCGGCAACTCCGGCATTCTCCTCCTCGCTTACCTCTACAGCGCCCAAGCCGCTACAACATCACTGCTCAGCATCTTGAAACAACGTTCCGTAGCTTCGGCCGGGCAACAGCGAGCGCGAGGAGAGCCGCTTCCCGGAGCTCCCCGCAGCGCTCGCT
>CAYTXA010000029.1:10692-14731 GCA_964440865.1 uncultured Muribaculaceae bacterium | reverse complement strand
AATGGTTCGTTCCGTCCTTGACAAAATACTCATCGTCTCCAAGCTTGCGGATCCCTGCGACATCCGGAATGGAAATCCGGACAAGAGACCTGTCGCCGTCATGCATTAGGATCTGCGCATCGTGGATCCCGTCCACCGCCTCGAAGCGGAAGGACGTCCCGTCCTTTCCCGGAGTTCCAAGCCCAAGCGTCTCGGCGAAAGCGACTGCGCAGCGACCTCCGTTGCCGCACATCATGCCCGATGTACCATCAGGGTTGTAGAACACCATCTCGAAATCAGCATCCGGGCTGTTCTTCAGGAGGATCAGCCCGTCGGCGCCGAAACCGATGTGGCGGCGACATATGTGACGTATCATATCAGCATCGAGCCAGATGGCCTCGTCGCGGTCATCTGCAATCAGGAAATCATTTCCTGCACCATGGAACTTCTGGAATTTCATACTCTTGTGGTTTTAACTCACAAATTTAACAAATTTCTTCGAACACATCCTTTTAGTCTGTACAAACTAAGCATGATGCTCTTGACTTTCTGGGAAAGTTACAATATCTTTAGTACGATAAAACAGCTTACCCTGAACATCATACCACATAACCCCTACTTGTTTCAGGCGAGGCAGAACTACAAAAACATCGGAGAAATGAAAGTATTGAAATTCGGCGGAACATCAGTAGGTTCCGTTGAAAGCATTCTGACCCTAAAACGCATCGTCGAGAATGAAGCAAAACGCCAGCCCATTGTCGTTGTAGTAAGTGCACTCGGCGGAATCACCGACAAGCTCCTTTCCACATCACAGCAGGCACTTAGCGGCGACGACAACTGGAAGGTGTCATTCGAGGAAATGGTGGACCGTCACCACAAGATGATAGACACCATCATCACCAATACCCTTGACCGTGAAGATCTTACCAGCCGCGTAGACTCGCTTTTCGAGCAGCTGCGCTCCATCTATTTCGGCGTCTACCTCATCCACGACCTGAGCAACAAGACCCGCGACACCATCGTCTCCTACGGAGAACGCCTGTCGTCGAACATCGTTTCCACGCTAATCCGCGGCTCCCGGCTGATGGATGCCCGCAAGTTCATCAAGACAGAGGTGGCAATCGGCCGCAATGTGCTCGACAGCGACCTCACAAACAGCCTGACCGTGGACGCTTTCCGGAATCCGGCACGCATATCCCTTGTCCCCGGATTCATCAGCAGCGACCGCGACACAGGCGAGACCACAAATCTCGGCCGCGGCGGTTCGGACTACACCGCCGCGATCATTGCCGCCGCACTGAATGCGGAAGTGCTGGAAATCTGGACCGATGTTGACGGTTTCATGACTGCTGACCCGAAAGTCATCAAGAGCGCATACACCATCGACGAACTGAGCTACGTGGAAGCCATGGAGCTCTGTAACTTCGGCGCAAAGGTCATCTACCCGCCTACAATCTACCCCGTCTGCGTCAAGCACATCCCCATCAAGGTGAAAAATACCTTCAACCCGGAAGGCAAAGGATCCATCATCAAGGACAAGGTAGAGAACGACCTTAAGCCCATCAAGGGCATTTCGTCCATCAAGGGGACTTCGCTCATCACCGTCTCAGGTCTCTCGATGGTCGGTGTCATCGGCGTGAACCGCCGTATCTTCACGGCTCTTGCCAACAATGGAATCTCGGTGTTCCTTGTCTCCCAGGCATCATCGGAGAACTCGACCTCCATCGGAGTGAAAGACGACGACGTCGACGCCGCTGTGAAGGTGCTCAACAAGGAGTTCGCCGGCGAGATAGCCGACGGTTCCATGTTCCCCATGCATGCGGAAAGCGGACTGGCCACCATAGCGATCGTGGGCGAGAACATGAAACACACACCCGGCATCGCAGGAAAGCTGTTCGGAACACTTGGACGCTCCGGCATCTCTGTCATTGCCTGTGCCCAGGGAGCATCGGAGACGAACATCTCGTTCGTCGTTGAAGGAGCATTCCTCCGCAAGTCGCTCAACGTGATTCACGATTCGTTCTTCCTCTCCGAATACAAGGTCCTGAACCTCTTCGTCTGCGGAGTCGGCACCGTAGGCGGCAAGCTGCTGGAGCAGCTGCGCGCCCAGTGTGAGGAACTGAAGGAGCATTCGCGCCTGAAGCTGAACGTAGTGGGCATCGCCTCGTCAAAGCACGCCATCTACAATCGCGACGGGCTCGACCTGGACAACTTCCGGGAGCAGCTCAACGCCTCGGAGCCAAGAAACCCGAAGAAGCTGAAGGAGAACATCCTGGGCATGAACATCTTCAATTCCGTCTTTGTCGACTGCACTGCTTCGAAGGAAATTTCCGACCTCTACCAGCCCATGCTGGAACACAACATCAGCGTAGTGGCAGCCAACAAAATTGCCGCAAGTTCGAGTTATGAAGACTACAGGAAGCTGAAAGACACAGCCCTGGCGCGCGGTGTGAAGTTCCTTTTCGAGACAAATGTCGGCGCCGGTCTGCCCATCATCGGAACCATCAACGACCTGAGGAATTCCGGCGACCGGATTCTCAGGATAGAGGCTGTCCTGAGCGGCACCCTCAACTTCATCTTCAATGAACTCTCTGCCGATGTGCCTTTCTCGGAGACCGTCAGGAGGGCGAAGGAGCTGGGCTACTCCGAGCCAGACCCGCGTATCGACCTGAGCGGCACGGATGTCGTCCGCAAGCTCGTTATCCTGGCCCGAGAAGCCGGATACAAGGTGGAGCAGGAGGATGTGGAGAAACATCTCTTCGTGCCCGACGAGTATTTCGAGGGATCTGTGGAAGACTTCTGGAAGCGGCTGCCGGGGCTCGATGCTGACTTCGAGGCTCGCCGCAGGAAGCTGGAGGAGCAAGGCAAGCGCTGGCGCTTCGTCGCCACCATGGACGGGGGCAAGACGAGCGTAGGCCTCCGCGAGGTGGACCAGAGCCATCCGTTCTACCAGCTGGAAGGCAGCAACAACATCGTGCTGCTCACTACAGAACGTTACCGCCAGTACCCCATGCTCATCCAGGGCTATGGCGCAGGGGCAGAAGTGACAGCTGCCGGAGTGTTCGCCAACATCATGAGCATAGCCAACATCTAAAAAGTCGGAGCACCTCATGAAACATGTGATTATCCTGGGTGACGGCATGGCCGATCATCCAGTTGGACGGCTTGGAGGAAAGACTCTCCTGCAATATGCCGACACTCCCTACATGGACATGCTCGCCCGAAAGGGAAAGACCGGACGGCTCATTACAATCCCCGAAGGGTTCCAGCCCGGTTCGGAAGTAGCCAACGGCACCATACTGGGGTACGACCAGGACAAGGTTTACGAGGGCCGGGGGTCCCTGGAGGCGGCCTCCATCGGCTATGATATGCGCCCCGACGACTTCGCCCTCCGATGCAACATCATCGAGCTGGAAGGCGGCAGGATCAAGAACCATCACGGCGGGCATCTGACAACCGAAGAGGGGGACATGCTCGTAAAGTATCTGGACAGGGAACTCGGAAGCGACCGGGTCAAGTTCCTGACCGGCATACAGTACCGCCACCTGCTCATCATCCGGGGAGGCAACAAGCACATCGTGTGTGCCCCTCCCCACGACCACCCGAACGAGGAATGGCGCCCGCTGCTTGTGAGGCCCGAGAAAGGCTGGGCCGACCGACACGACGGCGACCGGATGACAGCCCGGGAAACTGCCGACCTGCTCAACGACCTCATTATAAAGAGTCAGGAACTGCTCTCCAGACATCCCTTCAACAAGGGACGCACAGAAAAGGCCAACAGCATCTGGCCATGGAGCGGCGGTTACCGTCCGTCCATGCAAACTCTCGAAGAAAAATACCCACAGATCAGGTCCGGATCATGCATCAGCGCCGTCGATCTCATCAGGGGCATCGGCAGCTACGCCGGACTGGACATCGTCAAAGTGCCTGGAGCCACCGGTCTGGCAAACACCAACTATGAGGGCAAGGCCCAGGCAGCCATAGATGCCCTGCGCCATCAGGATTTCGTCTACGTCCACTGCGAGGCGAGCGACGAAGCCGGTCACGACGGCGATCTCGA
>CAYTXA010000029.1:8236-10682 GCA_964440865.1 uncultured Muribaculaceae bacterium | reverse complement strand
GAAGCTCCTGACAATTGAAAATCTCGACCACCGCATCGTGGAACCCATCTACAACGAGGTGAAGAAATGGAAAGACGATCCGGTCTGCATAGCCGTGTTGCCTGACCATCCCACGCCTGTCGAGGTCCGCACACACGTCAACGAGCCTGTTCCGTTCCTGATCTGGTATCCGGGCATCGAGCCGGATGCCGTGCAGGTCTATGACGAGATTTCCTGCGCGGGCGGAGCCTTCGGAATGCTCCGCCTGACAGAATTCATGGACCGGTTTATCGAACTTTGAGCATGAGATATTACAGTACAAACCATACCGCTCCCCTCGCCACCCTTCGCGAGGCCGTGGAGCATGGACTGGCCCCGGACCGCGGCCTCTACATGCCTGAAGTCATCGAACGGCTGCCGGATGAATTTTTCGACAACATCGGCAAGATGTCGTTCCGAAGTATGTCGTTCGAAGTGGCGAAGGCCTTCTTCGGAGAAGACGTCGACGAGGCTTCGCTCAGGCAGATCGTCTACGACACTCTCTCCTTTGAGACTCCGCTCCGCAAGGTGGAAGACAACATCTATTCACTGGAGCTTTTCCATGGACCGACTCTCGCGTTCAAGGACGTAGGTGCCCGTTTCATGGCACGCCTGCTGCAATACTTCATCAGGAAAGATGGCTCCAGCGACCTTGTCAACATGCTTGTCGCCACTTCCGGCGACACAGGCTCGGCAGTAGCCAACGGTTTCCTTGGTGTAGAGGGGATCCATGTCTATGTGCTCTATCCCAAAGGCAAGGTGAGCAGGATCCAGGAGTGTCAGTTCACAACTCTGGGCAGGAACATCACCGCCCTGGAAGTCGACGGCGTATTCGACGACTGCCAGGCACTGGTAAAGAATGCCTTCATGGACGAGGAGCTGAACCGCCATATGAAGCTCACATCCGCCAACTCCATCAACGTGGCGCGTTTCCTGCCACAGACGTTCTACTACTTCAATGCATACGCCCAGGCAATTCGCCTGACCGGCGGGCGGCCTGAACTTGTAGTCAGCGTGCCCAGCGGCAACTTCGGCAACATCACCGCCGGTCTCTTCGCCAAGCGCATGGGCCTGCCTGTGGGCCACTTTGTCGCAGCCAACAACGCCAACGACATTTTCTATAATTATCTCAGGACAGGAGAATACCATCCTCAGCCCAGCCGGCAGACTCTGGCCAATGCCATGGACGTGGGTGCCCCATCCAACTTCGTCCGGGTGCTCGACCTTTACGGCAATTCATGGGAAGCCGTCCGAGAGGACATCAGCGGAGCGACCTGCAGCGACAGCCAGATCCGCGAGACCATCAAAGACTGCTACGACAGCACTGGCTACATCCTGGACCCGCACGGCGCCTGCGGCTACCGCGCACTTCGCGGGCAACTCCGTGAAGGCCAGACCGGAGTGTTCCTCGAGACGGCACATCCAGCGAAGTTCAAGGAGAATGTGGATGCCATCATAGGCGCCGGCGTACAGATACCCCAGCGCCTGCAGGACTTCATGAAGGGGACGAAACAAACCATCAGGATGCCTGACGACTTCGGAGCCTTCAAGTCATTCCTGATGCAACAACATTAGCGACTCCTCGATCAGACGTCCGAGCAGCCGGATTCCTGGCTCGATCCTGTCTGCATCCATGAACGAGAAATTGAGTCTCATGGTGTTCAGCCCTCCTCCGTCCGTCCGGAAGAACGTGCCGGCCACATAGGCAACGCCGGCATCAAGGGCCTTGTCATAGAAAGCGACGGTGTCGAAGCCTTCGGGAAGGGTCAGGTACAGGAACAGTCCCCCTTCCGGGTGCGTCCAGCTGGTTCCTTCCGGCATATACTTCCCAAGGCACTCCAGCATCAGGTCGCGCTTGGCGCGATAGAGAGCCTTGCTCCTGGCGAGGTTGGCGTCAAGCTTTCCGCTTCCCATGAATTCCGCGGCGACATACTGATCGAAGACAGGCGGGCAAAGGTCCAGCGACTGCTTGCAGACATAGATTTTGTCCAGCAGCTCGGGATTCCCGAATATCCATCCGAGGCGGAACCCCGGAGCGAAAATCTTCGAGAACGATCCCAGATGGAGCACACGGTCCGGATCCATGGAATACATGCTCGGGAGCGTCTCTCCCTCATAGCGCAGCTCCCTGTAGGGGCATTCCTCGACTATCAGGAAATCGTATTTCTGCGCCAGGCCGACGAGGGCGCGGCGCTCTTCGAGGGTCAGGGTCTCGCCGGAAGGATTCTGGAAATCGGGAATCATGTAGAGGAATTTTATCTTCTTTCCCTCTTTCCTCAGCTCCAGTATTTTGTCCTCATATGAGCGGGCAAGGTCATCTCCGTGCGGAACTCCTTCGATATCAGCTCTGTAGGACTTGAAAGACTGGAGAGCACCGAGATAGGACGGATTCCCTGTCAGGATAACATCTCCTGGATCCACAAGCACC
>CAYTXA010000029.1:0-8226 GCA_964440865.1 uncultured Muribaculaceae bacterium | reverse complement strand
GTCGCCGGGATTGAGCATTATGCGGGAGCAGACGTCGATTCCCTGCTGGGAAGAAGACGTAATCTGCACCCTCTCCACCGGAACGCCATAACGCTCCGAAATCACCTGACGCAGCTCCGGAACACCCTGAGTCGCCCCATATTGGAAAGCCTTTCCGCCATAAGTGTCTATCACATGGGACATTATCTCCTTGATATCCTCAAGCGGGAACGTGTCGGCAGAGGGATAGCCCCCGGCGAAGGAATAGATCTTCGACAGGTCGACCCTGCGGAAAATCTCGCGCACCGGAGAGCGCATGAAGTTTCCCGTGTCCAGGGAGAAAAATTTCTCGTAATCTTCCGCCATGGCTTATCTCAATGCATCTTCGAGAGCGACCGAAGCGCTTGTCCTGGCGTCGCGGTACTTCACGATTACTGGGCAATAGATGCTGATCCCCTCCGCGTTGTCTTTCGCCGGGCGGCTCCCCGCAACGACAACCGCATTCTCCGGCACGACAATCTGCCCCGCCTCATTCGGGCGGATCCAGTACTTCCGGACATTATCATAGATAGGAGTGGACCCATTGATTATCACCCCGGAAGCAAGCACGCAGCCCTTCCGGAGGAGTGTCCCCTCGTAGACACCGCAGTTGCCGCCGATGAAAACGTCATCCTCAACGATCACGGGCAGAGCACCAGCAGGCTCCAGCACCCCGCCGATCTGGGAGGCCGCAGCGATGTGGACCCTCTTCCCGACCTGCGCGCATGATCCCACGAGTGCATGGGAATCGATCATGGTACCCTCATCCACGTACGCTCCGATGTTGACATATGCAGGCGGCATCATGATGACCGAAGGGGCGAGGTAGGCTCCTCTCCTGACGGAACTTCCGCCCGGCACGATCCTCACCTTGTCCTCAGGCGTGAAAGAACGGACAGGAATAGTGTCCTTGTCGAAAAAGGAAAACTGCCCCTGGGACATGTTCGTCAGCTGTCCGATGCGGAATCCGCTGAGAATCACCTCCTTGATCCATGAATTCACTGTCCATTCCCCGTCATGGCACTCTGCGACACGGATAGACCCTTTCTCGAGAAGCTCCAGCGTCTCGTTGAATTTCTCAATCTCAGTCATGGATGTCAAGTTTCTCTATCGTGTCCTTCATGAGAGCGAGTGTAGACTCAGTCGCGGGAGTCAGGGGAAGGCGCAACTCGTTGCGGCACAGGCCCATAACGGAAAGTCCGCCCTTGACGGGAATCGGGTTGCTCTCGACAAAACATGCCTTGAAAAGCGGAAGCAGTTCCGCCTCGATCTTCCTCGCAGCCATGTTCTCATGGCAGATCAGGTCGTGGACCATCTCCGCGACGACCTCGGGAGCGATGTTGGACGCAACGCTGATGAGTCCATGTCCGCCGTTCTCTATGATCTCGCGGGTGTCGGAGTCGTTTCCGCTCAGCACGGCGAAGCCTTCCGGAGCTTCATGGATGATCTCCCTGATCTGCTCCATGTTCCCGGAAGCCTCCTTTATGGCAATGATGTTCGGGATCTCCGAGAGGCGGAGTGTCGTCTCCGCGGCCATGTTGGATCCCGTACGGCCGGGGACATTGTAGAGCACGACAGGTTTGCTCGTACTCTCAGCTACAGCCTTGAAATACTGGTACATACCCTCCTGGGTAGGCTTGTTGTAATATGGCACCACGACAAGGAACGCGTCCACCCCGCACGGTTCCATCATCCTGATATTCCGGATGGTGGCTGTCAGGGAATTTGTGCCTACCCCGACGACTACAGGAAGATTCCCTGCAAGTTCCTTGGCCGCAATTGCAACGGCCATCTTTTCGTCATCCTCCAGACAGGGGGTCTCCCCCGTGGATCCGAGCGGGACAAGGAAGTCCGCTCCGGCCTCAACCTGCCTCCGAACCAGTTTCCTGAAACTTTCCAGGTCCAGTTTCCCGTCCTTGAATGGTGTTACAAGAGCGGTTCCGAGGCCGCTCAGCAGCATTTTTTCCATGTTCTTATGCGAATAACAGATCCTTGAATTCATGCACTCCCTCCAGGCTTTCCGTCATCAGGGCGGCAGTCACTGCGCCCTCGGCGAGTCCCTGGCGGGAGAAAGCCTCATGCTCGATCGTAATCCTGTCGCAGGAGCCTTCGAACCCGACCGTATGGATTCCGGGGAGTTCCCCGACGAGGACAGACGAGATGCATGGTTTCGGATCCTTGATGTATTTTTCTATAGTCTTTCCGAGCGTGATGGCTGTGCCGCTCGGAGCGTCCAGCTTGTGGATGTGGTGCTTCTCGACAATGTACGGACTGTAGCCCCCAGCCTTGGCAAGGAGTCTGGAAATCTGCTCCACCGCAGCGGTCATCGCATTGACGCCGACAGAGAAATTCGAAGCCCATATCATGGGCGTGCCCTTCTTCCCGAAATATTCCGTCACCTCGTCCATGATGTCGTACCAGCCGGTCGTCCCGATGACGACAGCCTTGAACTTGTCGGCGAGCGACTTGTAGTTGGCGCGGATCGCAGAGGGCATCGTGAAGTCGACTGCGACGCAATCCTTCGCGAGGGCGGGGTCTACGGAAGCGACATCCTCGCTCCACCCTGCGACCTCGATTCCTCTTTCGGCGCACACTTTCTCGACCATGTGCCCCATTTTTCCATATCCGGATATTAGAATTTTCACCATAATTCTAGAACAATGATTCATGGATCATGGACAGGACATTTCCCGCGTCGTTCCTGCCTACGACGACGCTGACGCTCATCAGCGAAGAGCCGATTTCGGCCATCGCAGGGGCGCCGGCGGCAGCGATAACCTTCCCACATACACCTTCGGAAAGAGCGGCATTCTTGCCCACTACAGAGACCTGTGCCATGTCATGATAGAGCGTAACCTTGTATTTTTCAGCCATTTCCGACACAGCATCCGAGAGTCCGTCCTGACCGGTCTCGAACGTGACGGAGACCTTGGCCTTGGAAGAATTCACAAGGCTTGCCTCGACGGAGTGCTTCTTCAGCACATGCATCACATGCCCGAGCATGTCTCCCACCTCGCCTGTCTGGTCCGTTTCGACCTCGAGATAGTCGACGTCAAGCACGGCAACGGCCTTCGGCCCGTCCGGGATCCTGTCTCCCTTCATTACAAGGGAACCCTCCCCTTCCGGGTTCATGGTATTCAGCACCCTGATAGGGATGTTTTCCATGCGTGCAGGGCCGATTGTCATGGGATGCAGCACCCTGGCTCCAAGCCATGCCATCTCCGCCGCCTCCTCGTAGGATATCTTGTCTATTCTCTTGGTATCCTGGACCTTGCGCGGGTCGGAAGTGCGGATTCCGTCGACATCTGTCCATATCTCGACCCTCTCCGCGCCGAGCGACATTCCGAAAATCGCGGCAGAATAGTCCGATCCTTCGAAGCCAAGGACGCACGGAGAGCCGTCCGCCATGGACGCGATGAAACCCTGGGTCAGCACAACGTCCGCACCCCTGGAGGCTTCTGGTATGACTCTCAGCACATTAGCCTTCGTCACGCCAAGGTCCGGAGTCGCTGCCATGTAGTTGCCCGACGTGGATATCATCGTGCGGGCATCGGCCCAGTGGCTGACAATCCCCGCAGTATTCATAGCCGCGCTCACGATCGTGGAGCTCAGGAGCTCGCCCGACGACACGATTCTCGCCCTGCTGCGGGAAGAAAGTTCGCCGATCTGGCAGACGCCCTCGGCAAAGGCCTGGAGCTCGTCCAGCATGCAGCCCACCTTCGATAGCGTTTCCTCGAGAAGATTTCCCTCGAGCATCGCCCGGCAGAGACCGAAATGACGTTCCCGGAGGTCGTCAAGAATTTCCTTCACGCGTTCAGGGTGCTGAGCCTCAGCCTCTTCAGCCAGCTCGACAAGGGAACGGGTCACTCTGGCAAGGGCCGAAACGACCACAACCGGACGTTCGCGCAGCCTGCCGCGGACAATATCTATAACCCTGGAGATTGCCTCCTCGTTCTGGACGGAGGTTCCTCCGAATTTCATTACTATCATAGCTTGTATCTCGTCTTATCTAATTAACACAAAATTAGAAAAAACGGCGGAAAGATTTCAGGGATAAACCAGTATATTTGCAACTAATATGGCAGACTTCAAGGTACTGGCGAAAGATACCGTAATCTACGGGCTCAGCAGCATTGTCGGGAGGTTCCTGAACTATCTCCTCGTGCCGCTCTATACCTACAAGATCACAGCAGCAAGCGGCGGCTACGGGGTCATCACGAACATCTATGCCTACACAGCCCTCCTGCTCGTCATCCTGACGTACGGGATGGAGACAACTTTTTTCCGCTTCGCCAACAAGGAGGGAGAAAATCCCAGGCTTGTTTTTTCGACGATATTGAGGATGGTGCTGACAACCAGCACTTTGTTCGTCGCGCTGATATTTGCGTTCATAGGCCCCGTTTCCTCGGCGATGGGCTACCAGGCCCACCCGTCCTACATCTGGACAATGGCCATTGTCGTCGCGCTCGACGCGTTCCAGGCAATCCCGTTCGCATACCTCCGCTACAGCCACAAGCCCCTGAAGTTCGCAGCGCTGAAGCTCCTCTTCATCGCGCTCAACATCTTCCTGAACCTCTGCTACTTCGTGTTCCTTCCAGCGCTGTACGCCAGGAACCCGGAGCTCGTATCCGGCATCTACAACCCTGCCGTCGGCGTTGGTTACGTCTTCTATATCAATCTGTTCTGTACCGGCAGCATCACGTTCCTCTTCTGGAAGGAGCTCCGGGAAATCAGCTATGGGTTCGACAAGGCACTGATGCGCAGGATGCTTGCCTATTCATGGCCCATCCTCGTGCTCGGAATCGCCGGAATCCTGAACCAGACCGCAGACAAGATAATCTTCCCGTTTGTATACAAGGGAGCCGATGCCCACGCCCAGCTCGGAATCTACGGCGCGGCCAGCAAGATTGCCATGATAATGGCGATGATAACCCAGGCATTCAGGTATGCCTATGAGCCTTTCGTCTTCGGGGCGACCAAAGGGAACGATGCGAAGGAAACGAACGCTAAGGGAACAAAATACTTTGTCATCTTCACACTGCTGGCCTTCCTTGTCGTGATGGGCTACATGGACATCCTCCGCTACATCATCCGCAGCGACTACTGGCCGGGGCTGAAAGTAGTTCCTATCGTCATGGCGGCGGAAATAATGATGGGCGTCTACTTCAACATTTCCTTCTGGTACAAGCTGACTGACAAGACGATATGGGGCGCTGTGTTCTCCGGTGCCGGCTGTGCGGTGCTGATTGCCGTGAATGTCATCTTCGTCCCGGAATACGGGTACATGGCATGCGCGTGGGGAGGCTTTGCAGGATATGGGACCGCAATGCTGCTGTCCTGGATCGTGGGCCAGAAAAAGAGCCCGACCCCTTATCCGCTCAAGGACATTGCAGTCTATGTAGCAGTCGCAGCTATCCTTTTCCTCGGCATCGAGACTGCGAACAGAATGCTCGGAAGTGTCCCTGCCATCCTCGTCAATACGCTGATTATCGGCATCTTTGCCGCAATGATAGTGAAACGTGACTTCCCGCTTGGTAAATTGCTAAGCCGCTTCCGCCATGAAAATCGAGTATAGCCAGAAAGACATAGACCTTTTCCTGCAAATCCTTTTGCAGCCTTCCACTTCGGGCACGGAGCGGAAAATGGCCCTGTCCCTGGCGGAATTGTTCAAGACCGCCCGGAACGAGGTCGAAACCGTGGAAGTGGGAGACGGGACCGTGGACGTCCTGCTGAAATGGGGTGACCCGAAGGTCTGGTTCTGCTCCCACTGCGACACGGTCCCGCCGTACATTCCTACGAAGACAAGGGCCATCAAGGCTGGCCAGAAGCTTCCCGACGGGAACAAGGCTACGAAAAAGGACGTGCTCTTCCGCGGGCGCGGCACATGCGACGCCAAGGGTCAGCTCTTCTCTATGTTCATGGCATGCAAGCAGCTTGAGAAAGAGGGGCTTACGGATTTTGCCCTTCTGATAATGGCCGGCGAGGAGACCGGGTCTTTCGGGGCAAAGGCGTGGGATGCGCTCCGCCCGGGCGGAGACGTGCTCGTGGTCGGCGAGCCCACGGACAACTGCATGATTTCAGCCTGCAAGGGGACTAAGTCTTTCTCCGTCAGAATCCTCGGCCGCCCATGTCACTCCGGCTATCCTTCCGAGGGGCTCAGCGCCATAGACCGCTTTGCGGATTTCGTGCAGTGGATGCACGCAGTGGATTTCCCCGAGGACAAGATCCTGGGGCCGACGACCTGGAACATAGGCCGCCTGAGGAGCAACAACCCCCAGAACATCCTGTCTCCTGAAGTCACGTTCCGCATCTATTTCCGCACGACTTTCGCCTCCGATGCCTTCGTGACGGATCTCATGAAAGGCTGGGAATCAGACACCTTCCTTATCGAAGCCCATGGAGGGGACACTCCTTCTAAGCTTGCCACGATCCCCGGCATCCCTTCGAAGACCGCCGCGTTCGGGAGCGATGCCCCGAGGCTTACGAAATTCCCCGTCCGCTGCCTCTGCGGTCCAGGATCCATCCTCGTCGCCCACACTCCAAGGGAATACGTCCTTCTCTCCGACCTAAGGCAGGCATCGGAACAATACGTGAAGATCTACAAGCACTTCGCCGCCCCGCTCCAGGAGCCGACTCTCTGGGACTAGACCATGGACCCGACTACGATAGCTCTTATTGTGGCAGTCGCCGCAGCTGTATTCTTCCTTGCCGCCTATGTTTCCGCGTCCTCGAGGCTGAAGGCCAGGGAGGAGCTGGAAAGGAGGCGTGAGAGCGACTACGACCGGATGAAAGATGCATTCCGTGCCTTGTCGGCAGAGAACAGCGAGGCATTCGAGAAGCGGAGCGAAAAGACGATTGCCGACATTCTCCGTCCTGTGCAGGACAAGTTCGCGGAATTCAGCCATGCCGTCAAGGAGAGCCAGGACAAGTCCATGCAGCAGCACAGCCAGCTACAGCAGAGGATTACGGATCTCGAGGGCCAGTCCCGTTCGATCGGGGACGAGGCGAGAAATCTTGCCAACGCGCTGACGGGGTATTCAAAGGTCCAGGGGGATTTCGGGGAAATGCTTCTGACGGACGTACTGAAGGACGCCGGCCTGACGGAGGGCATCCATTTCACGGTGCAGGGGGTCATCGAGGATTCCAAGGGCAGGGAGATAAAGAGCGACACCGGCAAGACAATGATTCCGGACGTCATGATAAACTACCCCGACGATACGGTGGTCATAATCGATTCGAAGGTCAGTCTAAGCGCCTACAACAAATACATGTCGGCTACGGATGTGGATGCGAGGATCCATTTCGCGAAGGAGCACGTCAGGAGCGTGCAGGCCCATGTCGAGGAGCTGAAGAACAAGGACTACGCGTCCTATATCCCGGAAGAAAAGCGGAAAGTTCCATACAATATCATGTTCATTCCCATGGAGGGGGCGTTCCGTCTGATGCTGGACGAGAGTCCGAGGCTGTGGCAGGTGGCCAAGGACAACAATGTGCTGATCGTCAGCCAGATGACCCTTATCATCGTACTGAACATGATCATGATGAGCTGGCGTCAGCATGACCAGGAGAAGAATATCGCGGAGGTCTACAAGACGGCATCGGAGCTCATGAGCCAGCTCCGCAACTGGATGGAGGCTTATGTCAAGGTCGGGACGGGGCTTGATGCGGTCAGGAAAAGCTACGACGATTCTGTGCGCAAGCTCAGCGAGTCGAACCAGTCGGCGCTGAAGAAAGGGGATTCCATGCTCGGGAAGATCCGAAAGCTTGAGGGACTGGGGCTCTCTCCGAAGGGCTCCAGGGGCAAGCTGAATCCCGGCGCCCGCACCTCAGGCCCATCCACGATCATTCCCTCCGCCCTCGATTCCGACCACCTGGACGAGTAACGAAAAAAGCACCTGCGGAAACCGTAGGTGCCTGAAAAGGAGTGGAGATATAGAGATTCGAACTCTAGACCCCCTGCTTGCAAAGCAGGTGCTCTACCAACTGAGCTATACCCCCAAGTTTTTTGGTAGTCCCTCGCGGAGTTGAACCGCGGACCTCCACATTATCAGTGTGGCGCTCTAACCAACTGAGCTAAGAGACTATATAATAATGGAAGAACAAATACCCGCAGGCCGAGTACCTTGTACATAGACCGCGAGCAGCGTCAAGGTCTTGCTCCAAAAAGGAGGTGTTCCAGCCACACCTTCCGGTACGGCTACCTTGTTA
>CAYTXA010000028.1:13020-14750 GCA_964440865.1 uncultured Muribaculaceae bacterium | reverse complement strand
ACCGGCATGATATACGGAAGGTTGATCTCCGTGGAAGTCTGGCTGGAAAGTTCGATCTTGGCCTTCTCGGCAGCCTCCTTCAGTCTCTGGAGCGCCATCGGGTCCTTCTTCAGGTCTGCTCCGCCATTCTCTGCGGCGAACTCCTGTGCGAGCCAGTCGATGATCTTCTGGTCGAAGTCATCACCGCCAAGGTGGGTATCACCGTTGGTAGCCTTTACCTCGAACACGCCGTCGCCAAGCTCAAGAATGGAGATATCGAAAGTACCGCCACCGAGATCGTATACGGCGACCTTCATGTTCTTGCTCTTCTTGTCAAGGCCGTATGCAAGCGCAGCGGCAGTAGGCTCATTGATGATCCTCTTGACATCGAGACCAGCAATCTTGCCGGCCTCCTTGGTAGCCTGCCTCTGGGAATCGGAGAAGTATGCGGGGACTGTGATGACAGCCTCGGTAACCTCCTGACGGAGATAGTCTTCGGCAGTCTTCTTCATCTTCTGCAGAATCATCGCGGAGATTTCCTGCGGAGAATAGAGCTTGTCCTCGATCTTTACCCTCGGAGTGTTGTTCTCGCCACGTACCACGTCGTACGGCACGCGGGCAACTTCCTTCGTTACCTGATCGTAGGTTTCGCCCATGAACCTCTTGATGGAGAACACGGTGTTCTTCGGATTGGTAATTGCCTGACGCTTGGCAGGGTTGCCGATCTTGCGCTCGCCGCCTTCCGTGAAGGCGACTACGGACGGAGTTGTCCTCTGTCCTTCGTTATTGATGATGACAGTGGGCTCATTTCCTTCCATCACAGCCACGCAGCTGTTGGTGGTTCCCAAGTCTATTCCTATTATTTTTCCCATAGTTATTGTGTTTTTGTTTTCAATTCCATGTCCGCATCTCTCGCGGACGACAGGGACAATAACGAATGTTGTGCCACATTCCCCGATATGCCAATTTGTCATAAATAATGCTATCTTTGCCACCCGAGGAGGGCACACCATGACATACAGGAAACTGACAAGGGAAGAATACAATGACCTCGCTGGCAGAATATTGTACGAGGACAACCACCTGCTGATCGTCAACAAGCGGCCGGGAGATCTCGTGCAGGGCGACAAGACCGGGGACGAAACGCTTGGCGACAAGTACAAGGCATTCATCGCAGAGCGTGACGCCAAGCCGGGGCTGGTATTCCTTGGCGTGCCGCACAGGCTTGACAGGCCCGTCAGCGGGACAACTGTCTTTGCCAAGACGAGCAAGGCTCTGGAGCGCATGTCGGAGCTGTTCCGGGAAGGAAATGTCCACAAGACCTACTGGGCGCTGGTCTGCAGCAAGCCCGAACCCGAGGAGGGCGAACTCGACGACTGGCTCTCGAGGAACGAAAAACTGAACAAGACATTCGTCACGAAGGACAGCAGGAACGCCAAACTTGCCAAGCTCCGCTACAAGCTTATCGGAGAGACAGACCGCTACTTCCTGGTCGAAGTCGAGCTGCTGACAGGACGTCACCACCAGATCCGCTGCCAGCTCTCACACCTGGGCTGCCCGATCAAGGGAGACCTGAAATACGGAGCCCCGCGGTCCAACCCGGACGGAGGAATATGCCTGCACTCCCACGAAATCAGGTTCATCCACCCTGTGAAGAAGACGGAAGTGCACGTCTCGGCTCCCGTCCCGTCGAGCTGGAAGGGCGTTTCTGAGCTCTGACTGAATCCAGATACTCGTCGCACCACACCTTC
>CAYTXA010000028.1:0-13010 GCA_964440865.1 uncultured Muribaculaceae bacterium | reverse complement strand
AACTTTGCGGGTGTGCCATAAAAAGCTTGAAATTCATGTTGAACGTCACCTTGTTCGAGAAACCGGACATGGCAGACAGCTCCGTCATCTTCAGCTTCGGATCCTTCTTGTAGAGACTGACAGCGTACATGATTCTGTACTTGTTCACGAACTGGCTGAAATTCATGTTCGTGCAGATGTTGATCACCCTGGACAGATAGCTCTTGTTCGTAAACATCGCCCGCGCCATGTCCTCGAGAGTAAAGTCGCTCTCCAGGAACGGTTTCCGCTCGTCCATGTACGCAGTGATCCTGTCGAACAGAGACTTATACTGCAGATTCTGCCGGATCGGGCCCATGAGTTTCAGCCTAGGCATCATGCCTTCGCCGGAACCTGGCAGGGGCTCGATCCTGGTTCCCCTGACAAACACGTTCTTGTTCGTGAAACTCCGCACAAGGAGGACGATGTACAGGCATACCATCAGGACCGTGCTTGCCGAAAGCACTATCTTCGGCGCACCGGCTCCCTTTATGCTGAACTGCTGGAACACGATCAGCAGGAAAAAGATCGTGAAGAACTGCCTGATGTAGATCAGGGCAACGTCCCATCCGGCGACAGCGGACCCTAGGAAACTGTTGTCGCGAATGAAATCCCGGACATTCCATATCTCCATCGCCCCAAGAGACAACGTGATCAGGAGACAATAGTACAATTCTTCGACTTCCTCATCCATCCACACTCCTGCAAAAGCCAGAAATACCGCCCCAAGCAGGACGGCAAACGCCAGGACAACGGAGACACTGGGGTTCTCGCTCCGGATCGGGCAGAGCAGTATGATCGCGACACATGAGGCAGAGTCGAAAAACGCCGACATCGGCGAAAAGGAGGCGGAAAAAATCCTGACGGACATGGTCGCGACCATACAGAAAAAAGACAGTCCCTGCACCAGACTGACGCACTGGCGGAACTGGTTTTTGTTATTGTTTTCCACGTTCATCATGCCGCAAAAATATATAAAAAATCCGCCCCTGACATGAGTAAAGGGCGGATGTGCATGAACTTTATATAATTTTTAACTTTCCTTGGGCTTCTCTTTCTTTTCGGACTTGAAAGCCGACGACTTGATCTCGTCGAAGCCGTTGCCATAGACTCCTGTTACAGAAGCAATGGACAAAAATGCATCCGGATCCACGGCCTTGATGTAACGCAGAAGGACCTTCGTATCAGTCTTCCTGGTGATGACCATCAGCACGTGGCTCTCGGTCTTGGTGTACCATCCCTTTGCGGGAAGGACAGTGACGCCGCGGTGGAGTTCGCCTGTGATAAGGTCTGCGATTTCCTCATATTTCTTGCTCATGATGAAGATCTGGACAGACTGCCTTGAGCCGGAAAGGTAGAGATCGATCGCGACACCGTTGACGCTGACCATGACAAGACCATAGACAACTGTTGTCACCTTCTCGGCGAAAGGCATCAGCGACCCGTCAGGGAGGTAGGACGGGATGAAGGTGGACGCCAGGATGATCGCGACATCCATCCAAAGGATCATCCTTCCGGTCGAGATGGTAGTATGCTTGCTGACCATCAGCGCAATGATGTCGGTACCGCCTGAGCTTCCGCCGCCCTGCATCGCAATGCCGATGCCCACGCCTGTCAGCAGACCGCCAAGGATCGTGGAGATCAGCTTCCCGTTGTCAATGGCGATGGACTTGATGAAGCTGTATGGTATAAGGTCCTGCAGCACGTTCAGGCCGACCGACGCCAGCACGATTGCAAAAATCGTCTTGACTGCGAACTTTGGTCCCAGGTACTTGAATCCGATTATCAGAAGGATTGCATTGATTACGAAATAGGTGTAACCCATCTTGATGAATCCGCCGGTCGCGTACTGGACAATGGAGCTGATACCGGACACTCCTCCTCCGACAAGGTTGTTGGGCACGAGGAAAAGCACCCACGCCAGGACGTACAGCGAAATCCCGACTGTAACAAGCAGGAAATCCCTGATTATCTGCCAGATACTCTGTTTATTGTTGATTACCATGACAAACTATTTCTTTTTTGGTTTGCGTTCTATTCCAGTCTTCATCACTTCAAATCCCTCTCCGAATACGCTGGACGTAGGAGAAACCGCCACGAAAGCGTTTGGGTCGACGGTCTTTATCTCCTTGGTCATGTCACCGATCTGATTCTTGCGGATGAAGATGAGGAGCACCTTGCGCTCGTCCTTCGTATACCAGCCGATTCCGTTCAGGGCGGTCACTCCGCGATGCATGACTTTGTTTATATGGTCCGCGATGTCAGTGTACTTATTGGAGAAGATCATAACCTGGGCCGTGGACTTGTCCCAGTACGTGAAAGCATCCACGGCGAGCGAGAAGGTGATCATCATGATATATCCGTAAGCCACATCCTGCAGTCCTTTCCCTGGAATCAGCAGCATCGAGGCGATGATCACGGTGTCGGTGACAAGGTACACGATGCCCGGAGTCACGGGCCAGTACTTGTTCAGTATCAGCGCGATGATATCGGTTCCGCCCGTGCTTCCCCCATGACGGAATATGATGCTCAGGCCAAGAGCCTCCATCAGTCCACCGATAACTGGATTGAGGATCATCTCATGCATTCTCAGCCAGTCATGCGTCATCGGGTTGAGAAAGTCCAGCTTCGGACCGACGTCGAAGATGGCTGTACATAGCAGGATGGCGAACACGGTCTTGAAGCCGAACCCCTTGCCGAGGATGATCGTGCCGAGAATCAGCAGAACGACATTTATGACAAGGTACGATGCGGACACCGGAATTCCGGTGCCATAGTTGAGGATCACGCATGCACCCGTAAGGCCGCCGCTGGACATGTTGTACGGGATCATGAAAATGAGCCATCCCAGCGTGTAGCACAGACATCCGAAGATTATCATAAGATAATCACTCGCCACTCCCAAGATTTTCTTCCTATCCATACTATTTTATGACAATGTTCACAATCTTGCCGGGAACAACGATGACCTTGACAACGTTCTTTCCATCAAGGTATTTCGCGGAACGGTCGCTCGCGAGAACTTCCTTCTGGACATCCTCGCGGGACATGGACTTGGGGAGATCGACCGTGAAGCGGGTCTTCCCGTTGAAGGAAACCGCATACGTGCAATTGTCCTCAACCGTGTATTCCGCCTTGTATTCCGGCCATGCGGCATAGTTCACGCTGTCCTCGTGGCCCATGTCGTGCCAGAGTTCCTCTGCCATGTGCGGCGCGAACGGAGCGAGAAGCACTACGAGAGGCTCGAGAATCGCCCTCTTGTGGCATCCCAGGTCGGCAAGCGCATTCACGGTGATCATGAACGAGCTGATTGTCGTGTTGTAGGAGAATGTCTCGATGTCGGACTGTTCCTTGCCGATCTGCTGGTGCAGGGCCTTGAGCTCCTCAGGAACAGGCTTCTCGTCGTTCACGATCAGCTTGTCGCCATCGTAGTAGAGCTTCCAGAACTTGCGTAGGAAACGGCTGACGCCTTCTATGTTGTTGGTATCCCAGGGTTTCGACTGCTGGACAGGACCCAGGAACATCTCGAAGAGACGGAGCGTGTCGGCACCGTAGTTGTCGCAGACATCGTCCGGGTTGACGACATTGTACATGGACTTGCTCATCTTCTCGATAGCCCATCCGCAGATGTACTTTCCGTCCTCGAGTATGAACTCGGCGTCCTTGAACTCCGGCCTCCATTCGCGGAATGCATCGAGGTCGAGCACGTCATTGTGCACGATGCTGATCACGACGTGGATTTCCTGCCTCTCGTACTTGTCTTTCAGGCCGGCGGATACGAACTTGTTCGTGCCCACGACACGGTAGACGAAATTCGAGCGACCCTGGATCATTCCCTGGTTGACAAGTTTGCGGAAGGGCTCGTCCTCGCAGACGTACCCGAGGTCGTAGAGCACTTTGTCCCAGAAACGGGAGTAGATCAGGTGGCCGGTAGCATGCTCAGTGCCACCGACATAGAGATCCACGCTCCTCCAGTACTCGTCGGCTTCCTTGCTGACAAGGGCATTGTCGTCATGCGGATCCATGTACCTGAGATAGTAAGCGCTGGAGCCGGCAAAGCCAGGCATCGTGGTGGTTTCGAGAGGCCATCCCTCGTATGTCCAGTTCTCTGCCTTGCTGAGAGGCGGTTCGCCGTTGGTGGTCGGCTTGAAGTCCTTCATCTCCGGCAGCGTCAGGGGCAGCGCCTCGTCGGGCAGCGGAGTCGCGATGCCGTCTTTGTAGTAGATGGGAATCGGCTCTCCCCAGTATCTCTGGCGGGAGAAAATGGCATCGCGAAGGCGGTATGTCACCTTGTGCTTGCCTATTCCCTTGTCCTCGAAGTACTTGGTAGCAGCCTTGATGGCATCCTTGACATCGAGACCGTCGAGGAAACCAGAATTGCAGAGCTTTCCTTCTTTCGCGTCCACGGAATGCTCGGACACGTCCGCCCCCTCGATGATAGGAGTGATGTCGAGCCCGAATTTCCTGGCGAAAGCATAGTCGCGGCTGTCGTGGGCAGGAACGCCCATGACAACGCCGGTGCCATATCCCGCGAGCACATACTCGGAAACCCATACCGGAACCTTCTTTCCGGTGACAGGGCTCTCGGCATATGAGCCGGTGAACACTCCGGTCACTTCCTTCTGGGCGATACGCTCGCGTTCCGTCTTCTTTCCGACCTTTTCCAGGTACGTGTCCACAGCCTTCTTCTGCTCCTTTGCAGTCAGGCGCGAAACCCATTCGCTTTCAGGCGCAAGCACCATGAAGCTAAGTCCGAAGATTGTGTCGGGGCGGGTCGTGAAGACGCTGACATCGAACGACTTGTTTCCGTTGTAGACCTTGAACCAGAGCTCAGCTCCTTCCGAGCGTCCGATCCAGTTCCGCTGCATCTCCTTCAGGGAGTCGGTCCAGTCGATCCTGTCAAGTCCTTCGAGGAGACGTCCTGCATAGGCAGAGGTACGCAGCTGCCACTGGCGCATCTTGCGCTGCTCGACAGGGAAACCTCCGCGGACAGACAGCCCGTCCTTCACCTCGTCGTTTGCGAGCACAGTTCCGAGCTCGGGGCACCAGTTGACATATGAATCCGCCTGATAGGCAATGCGATAGTTCATCAGCACATCTGCCTTCTTCCTGTCGGAGAACTTCCTCCATTCCTCGGCAGTGAAGTGCAGCTCCTTCGAGCATGCAGCATCGACGCCAGCCGTTCCGTTCTCCTCGAATTCCGCCACGAGCTCGGCGATGGGACGGGCCTTGTCGTACTTGTTGGAATAGTAGCTCTTGAACATCCTGATGAATGCCCACTGCGTCCACTTGTAGTAGTTCGGGTCGCAGGTGCGCACCTCCCTGTCCCAGTCGAACGAGAGGCCGATGCGGTCCAGCTGGCCGCGGTAGCGGGCGATGTTGGCATTTGTCGTCACCTCCGGATGCTGTCCGGTCTGGATGGCATACTGCTCGGCGGGAAGCCCGAACGCGTCATAGCCCATGGGGTGCAGCACGTTGAAGCCGCGCAGACGCTTGTAGCGTGCATAGATGTCGCTTGCGATGTAGCCCAGCGGATGGCCGACATGGAGTCCCGCTCCGGAAGGGTATGGGAACATGTCGAGAACATAGTATTTCGGTTTCGAGGAGTGTTCCTCAGCCTTGTAGGTCTTGTGTTCTGCCCAATACTTCTGCCATTTTTCCTCAATGGCCCTGAAATCATAATCCATTGTATAATGACTGCTAGTTTGAATTCTATTTCTTTATTCCGAACGTCGCCTTCTTAGTCAGACGGAAATCGATCGGTATCTCGATGTAGCACCTGACAGGCTTGCCGCTGACCTTGCCGGGCTTCCACTTGGGAGAAGCCTCGACAACCTTGACCGCAGCCGCGTCCAGCAAGGGGTCCACGCCGCGGACGACTTTCACCTCGTCCACGTTTCCGTCCTTCTCCACGGTGAACCTGACCTCCACCCTGCCCTGGATGCCGTTCCTGACGGCTTCTTCGGGATATTTCAGGTACTGGTAGACCCACCTGGTTATGAACCAGCTCGGGTCGTAATGGCCCATGAACGTAGGCTTCGTGTCGCAATCGCTGAAGGAATAGGTCCTGTCGTCGGACTTTGTCCCGTAGTCCGAGCGGAATTCCGGGGCATGTTCCACGTTGGAGATTGTCCTCGTGAAGTCGTAGATGTATTCCAGCTCGCTCTCCATCGACCCGAAATCCAGGATGTCAGGCGTGTCGCGAGGCGTGTCGTGCTGGGCGTAGAGGCCCGTGGTGAAAAGCACGGAAGGCACCTCGGACGCGTAGAAGGCCACATTGTCGGAGGGATACGCGGCATTGGTCACCCGCTCGGGGAACACCGGAAGCAGATGGGATGTCATTCCGGAAAGGATGGATTCCATGTCCGGATTGGAGGCAGAATATGCCTGGAATCCGGTGCTTGACCCGATCATGTCGAGGTTGACCATCGCGTCTATCTTGCCCTTGAAGCGTCCGTTGGCGAAGTTCCATGCACCGGCGAAATTTTTCCTCGACGCCCCGAAGCCGACGAAGATGACGCTCCTGCGGAAGAATCTCTCGTTGGTGGACACCATCCTAGCCAGCTCCATCATCATCGCAAGTCCGCTGGCATTCCCGTTGGCTCCGCGGTAGACCTGCGTGGCAGGTTGCCCGTCCACTGTCAGATGGTTCACGCCGAGATTGTCCAGCCTCGCACCGACCACGATGTAGTGGTCGCGGAAAGCGGGATCATAGCCGAGCACGACGCCGGCGACATTGCGGGAAACGAGCGTATCTCCTGAAGAGAGGCTGATTCCGAAGACATCGCCTCCGCTGCCGCAGAGCATCTCGACCCCATATCCTTCGAGCACGTCATGGACGTAGGCGGCTGTCTCAGTCTCGCCTTCGCTTCCAGCCGCACGGCCTTCGCGGGCGGGGGATGCGATGTAATCCACATGCTGTTTCATGGCACGGACGGTCTCGCTGTCCTCGAGGTCATCGAGCGGATTTCTGTACTGGGCAAAGACCGGGAGCGCCATTGAAATCAGGAAAATTCCAAGAAGCAACTTTTTCATAGCCTACTCATTGACAAGGATCCATACGTCATTCGGGCAGAACGGCTCCAGCTTGACCTTGCGGAGCGCAGCGTTGACCGAGTTGAGATCATTCGATGGACACACTCCGACGGCATTGTAGCCGTTCCTGAAATTGATTATGGTCGTATTGTAGCCTCTCGCCTTCGTCGTCTCCATCAGGTGTTCGGCGTTATAACGCTGGGTAAATGCCCCGACCACAATATAATAGCGGAAATCGAGCTTGGTCGTGAAGAGGCCTCCCAGACGGGACGGGTTCAGGATCGTGCCCCGAAGCTGGCGGAGCGTATCCAGCTGAGCCAGAGAATCTGCCATCTGCGCCTCGACCTTCGCAAGGGAATCGATACGTCTCTGGTGTACAGCCTCGGCCGCCCTCATTCTCGCAGTCCTGTCGGCATCGATCTCTCCGGTGGTCGGACGACCTGCGAGCCTACGCATGCCGTCGCAGCCGCCCAGAAGCGGCAAGGCCAGTATCAATATGAGCAATAACTTCTTGGACATATTATCAAATATTCTGCAAATCTAACCAATATTTTCTACTTTTGCCTTTATATCTTGACCATGAAAGCCAAAAAGTCAATCCTTTTTCCGATAGCGATATCCCTGTGCGTCTGCGCCTTCGCAGGACACAGGATTCCGCGACCCCGTCCCTTCAAGGAAGACCCTGATACCGTGACGATAAGCATCGTGGGAGATGTCATGATGCATACCCGCCAGCTTGGCTATCCGGACAGCACAATTCTCGCCGGAATCTCATCTCGCCTCTCCTCGGCGGACCTCGCCATCGCGAACATGGAGTTCACCCTCGCCGGCGAGCCCTACAGCGGCTATCCGGCCTTCTCCGCCCCAGACTCATACCCGCTCACGGTCCAGAAATGCGGTGTTGACGTTTTCCTCACGGCCAACAACCACATCCTGGACAAAGGTGATGCCGGACTTAGGCGGACCATCTCCCGCTACCGCGGGCAGGAAGGGATAATGTTCACGGGAATTGCGGAAGATTCTCTTGCGCAAGAGGGAAACTACCCTCTCATGGTCTCCGTCCACGGGCTCAGGATCGCCATCATTAATTTCACGTATGGCACAAACCTGCCGTCCGGCACGGACACTCCCCCAGTCAACTACATGGACACGACCAGCATTGCCGCCGCCATCGCAAGAGCGCACGCCGCTTCTCCCGACTTCATCATCGCGCTTCCGCACTGGGGCACGGAGTATCAGCTGCAGCATTCCCCTTCGCAGGAGGGCATGGCGAAGTGGCTCATTTCCAAAGGAGTATCCGCAATTGTCGGGGCACATCCGCATGTAGTGCAGGATTTTGTCAAGGCAGGGGATGTCCCTGTTTTCTATTCGGTCGGCAACTGCGTCTCGAACATGAGCGCGGAGAACACCAGGCTCGAGCTCATGGTCACTCTCACCGCCGTCCGCATAAAACACCTGCCCTCGCCCATAGATCCCGCCAAAGCCCCTAAGTGGGAGCTCGCCTCCCCCCTGGCCACATGGCTCTGGTGCACTCTGCCCGGGACCCTGACAGACAACTACATGACCATTGCCGCCGAGGACTGGCTCGGGAGGCGGGATGAGTGGAAAGATCCGTCGGACTATGACAATATGGTCAGGACTCTGGAGCGTGTCTCGTCCTCCAGCGGAATCCCGCTTCCCCCGAATTTCCCTGCCGCATGTTCCCATCCGGAGAAAAAACACTAAATTAGTGGGCTATAACTTTTTGGGATGAAGAAAACCATTACTCTTGATTCCGTAGATCCGATAGTCATCTATGGACCAAGCAACAAACTGATAGACGAGTTCTGTTCCTATTTTCCCGGGCTGAAAGTGGTCCCGAGAGGGAACACAATCATGCTGGACGGGAAGCCTGAGCAGGTCGAGGAGTTCGAGCTCAGGATGGGCGACCTCGTAGAGCTGAGCCACCACAAGCTCAACCTGACTCCCTATGACATCGAGGACATTTTCGACGGGGAGAGCTCGACCGAGAAGTTCCGCCTCAACGGAGACGCCGTGATCGTGCACACGACTGACGGCCGTCCGATCAAGGCCCGCAACGCCCACCAGCAGGAACTCGTGAAGGCATACTTCGACAATGACCTCGTATTCGCAGTGGGCCCCGCCGGAACCGGTAAGACCTATGTAGCCATTGCCCTGGCTGTCAGGGCATTGAAGAACCGTGAGATCAAGAGGATAATCCTGACAAGGCCAGCCGTGGAGGCCGGCGAGAGGCTCGGTTTCCTGCCCGGCGATCTCAAGGACAAGCTGGATCCGTATCTCCAGCCGCTCTATGATGCCCTTGGGGACATGATCCCGCACCGCAAGCTGCAGGAATTCATGGCAGACGGCACGATCCAGATTGCCCCGCTCGCCTACATGCGCGGCCGCACCCTCGACTGGGCATGCGTCATCCTCGATGAGGCCCAGAACACCAACATGGGCCAGCTCAAGATGTTCCTGACCCGTATGGGCCCGAATGCCAAGTTCATCGTCACCGGCGACGCCAGCCAGATCGACCTTCCCCACAAGGAAGACTCAGGACTCATGCGCAGCGTCGCGATGCTCCGCGGCATCAAGGGCATAGCCACCGTCAGCTTCACCAACAACGACATCGTCCGCCACCCCCTGGTAACGAAAATCGTGAGCGCCTTCGACGCCCACGATGCTTCGCAGGAATAGCCTTAGAGGGGCTCGCCCATCGAAGAGGCGACCTTTCCCTCGTCGTCCAGCCTGAACACCATGAAGTCAGACTTCTCTTCCGTGCAAGGAGTCCAGACTTCCGCCCCCTCGCCGTTTGGATCGCCATATCTGGCGAAGTTGGTCCAGTACGTAATCATCTGTTCTGCAAGGTCATAGTCGCCCTGCACGAACGGACGCCAGCAATGTCCCAGCGACTTGAACATGTACCAGAGTTCGGAACTGTGGAATGCACCCTCCAGCACCCCTTCGCGGCCATCCGTCGGAAGACGCCTTGCAAATTGATATGCATAAGCAGGCTTTCCTGCCTTCTCCCTTTCGAAACAGAAAGTGTCGATGCCCTTGGCCAGCATGCCCATGTCATCCAGCGTGCAGCCGATGAGGTAAGGCACATCGGAAATGTGTCCTGCCAGAGCAGCCTCCTGGAATGTCTCCGGAAGGGCATAGCCATCTATGACCGGAGCCGAGCCTGCACGAAGGTACTGGTGGGTCTCCGCCATATAACGGGCGGAGAGGCCCATGATATCCTCGGCAGGCGCCTCCCGCATCTTTTCCAGGCTGTCGTATCCCGCCCAGTCCATCAGGGTCTTGCCAGCTTCCTCGCTTTCTTTCAGAGGATTGCCGCCGAGAGCCGGCCCGTCGGTGATGCCGCCGCCGCTCTGGATGATGGCACCAGAAACAAGGTCGCGGGACAATGGGGACGTGACGAGCGTCTGGACGCTCATGGCGCCGGCGCTCTGTCCCATGATGGTGATGTGGTCAGGGTCGCCACCGAACTGGGCAATGTTATTTTTCACCCACATCAGGGCCGCAATCTGGTCCAGCATGCCGTAGTTGCCCGAGACATGGTGGAGACTTTCGGCGGAAAGGGCGGGATGTGTCAGGAAACCAAGCAGTCCGAGACGATAGTTGAAGGTGACGAGCACTCCGCCGTGCTTCGCCCACTCTATCCCGTCCATCTCCGGTTCGTGGCCCCATCCTGCGACATATCCTCCGCCATGGATCCACAGGGTGACAGGCAGTTTCTTGCCAGGCTTCCCCGCCGCCGGTGTCCACACGTTGAGGTACAGGCAGTCCTCGCTGAATTCCGGATCCCCGTCGAAGAAGAACTCCGGCGTGTAGCCACCCGGAGTATGATTTGCCTGCATAGCCGGATGGCCGAAGGTATCAGCTGTCTTCACGCCCTCCCAGGGCACTACCGGCTGAGGTTCCTTCCAGCGCAGCTCTCCGACAGGCGGTGCGGCGTAAGGAATGCCCTTGTATACTGTAATGCCGGGGACGTCGGTAGTGACACCCTGTACCTGACCGCCTTCAATGGTGAGAACAGGATTTTTCTGCGAACAGCCGGCAAGCATGCAAGCTGTCACGCCCAGCACGATGAAAAGATGCTTTCTCATAATACAGTTATCTGAATAGGAGTGGGGCGATTTGGTAAAGGTCGCGGCGCCATGTGATCCAGGAATGTCCGCCGGGACCCTCAACGTAGGTGTACTTTATGCCGGCCGCATCGAAGAGTTTCAGCATGGCCTTGCAGTTATTGTAGGCAATGTCCTCGGGACCGCCCATGTGGAACGTAAGCATCTTCACGTTCTTGTTGAAATCTGCCGCGATGTCGTTCAGCACCTTGGCCTTTTCCTTGTACAGCTCGGTCTGGTCCGCAAACCATCCGGAGCTCAGGACGCCGAACCAGTCGAAATCCCTGTAGTACGGGAGCATGGTCTCGAGCGTTTCGAGTCCGCCCATGGACAAGCCGGCGAGAGCCCTGTCCGCAGAGCCGGTCTTGACTCTGTAGTTTGCCTCGATGAAAGGTATGATGCTGTGCATCAGGTCTTCGGTGAAGAGGGGCACCTCTCCTTCCATGGAATCGGTCTGGATGGATCCGTTGGGCATGACGACCACCATCGGCACGATCTTTCCTTCGGCGAGCAGATTGTCCAGGATCCAGTTTGCCGCTCCGGGGCCTGTCCAGGCATTGTCGGTGTCCCCGCCGCCGTGGATGAGATAGAACACAGGCAGCTTTTCCTTGGAAGTTTCATAGCCGGCCGGGGTCCATACGTGGAGGCGGCGGGTGGTCTTGAGGTTGCTGGAATAGTACCAGCGCTCGGCAACCGTTCCATGGGGCACATCCTTCATGGCAAAGAACTCATCTCCGCGGGGCGCCACGGTCAGAAGTGCGCTGGTCTCTGAAGCCTGAGGGGACTTGGGATCATAGACATTGACCCCGTCCACTACAAAGTGGTACCGGTACACGCCTTCTCCGATCTTGGGTACGCGTCCCTTCCAGACTCCATTGTTCTCCTTGGCGAGCACAACCGGCATGCCGATGTCGCCCGAAACCGTCACGGAAGAAGCCTTCGGAGCATAGATCTGGAATACGACGCCGCCCTCCTGGAGGATCACGGTCGACCGGAGCGTGTCGTTCGGCGTAGGTTCACGGCGCCATTGTGCGCCGCACATCAGTGGCAGAGCCAGCAGCAGTGCTGCAATGAAATACTTTTTCATCTTTAAGACAGTTTCAATGTTCCTCCTCAAATTTAATCATTTTCAATGACCCTCTACTCCCAGCAATTACAAAGATTTCAGAATCCACACATCGTCCTAACTCCCACTCCGGGCATCTCAGCCGTTCCTCGTTCCGACCGGCGGCGGATTACCTGCTTTTTTCTCCTAACCTTCCTATACGCCCTGAGCCGCCTCGGACCTCCCTAATACCACCGTTGGCTTCCTCAAATGGCGGGAAATTCTACCATTCGCGCGAGGTCTGGCCTTGACCTGGTGCTGCTACCACTCGGGATTGCCTATCATGGAAGCAAGACCGGAGCATAAGCAACAAAGGCTCAAAAAGGAAATTCAAGACGGTCAGCGTGCCCTGAGGTACAGAGGATGGCACCTCAAGGAGCAAAAAAGAGCAAAAATGCGCTTTGAGGTGCAGAAATCGATGTCTCAAGGAGCACGAAAAGGATTTAGATGCTCTTTGAAGTGCCCTACGCCGTACCTCAAGGTACATACGAGCGGCGGGGTGCGGCCTTGTGAGGGTGGCCTGTCGAGCGGGGCACGAGTGTAAACGAAGAGTGGAGCCCGGGCATGGCCGACTAGGAAAACGCCGGCCTGGTGCAGCCAACGGCGGACGTGTCCACCCCCGGACACGGGAAGGGGGTCGGGGCCCGCCAGATACGAGCCATCGCGTGACTTGTCCTGAAATAAGTTTACAGTCCGCGAGTCGGAAAAGTAAACATTAT
>CAYTXA010000027.1:0-15679 GCA_964440865.1 uncultured Muribaculaceae bacterium | reverse complement strand
ACTTTTCTGCACTGTGTGGACAGGGCAGGGAGCAAAAAGGGCCGAAAACGTCCCTTCGTCCGACCCTAGGGTTAGGCGGATACACGCGAAAAGGTTTTATGTGCTACTTCGCCCGACACTAAGGTTAGTCGGATGCACGCGAAAAGGTTTTATGTGCTACTTTGCCCGACCCTGGGGTTAGGTGTGGGGTGGGAAACGGAATTCTGCTATTCTAGGGAATTTAAACCGTTATTCCAAGTGTGAATGGCTGGATCCGGGACCATTCGGGGGAGGTCCTTGGGCAAAAACGGGATATTGTGGTTTGACGGGAAGCCAATTATAAGTAAATTTACAATCTATGCATGAACTTGTTTGCCCGAATTGCGGAAAGGCTTTCCGTGTCGATGAAGCAACCTATGCTTCAATCCTAAGCCAGGTCAAAGGCGCTGAATTCAACGCCGAAGTAGACCGTCGTATCGCTGAACTCCACCGCCAGCAGGAGGCCGAGGAGCAGGCTCGCAGCGCCGAGGCAGAGAAGGAGCACCAGAACGAGCTTTTCCTGAAGGAGAAGGAAATCACGGAGAAGGACAGCGAAATCGCCCGCCTGAAGGCTGAAATCGCCGCGAGCGACGACCGTAAGAAGCTGGAAATCAACGATGCGATTTCCCGGAAGGAGAAGGAGATCGCGGACCTGAAGTCTGCGGTAGGTCAGGGAAAGAACAACCTTCAGATTGCCGTCCTCGAGGAAAGGCAGAAGGCCAAGGATGCGGTGCAGGCGAAGGACGCCGAAATCGCCAGGCTCAAGGCTGATGCCGAGGTGGAACGCTCACGCACGAGCCTCCAGGAGAAATCCATCCGTGAGGATTACGAGAACCGCCTCAAGGTGGCTCAGGAACAGGTGGACTACTACAAGGACCTCAAGGCCCGCATGTCCACGAAGATGGTCGGCGAGTCGCTGGAGGTGCACTGCAGCACTATCTTCAACGGCGAGATGCGTCCGATGTTCCCCCATGCATATTTCGAGAAGGACAATGATGCTTCCGGAGGCAGCAAGGGAGACTTCATCTTCCGCGACTACGACGGCGACACGGAGTACATATCCATCATGTTCGAGATGAAGAACGAGATGGATGAGACAGCAACCAAGCACAAGAACGAGGACTTCTTCAAGAAACTCGATGCCGACCGTACTGCCAAGGGATGCGAGTATGCTGTCATGGTCTCCCTCCTGGAGCCAGACAGCGAACTCTACAATGGCGGAATCGTGGACGTATCGTATCGATACCCGAAGATGTACGTCATCCGCCCGCAGTTCTTCAAGTCGATGATCACGCTGCTCGTGAATGCGGCGAAGAAGACCATCGAATACCGTAGGGAGCTGGAGGTGGCACGGAGCCAGTCCATCGACGTGACGAACTTCGAGAACCAGCTGCTGACTTTCCGGGATGCTTTCGGGAGAAACTACCGGCTTGCGAGCGACAAGTTCAAGACTGCCATCGACGAAATCGACAAGTCCATAAGCCACCTTCAGAAAATCAAAGATGCCCTTATCGGCTCCGAAAACAACCTTCGTCTAGCCAATGAAAAGGCTGAGGGTCTGACTATCAAGAAACTGACTCGCGGCAATCCAACTATGAAAGAGAAGTTCGATGCCGCAAGACAGGTTCATGGAGATAACAAGCCTGAAGCGCAATAGAGCTTCAGGTCATTGTTTCCCATTGAAGATACCATCAAACAGGATGACCCCGGAAGTCTTCTCCGCAATGCAATACACGAATGGAAGATCTGCTACGAAATCGATCTCTTTCGACTTGTCCGGCGAATCAGTGGCGCCTATTTCCACAGCTGAAACTGCAGCAGCCTCCGTCCCCCATTCGGAGATGCCGATGTGAGTCTTTTGCTTGACGCGTGCAATGAAGAAATTCACGTCCTTCGACTGAGAAGCAAGCATTTTGAGTACTTTACGCAAAAAAGTGGCCCCAAAGTACCTTACTTTGGGGCCACCTGCAGTTTAGGGTAATTCAGTACGCGTGATGCCGCTATCTTATGGAGAAGGGGAGCGGAGTGCCGGAGGCGGAGTCGCCGCTGACCCAGAGCTGGAATTCGCCGGGCTCGACGACGTAGTCCATGTCAGCATTCCAGAATGCCAGCTCGCTTACGGGTAGGGAGAAAGAGCACTCTACGCTCTCTCCTGCTCCGACGCTGATCCTCTCGAACCTCTTGAGTTCCCTGACAGGGCGGACAACAGACCCGACCATGTCACGGACATAGAGCTGAGCGACCTCGGTGGCGTCATGTTTTCCGACATTTGTCAGCGTGTAGCTGACCTTCAGTGTGTCGGCCATTCCGAGAGAATTCTTCTCGACGGAAACATTGCTGTATTCGAACTTTCCGTAGGAAAGGCCATAGCCGAAGGGGAACAGCGGACCGTAGCCGGCATCGAGGTAGTATGACGTGCACCCGTTGGAAGTCTGTCCCGCTGCACGGGGCAGGTCGGACAGAAGGGTTTCCGTGCCGGTATTCGGGCGGCCGGTGTTCTCATGGTTGTAGTAGATCGGAGTCTGTCCCACAGCCTCGGGAAAGGTCATCGGAGTCTTGCCGGACGGAGAAACCTCCCCGTCGAGCAGACGCGCGATTGCGGGACCTCCCATCGTTCCGGGATGGAACATGTAGAGCATCGCGTCGCAGTTCTCCAGATCCTTCCCGATGATCAGCGGCCGGCCGGCCATCACAACGACGACAACGGGCTTTCCGGATGCATGGGCGGTTGCAATCAGCTCGCTCTGAGCACCTTTCAGGCTTGGATCTACGAGGCAGTGGGCCTCTCCGGACATGATAGCCTCTTCCCCGACGAACACTACGACAGCGTCTGCACTCGCCGCGGCTGCCCTTACCCTGCCGAACGAGGAAGTGTTCTCGTCGCGGCAGTATTCGAGGCTCGGAATGTACGTCACGCTGAACTTCTCACGGAGCGCGGGAAGCGGGGTTACGGTGTGGGTGGAATCCCCGTCGAATGCCCATGTCCCAAGCTGCTCATACGGAGAGTCGGCGAGCGGACCGGTAACGAGGATGCGGCTTCCCGCCTTCAGCGGGAGGACGTCGTCCTCATTCTTCAGAAGGATTGCCGACTCCTCGGCAGTCTGCTGCGCAACTGCAAGATTTTCAGACGTATAGAGCGCCTTTTCCCAGCCATGCTCATCGACATAGGGATTGTCGAACAGTCCGAGAGAGAACTTCACACGCAGGATTCTCCTGACAGCATCGTCGATCCTTGCCTCGGAAAGCTTCTTCTCTGCCACAAGATTCTCGATGTAGGTGATGAACCCGTAGGACATCATGTCCATGTCGACTCCTGCATCAGCAGCAAGCCTTGCGGCATCCTTAAGGTCGGTGGCATATCCATGGGTGACCATTTCTCCTGCTGAGTTCCAGTCAGTTACGACAAAGCCATCGAAATTCCACTCTCCCTTCAGCACATCGTCCACGAGCCATTTGTTTCCGGTCGAAGGAATACCGTCGTTGGCGTTGAAGCTCGTCATCAGGGTCATGGCTCCCTCATCGGCGCTCGCCTTGAAAGCCGGGAAGTAGATGTTGCGGAGCTGCCTCTCGGTGATGGTCGTGCTGTTGTAGTCACGGCCTCCTTCGGTGGCGCCGTAGCCTACGAAGTGCTTTATGCAGGCAGCGAGCGGAGTCGTTGCTTCCTGGTAGCCGCGGACAGTGGCAAGGCCCATCTGGGTATCAAGATACGGATCCTCTCCATACCCTTCGGCAAGACGTCCCCAGCGGATGTCCCTCGCGATGTCCAGCATGGGGGAGAATGTCCATCTGACGCCACATGCGGTTGCCTCGTCGGCAGCCACGCGAGCTCCTTTCTCGATGAGGGCGGGGTCGAAGGTCGCGGCCTGGCCGATCGGAAGCGGAAGCACGGTCTTGAATCCATGGATCACGTCCCTGCTGACGAGAATCGGAATCCCCAGACGGCTCTCCTCGACGGCTGCCTTCTGCAACTTGTTGATCTGCACGGGGTCGACAAGATTCAGGACTGAGCCTATCTCGCCTTTCCTCGCGGATTCGGCACAGCTTTCGGCATCGTTGACGGAGATCTGGTTCATCTGTCCGATCTTCTCCCGGAGAGTCATCTTCGAGAGCAGCTCGTCGATCTTCTTCTCAGTAGGATCTTTCTGGGTGCATCCCACCGCCGTCAATGCGGCGGCAAGAAGCACCAGAGCTATTCTATAGGATTTCATGGGTCTTATTCGTCTTTCTGGAATACCCTGACGTAATCTATCTGATAGTCAGCCGGCAAACAGGATTCGTCCACGCCCTGGGCACCACCCCAGTTTCCGCCCCATGCAAGGTTGAGCTTGAGGTAGAACGGGTTGTCGAAAGGCCATGAGTCGTATCCCTTCTTGTCGTTGTCGTAGCGGAGAAGCTTCTCCCCGTCGATGTAGAATATCATGTAGTCAGGCGTCCATTCGAGAGCGTAGGTGTGGAACTCCGACTGTGCCGTCGGGATCTTGCGCTCGGCGTGCTCGATGGCGGTTCCGCCGTTGTTGTACTTCTTGCAGTGGACCGTGCTGGAGCAGTAGTTGGCATTGTAGCCGACCTCCTCCATGATGTCGATCTCTCCGTCCTCAGGCCACGAGGTGAAGTTCTTCGGCATCATCCAGAATGCAGGCCATGTGC
Source organism: uncultured Muribaculaceae bacterium (assembly GCA_964440865.1). Taxonomy (GTDB): domain Bacteria; phylum Bacteroidota; class Bacteroidia; order Bacteroidales; family UBA932; genus Cryptobacteroides. The sequence continues at coordinate 11,014 of CAYTXA010000027.1, read as the reverse complement.
CCTTTCCGGAAGGAAGCTTCAGGCTCGCCTCGAAGTAGCCGTAGGTCCATGCCTCCTTCGTGTTGACGCGGATGCTGTAGACCTGGCCCTCCTCCTTGAGGCAGGTGAGCGTAAGGATGCCTCCCGAGACTTTCGCCAGGTTTGTCCCCGCAGGGGTCTCCGGGCTGACGTAGTTCTGGATCTCGTTGTTGCCCCATCCGCCGGCTCCGGTCTCATAGTACCAGAGTTTGGTGTCGGGACGGTCGCCGGATTCGAACTCGTCGTGCCATACGAGGTGGTACCCCTCCGGTGTGGCGATGTTCTCGTCAGTTATGTGGGGAGCCTGTACGACGGGCACCTTGTGACGGGTAGTCCCGCACTTGATCACGATAGTCCCTATGCGCTTGGAACTCTGGAGATTCTCGTCCACGGAGAAGGTCACGGTCCCGGAAGTGCTCTTGGACCATTCGGGGGATACGTTGCTGATCCATGAGGTGTTGCTGTAGGCCTCCCATGAATCGGAAGCGGTTACTTCGAAGCTGCCCTCTCCTGCGCCGGCGTTGACCATGACGCTGTCCGGAGCGGTGATGGTAGCTTCCGGAGCGGGCGTTGGGTCATCCCCGCCGCCCCCGCACGATACGAGGGCGAGCAGCGATGCCGAAATCAGTATATTGTACAATCTCATCATTCCTCCCATAATGTTATGCCTGAGATGGTTATGTCGGTATTGTCGGGGTTGCCGCCGAAGTCGAATGCCATCTTGATGGCCGCGGCGTCGATTCCCTGCAGTCCGCTTGCCGTGTAGACAAGGTCTTCGTAGGCTGTTGAGGACAGGCGGGCTGTTCCGTCGTCTCCGAGGGAGAGGAGGTAGTTCCCGTCATCGGTAGTGTCCACTACCTTCACGGTGATGAGCCCTGCAAGGTCTACGGAAGTGTTGAATACTACTCGGATACCGTACTTCTTCTCTGCGGAAAGCGCGATGGGCGCATCCGGGATGATGAAGAACTGGTTCTGCCAGCGTTCCATTGTGGCAGAGGGGCAGCTGAAGGAGTACTTGCCGTTCTCGTAGGAAACCTCGGGATTCTCGAGCTGTGCCCAGCCCGGGGCATAGTACTGAGAGTAGGTGTGGGCAGCATCGGCGGGAAGCCAGATGTTCGCGGGGTCGTCATAGGCGACACCTTCGGAAGTGTTTCCGCCATCTGACTGGGAATCACGGTGCTCCTGAATGATGATGTTGGAAATCGTGATGTCGGTGTTGTCGGGGTTGCCGCCGAAGTCGAATACCATCTTGACAGCCGCGTCTGCTGTGAATGCGCCTTTCTCGTATCCTGCGCCGACCTTTGCGAACTTGACTTCGGTCTCCTCGAAGGCGGTGAGAGCTACATTCTCGGTGAAGAGGTAGTTGCCGTCAGCGGTGACGTCTACGAGCTTGATTGTCGCATTCGGGATATCGGTGGAGGATGTGATCTTGCACTTGAAGTCATAGAGCTTGTCCATGGTCAGGGTGAGCTCATGTCCCTCGGCGGGGATGATCATGAACTGGTTCTGCCACTGTGCGTTGGTAGCGGTCGGGCTGGAGTAGGAATAGGTACCGTTGCCCTCGGTTATGGCCGGATTCTCAAGCTGTGCCCAGTTCGGGGCATAGTACTGGAAGAATGTATGGGCACCTTCAGCATCCACGTCCTTCCAGAGGTTCAGCGGGTCGGAGTAGTCGACGAAGTCGGCGATGTCCGGAGTCTCGGGCGTGTCGGGCTTGTCGTCGGGGAGGACTGTGCCGTCATCGACAGCATGGTCCTTCAGGACGATGTTGCTGATGGTGATCTCGCTGTTCTCCGGGTTGCCGCCGAAGTCGAATACCATCTTGACGCTTGCGGCATCGATGCCTGCGAGGTCGGTGAGATAGAATATCTTCTCCTCGAGCGCGGTGAGGTTGGTCTGCTCCACGAACAGATAGTTTCCGTCGTCGGAGGTGTCCGTCAGCTTGAGCGTCACGCCGTTGATGTCGGTGCTGGAAGTGAGCTTGACGGAGAAGTCATAGTTCGTTCCTGCGCTGAGCGGGAGGGCGTTGTCAGGGATGATCATGAACTGGGACTGCCACTGGGCCACGGATGCGCTAGCAAGCGTGAAGCTGTAGGTTCCGTTCTCGTAGGTGACTTCCGGGCTTTCGACGGTTGCCCAGTCATTTCCGGTCGCATTGAACTGGAAGTAGGTGTGGGCTGCGTCTGCAGGCAGCCAGAGGTTGCTCTCGGCGTTGTACTTGAAGCCTTCGAACGGCTTGCCGCTGTTGTCCGGCTCTTCGCAGGAGAGGGTGAAGTGCCATGCGATGGAGCCGTTGTCGCTTACGAGCTCGATGGTCTTGGTGTTGGCGCTGAGTACCTTGAACTTCGGGGCGGAGATCCATGCATCATCGGGGATGTAGGGGAATGCCGGGGCACCGAGCACGAGGTAGAGGTCGTCGCCGTCGACTTCGAACGAGTATGTGGTAGTGACGTCTTCCATCGCGAAGTTGTAGTCGGCTTCCTGTCCTGTCAGATAGGGAGATACGGTCACGTTGTCCTTGTTGACGAATGTCATGCCGTCGTCTCCGGAATCGTAGGTGTAGCTGCCGTCGGATGTGAAGGTCATGCGGTCCTCATACATGCCGGAGTCCTGCTTCTCCCAGGCCTTTGCGCTCCACCAGTTCGTACCGTCGCTTCCGGGTTCGCCGCATGCCATGTGGCCGTCGGCCTCGCCCTTGATCCTCCATTCCTTCGAAGAGCCTCCGGAAAGGAAGGTGATGTACTTGTCAAAGCTGATCATGGAGTTGTCGATGTGGAATGTGCCCTCATAGTAGTCGGGGGATACTCCCGACGCGCCGAGGATCTTCATCCTGTAGGTGTAGTCGCCGGAGGCGGTGAAGACCTTTGTCAGGCCGTCCCTGGAAGAATATGTGTTGAATTGTCCCTTCTTGTCGGGGAAAATCCAGACCGGCATCACGCCCTTCACGCCCTCCGGGAGGGAGAATGTGACCTGGTTCGTGGTCTGGTCCACAGTCACGACCGGAGTGCCGATGTCACTTGCGGACGGAACTTCGGATTCGCTTGGATGATGGATTTCCTCCTGCGAGCATGCGCCGAGGAAAAGCAGGGATGCGAGACCGATTGCAGTTAATATCTTTTTCATCGTAATATGCTGTCTAATAGTTGTTCTGGGTCAGAGGATGGCTCGTTCCGGCAGTGGCGTCGATTTCGCTCTGCGGGATCGGGAGGTATCTCTTGCTTTCGCTCCAGGTGTTGGTCCTGTAGCCGTAGGAATCGGGAACGAGAACCGTGGGCGCATCGCCCCAGCGGACAAGGTCCCAGTAGCGTTTGCCTTCTCCTACGAACTCCAGACGGCGCTCCTGCTTGATGTTGTCGAGGCTGAGGGTCACGGTCTCGCCGGCGATGGCGCGGCTGTGGACGGCGTTGAGCCAGCTCTCGGCGTCACCGTCGCCGTAACCTTCGACTACGAGCTCGGCTGCGTTGAGGAGGGTCTCGGAATAGCGGTAGTAGCGGATGTTGTTGTTGAATCCGAAGTCAGCGTCGGAAAGAGCTCCTTCGCGGTTGGCTACGTATGCAATGTACTTCTCGAGGAAGTATCCGGTGTCCTGATAACGGGCAGTGTACTTGCCGCTTCCGGTGTTCCTGGCATCGAAGCAGGTCGCTTCGCGGCGGGCATCACCCTCGGAGTACATCTCGTAGGTTTCGGTCCTGACGGGGAAGAATCCCCAGCCCTGGTCGTGGTCGCTGTCTCCGCCCCAGTCCTTCGGGCTGATGAGCCTCGGGATGACGGTACCGCCGGCACCGTTTGCCCAGCTCCAGCCGCGGACGGCGCCTTCGCTCTTGTAGGTGATCTCGAAGATGGACTCGTCGTTCCACTCGCCTTCGTTCTTGAAGATGTCGCCGTAGTCCGGGGTCAGGGAATATTCGCCTGAAGCGATGATCTCCTTCATGTAGGACAGAGCCTTGGGAAGGCGTTCCTTGTCGTTCTTGTACATGGCGTCCTCGGCATAGAGCATGTATGCCATAGCCTTGGTGATGTGACCTGCGTCGGCGTCGCTGCACTTCATGGGAAGGGCACCGAGGTCGATTGCTCCCTGGAGATCGGTCATGAGGTTTTCATAGACCTGGTCAGCGGGGGTCTGCTCTGCGGTGAACGGGGACTTGAGGTTTTCCTCATAGTACGGGACATTGCCCCAGAATTTCCAGAGCCATGTGTAGTAGAATGCCCTGAGGACGCGTACCTGGGCCTCGTAGGACTTCGCGGTCTCTTCGCTGAGGCCTTCCACGTTCCCGATATAGGAGATGACGTCGTTGCAGCGCTTGATTCCGCTATAGGCGATTGTCCAGATGGCGGTGAGGCAGATGTTCGGAGTTGCCTCATAGTTTGCCATCAGGTGCAGGAACTGGTTGTCGGTCTTGTCCGAACCGCCGACCCAGAGCTGGTCTGCCATGGCCTCGCTTACGAGGTTGATCGGGTCATACTGGGCCATGGAGCTCCAGTCTGTCCATTCGAGAGGATCGTAGGCTGCAACAAGAGCCTCCGTGAGATGCTCCTCGGTAGTGAAATATTCCTCAACGGGTTCGGCGGTGGGGTTCTCTACCTCAAGGAAGTCGTTTGTACATGCCGCGGGCACGAAAGCGATTGCGGCAGCGAGACATATTTTATGGAGTGTTTTCATGATATGGTCGAAATTAGAATCCTACAGTTACTCCGAAGATGAAGGTCCGGGCCTGCGGATAGACACCGTAATCGATTCCGAGGGATGTGCCGCCGGAGGAGATTTCGGGATCATAGCCATGGTAGCTCGTCAGGGTAAGGAGGTTCTCGGCAGCTACATAGAGGCGGAGGCGGGAGATGAATGCCTTGCGCGTAATGTTCTCCGGGAGAGTGTATCCGATCTGGATATCCTTCAGGCGGGCGTATGACCCGTCATAGATGTAGAGGTCGGAGGAAAGCCAGTTGACAGAGTCGCCGATGACGTAGCGCGGGTACTTGTTGGATGTGCCTTCGCCGGTCCAGCGGTTCAGCATGTAGGCAGGAAGGTTGGTGCTGGCGATATCGGTGCGCCTTGTGGCGTCGAAGATGTCGTTTCCGACGGTTCCCTGCCAGAGCATCGAGAAGTCGAAGTTCTTCCACTGTGCGGAGAAGTTGATGCCCCATGTCCAGTCAGGAGTTCCGTTTCCGATGTCGGTGCGGTCGTCGTCATTGATGACGCCATCGCCGTTGATGTCGACGAAACGGACATCGCCGGGTGCTGCATTGGGCTGGATCGGGGTGCCGTCCGGGCCTGTGTATGAGGCTATTTCGGCATTGTTCTGGAATATGCCGTCTGTCTTGTAGCCGTAGAAGAACGGGAATGGCTTGCCGTTCTGGGCGCGGGAAATTGTTCCGGTACCCTGGAAGCTGTCGAGGTTTGCCCAACCGCTCTCGTTGCCATATTCGATGAGCTTGTTGGAGAGGGTAGAGATGTTGCCGCCAACGCTGAAGTGCCAGTCCTTGCCGAGGTCGAACTTGTATCCGGCGATGACTTCGAGACCGCTGTTGCGCATCTTTCCGACGTTGCCGATAGGCTTGGACTCACCGACATAGGACGGGATGTTCATCTCCATCAGCATGCCGTCGGTGACCTTGCGGTACCAGTCGACCGTGAGGGTAAGGGCGCTCCTGAGGAATGCCATGTCGACTCCGATGTCGGTCTGGCGGGAGGTCTCCCACTTCAGCTTCTCGTTGGCGATGCCTCCGGCCTTGGTGCCGGTGGTGACAGTCTCGTCTTTTCCGAAGATGTAGTTGTTGTTGGACTCGGTCAGGACGGTGTAGCGGAAGTTTCCGATGTTCTCGTTTCCGTTCTCACCCCATGATCCGCGTACCTTCAGCATGTTCCACCAGGAGGGGAGCGTCACGTAAGGCTCGTTGTGGACGTTCCATCCAAGAGAGAAGGACGGGAACGTTGCCCAGTGGTTTTCGCTTCCGAAGCGGGAGCTTCCGTCGCGGCGTACCGTGACTTCAGCCATGTACCTTTCAGCGTAGTTGTAGTCGGCGCGGAAGAAGTAGGATGCGAGGCGGCTCTTGGCGTAGGGCGCGCCGTAGACGCTCATCCTGCCGTCTTCCTGAAGGCCTTCTGCGTAGTCGATGTAGGGCTTCTTGTAGCTCTTGAGGTCATAGCGGGAACCTCCGAGGTACTGGCCGTTGCTGCCCTTGGCGCTCTGGCCGAGGAGGACGGTGAAATTGTGGAGCCCGATTTCCTTGTTGTAGGTCAGGGTGTTCTCCAGCTGCCATACGGTGCTGTGGTCGCTTTCGGAAGAAGCTATGGTCTTGTCGGACTTGTTGTTGGTTCCGAGGTAGAAGAGAGGCGTGTAGCCGTCGCTGCCCCAGAAGGACATGTCGACGCCGAAGGTGCTCTTGAAGCGGAGATTGTCCCAGATCTGGAGTTCTCCGGAGAAATTGCCTACGACCTTGTGGCTCCATCCCTTCGATGCGGGGAGAGAGAGGCTTGCGACGGGGTTGACCATCTCATTGTAGGATCCTCCCGGGACCATGTAGGTGCCGCCCTTTCCGGTGAGGAGTGTCTGGCCGGCATAGAGGGAAGCGTATTCGGCAAGCTGCTCGTCCGTTGCGTATACTCCGAGGATAGGGGAGAGCGCGAGCGCGGATCCGAGGGGTGATCCCCATGTCGAGTTGGTTTCGATTCCGGTGCTGGCGATCTTCGCATAGGAAAGGTTGCTGCTCAGCACGATGTTGTTCAGGTAGCTTCGCTCATCCTTCTTGTCCAGCAGGACGTAGGACGTGTTGGAGCGGAGAGTGAGACGGTCGTAGTTGGACCTTCCGTAGTTTCCGCCCACGATACCCTCCTGGTTGAGGTAACCGAGCGAGAGATAGTAGTTTACCTTCTCGGAGCCGCCGCTGACGCTGAGCTCGTGCTTCTGCTGCGGAGCGTTGTAGTTGAAGACTTCCTTCTGCCAATTCGTTCCTTCGCCGTAGGACCATGGGTCATTGTAGACCGGAACCATGCCGGCGTTGATCCTGCCTTCGTTCTGCATCAGTGCATACTCGGACGCGTTGAGGACGTCCCTTTCCTTCCACGGGCTGGAAATGCCGTAGGAGAAGTCGTAGTTGACTCTCACGCGGCCCTTCTCGCCCTTTTTCGTGGTCACGAGGATGACTCCGTTGGCGGCACGTGCGCCGTAGACTGCTCCGGAGGCGGCATCCTTCAGTACCTCAATGCTCTCGATATCGCTCGGGTTGAGGTAGTCGATTCCGCCCTCGATCGGCATCCCGTCCACTATATACAGAGGATCGGAATTGTTGATGGTGCCCGTACCGCGGATGCGGATGCGGGATGCGGCGCCAGGCTGTCCCGATGAGGAGGTGACGTTGACTCCGGCCGCGAGGCCTTTCAGAGCCTGGTCAACTCGCTGGGAGGCGACCTTGTCGAGAGACTCGGAAGAAACCGATGCGATCGAGGCGGTCACGACGCTCTTTTTCTGTACGCCGTAGCCCACAACGATGGTCTCTTCCAGCATCAGGTTGTCTGTTGCCAGGACGACACGCATGTCCTGGGTTGCGGGGAGCTCCTGCGATACATATCCTATACAGGAGAATGATAGTGTTGAACCCTGCGGAACGGTGATGGAGAAGTGTCCGTCGAGGTCGGTGGTCGTACCGTTCGTCGTCCCGGACTGGATGACTCCTGCACCGATGACTCCGTTCCCGGTCTCGTCAACCACTGTGCCCCTGATTTCTGTATTCTGGGCACTCAGGCTGGCTGTTCCGATTCCGGCGAGGATGGCTGCTGAGAGCAGTACTCGCCAAAAGAATTTGGCTGTCATTGTGTGTATGTGTTAGTTGATATAATTGGTTTGGCTAAAAATCCAGCCACTAAATTCGATAAAAAATTTTCCCTGCAAAAACAATTTGGAAAATTGGGAGACCGGAAGGGGAAGTGGATTGGGCAACCAATTGATTTATAGCCAGTTATGCTGGATAATCATCGTTTCAAAAGTGGATTTCCGGAAATTTTTACGGACGACTGAATTTTTTTAAGTGGATTCTATTACGGAGATGAAAAAGCACAAACCGCTGAAAAACAGCGATTTGAGCTCTAGTCTATCTTGTTGTTTTTAGTGGAAAAAGTGCCTTTTAGCTCCCGATTTTCCGTACTTTGTCCTCGAATTTTTCCCTATCTCCGATGGCCGCATTCTTCGTCTGCGCCCTGTAGTTGTAGATTGTGTTGACGCTGTAGCGCAGCATGGAGGCGATCCGGGAGGACTGGGTGATGCCGAGCCGGATCAGCGCAAAGATGCGGAGCTGGGTGTTCATCAGTTCCCCTTCCTTCAGCACGACCCTGAATTGTGGCATCAGAAGCTCGTTGAACTGTTCGACGAACTTCGGGTATAGCCTCAGGAATGACTCATCGAAGACATGGTAGAATTCCGCGAGCTCCTTGTCCACGGTTTCATGCGCCTTGGCCTCCTTGATAATCTTGTCCTGTTCGCCCGCAAGGAGACGTTTCCTCACGGAACTCTCGTAGCTCTTGAACTTGTCTATGTATTCCGAACACATGGACAGGAACAGTCCGATGTACTCCTCCTTCGCCGCGCTCGCTTCCAGAAGTTCCTTGTTCCTGCCGTTCAGCTCGTTGTTTATCTTCTCGAGTGAGTCGGAGTACTTCCTGATCTGGGTGTTCATCTCGGAAATCCGTCGGCTGTTCTTCCTCTGGAGACGGTACATGTTGAGAGTGTAGGTTGCTGTGACAAGGATGAGAACCATCAGGATGCTCAACGCAGCGATGAACCCTTTGTCCCTTGCCTCCTGCCGGCGGAGATTCCCGGTGTAGGCTGTCTGGATTTCCGGAAGCACTGCCGCGATCTGCCACTGCCGGAGCCTGGCGTCATAGGCCAGAGCGTCATTGAGGGAAAGTTCGGTGTAGGTGAATGCCCTTTCTACGTCTCCCTCCCTGAAGAGCTGACGGGCGAGGCTGAACAGAGAGGCATTGTCCTTCGTGGCCGATCGTATGTCGCACATCGCGGACCTGGCGAACCATGCCTTCATGTCCTCCGTCTTTCCAAGTTCTTCGTTGATCCTTCCCTCGTAGTAGGCGTGGAGCGCATAGTCGTGGGAGGAGGAATCCATCCTGGCCAGGAGATTCCTGTTCAGGAAGTCCGCCTGCTCGAGGTTCTTGTCGTCCATGCACTGGAGGACCGTGATCTGCTGGTGGAGAAGGGAGCTTTCCGGAGTGGCGTCAAGCAGCATTTTCCTGTACCGGAATGCCCTCTGGAGCATCTGGGGAGCGTTCGGGTCATCGGGCATGTACTCGTGGTAGTCGTACCAGAAGCGCTGGCACACGTTGAGGTACTTGATGTACTGGTAATCCGTCAGGGTCAGGGTGTCTATGCCATCCTGCAGCACGCCCAGCGCCTGGAGATAGACTCCTGCGGTGGTGTTGAGCAGTGCCTCGTCGAGAAGCACGTCGTTCAGTTTCCCGATGTCCCCGCTTTCCCTCGCAAGATTTTTCCTGCTCTCCAGGATGTCCTGCGCAGTGACGTAGTTGTAGGGGAAATATTCATTGTAGAGCTCTCCGTAGATGTCGTACTGCTGCTCCTTCGAAACCCCCCGGGACTGTAGCTTGTTTTCCATCGTCTGGATCCTGAGGAGCTTGTCCTTGACGTATTTGTCTGAGATGGAAATCTCATGGTCAAGCTCCTGCAGCAAATCTCCCATGGAATTTCCCTTCCCATGAGAGCACGAAAAAGCCGCCGCGAGACAAATTCCCACGGCGACTATGACAGCAGATGCCCTGTGTGCTAGTCCAGGGTCCATTCGGCTCCGTCCTTGGTGTCCTTGACGCTGATACCCAGCGCCTTCAGATGCTCGCGGATAGCGTCGCTCCTTGCCCAGTCCTTGGCCTCCTTTGCCTCGGCCCTCTCCTCGAGGACCATGTCCATGAGCCCGGAAATCACCTTCTGCGACTGGTCTCCGCCCGCAGCGTTCTCGTCCACGAGGCCCAGCACGCCGAACACAACGTCGTCGAACAGCTGGCAAAGCACCTTCATGTCTGTGCCGGAGAGCTTTGCCTTTCCGTCCTTTGCGCTGTTGATGAGCTTCACGGCATCGAAAAGGTGCGAAAGGGCGACCGGAGTATTGAGGTCATCGCAGAGAGCCTCGTAGGTAGCCTCATAGATGTCGTGCACTTCCTTGGACGTGCCCTCGGGGCAGGTGTCAGGCGCTATGTCCTGGCAGAACTCGCCATAGGCGTAGCTTGGCTCCTTTGTCCCTGCAAGGGAGAAAAGATCCTTTGCCGCCTGCATTATGCGCCTGTAGCCCTTCTCGGCAGCCTTCAGAGCGTCGTTCGAGAAGTCGAGCGTACCGCGGTAGTGGGCCTGCAGGATGAAGAAGCGGACAGTCATCGGACTGTAGGCCTGCTCGAGCGCCTTGTGCGTGCCGGCGAACAGCTCCGGAAGTGTGATGAAATTGCCGAGGCTCTTTCCCATCTTCTGGCCGTTGATCGTGATCATGTTGTTGTGCACCCAGTAGCGGACACCCTGGGTGCCGCGCGATGCCACGTTCTGGGCTATCTCGCATTCATGGTGCGGGAACATGAGGTCCATTCCGCCGCCATGGATGTCGAATTCCTTGCCGAGATATTTCGCTCCCATGACGGAGCACTCCAGATGCCATCCCGGAAAACCTTCGCTCCATGGTGATGGCCAATGCATTATGTGCTTTGGGTCGGCTTTCTTCCAGAGCGCGAAGTCGTAGGGGTTGTGCTTGTCCGACTGGCCGTCCAGGCTGCGCGTCCCCTCGAGCGTGTCGTCGAGATTGCGCCCCGAGAGGACTCCGTAGTGGTGGCCCTTGTTGTATTTCTCTACGTCGAAGTACACGCTTCCGTTGCTGATGTAGGCGTAGCCGGCCTCGAGGATCTTCTTTATGGTCTCTATCTGCTCGATGATGTGGCCGCTGGCGCGCGGCTCGATCGACGGGGGAGCGACGTTCAGCAGGCGCATCGCCTCGTGGTAGC